>MKRK01000001.1:0-174 GCA_001896915.1 Clostridiales bacterium 43-6
GCATTTTGCACGTATGAGCAGTACAAGACAGCAGTTTCTTCATTTAACCTTTTAGGCAGGCTGAGGGGTGAAAGTGTACAGGGGCAGCTTGACGGGGCCATTGCAAGTACAGCATCAGGACAAAAGGAAAATCATGGTACTCTGATTTCGGCAGGAGATTTAAAGCTATCAGAT
>MKRK01000001.1:262-2719 GCA_001896915.1 Clostridiales bacterium 43-6
AGGCAGGCAGAGGCCCGGGAAGACAGCAGAGTCAGGATATCAATTCAGGATTCATTCAGAACAGGCAGCAGACAGGTAACTACAAATATTTGATTTTAGCAGGTGCACTGATGGGGGTATTAATCACCTCAATATTGCTCGCTGCAAAACTGAAAAGGAACTATTAATTGCTTTGATTAGGTTTTATGATATAATTACTAATTACAGGAAACGGAGGTGAAGCCGGCTTGAACGGCATGTTAAATGGCAAAGATTCTTATATGTGATGATGAAGCAGGGCTCAGAGCGGTCATAAAAAGATATGCTACCTTCGAAGGACACGAGGTCACCGAAGCTGGTGATGGTATGGAGGCTGTTGAGCTTTGCAGAAATGTAAGCTTTGATATAATTATTATGGATATAATGATGCCTGAGCTTGACGGGTTTTCAGCAGTAAAGGAAATCCGTAAAGTGTCGGATACACCGGTAATAATGCTGTCGGCAAGAGGCGAAGAATATGACAAGGTTCTGGGTTTCGAAATGGGAATTGACGATTATGTGGTGAAGCCATTTTCATCCAAGGAAGTGATGCTTAGGATCAATGCAATTTTGCGTCGTACTGCCAGGGGTGATTCATCGGTCGAGAATAGTGACGGTCATATTGTTTTTAAAAAGGAAGGGCTCATTGCGGATATAACCGCTTACAGGGTGCTTATTGACGGTAGGCAGGCAGACATGGCTCCAAAGGAATATGATTTGTTGTTTTTCCTGATACGAAATAAAAATATTGCGGTTCCGAGAGAAAAAATATTGACGGAAGTATGGGGTTACGATTATTACGGAGATGACAGAACCCTTGATACGCATATGAAGCTTTTGCGAAAATCCCTCGGTCCATACGCGCATTTTATAACTACCATAAGAGGATTGGGGTATAGATTCGATGGATAAATTGAAACTTAAATGGAAAATATTCGCTTTTCTCTTGGGATTTTGTGCTCTTCTGCTGGTTATTTTATGGCTTTTTCAAACAGTTTTTTTAACGGATATGTACAAAATAATCAGAAAAAATGAAATAAAAAAGGCTATTGCTCTTGTGGAAGAAAATATAGACAGTGCAGGACTGCAAACAGTCCTGAACAACCTTGAGACAGGCAAGGAAATTATTGTAATGCCTGCAAAGGAGTTTGCACCACCCGAAAGGATGATGCAGAACGACCGAGGCAGGCGTCCGCCGGAAACCATAACAGAAACAAAGGAGTTTATATTGCAGGGTGGAAGAACCATATCCCTGACATTTCACGCAATGATAACACCTGTTGACGCAACTGTTTCCACCCTGCAGCTTCAGCTGTATATCATCACGGGAATTATGCTTTTGCTTGCGGTGCTGATTGCCGTGGCAATATCCGTACGTATTTCAAGACCCATTGAGGAAATTAATAAAAGTGCCAAGATACTTGCGTCAGGATGTTATGATACATCATTTGAGGGACATGGCTTTCTGGAAATAAGGGAACTGTCTGATACGTTGAATATAGCTGCATCGGAATTATCCAAGGTGGAAAAACTAAGAAAAGAGCTGATGGCAAATATTTCTCATGATCTGCGGACACCTCTTGCGCTGATATACAGCTATGCCGAAATGATGCATGACTTTCCCGATGAAATCAGCGCCGAGCAGACAGAAATCATAATGAAGGAAGTTGAGAGGCTGAACTCTCTTGTCAAGGATGTAATGGATGTCTCACGTATGGAAACGGGTACAATTGAAATGAACAGGGAGTTGTACAACCTGACTCATAGCCTGAAGGCTACAACAATGCGCATGGCTGAGCTTGTTAAAAAAGATGGGTACACTATAAATTTTGAAAGTGAAGATGATGTATTTGTTGTTGCTGATGAGGTGAAAATTACTCAGGCATTTTACAACCTGCTGCTAAATGCAATCACACACGGCGGAAGTGATAAAAATGTAACTGTCCGTCAAACTGTATCCGGTGATTTTGTGAAAATAGAGGTCGAAGACAGCGGAGAAGGAATTACCGGTGAAGATTTGCCGCATATATGGGACCGGTACTACAAGGTGGATAAAAAGCACAGACGGGGTATAACCGGAACTGGGCTCGGACTTTCCATTGTAAAGAAAATTGTGGATATTCATGAGGGGAGCTGCGGTGTTGAATCAGAGCCTGGAAAGGGAAGTATTTTTTGGATTATGCTGAAAGCTAAACAGAAGTGAGGTTTATATGAGAATTATTACGTTGAATATAAAATTTAATTTTCATAATATTGAGGATTATATATATCCTGTCGTTTTATGTGATAATAAGGATATGATTTTAGTGGATTGCGGATATGTAGGATTTCTGCCAATGATTGAAAATGCATTTTCTGATGAGGGGCTGGAAATGAAGGAGCTGACAAAAATAATAATTACACATCATGACCATGACCACATGGGTTCACTGCGTGCAA
>MKRK01000001.1:2797-5215 GCA_001896915.1 Clostridiales bacterium 43-6
GCACAAGGCTTTCGGGCAGGCTTTTTGTGAAATGTTAAAAAGAGTGGAACCATGCGGGGTTGATATGACTGTCAGTGGAGGAGAAATGTTTGATTGGTGCGGTGGCTGTGAAATTATTGATACTTCGGGGCATACTCCGGGACATATTTCATTGTATCTCAAGGAGCACAATACAATTATCACAGGTGATGCTGCAGTTCTTGAGGAAGGAAGATTGGTCGTGGCAAATCCGCAATACGCTTTCGATTTGAAAAAGGCTGAGGAATCGCTTATAAAATTAATGGAGTATGAAGCGGACAGGTATATATGCTACCACGGAGGAATTGGTCTTTGAAGAAAATAGCTTTTATATTGTTATAAGTTCCTTGGTATTTCACTATGTTGATGATTATAAAAATTTACAGATGGCTGATACCAAACGGAAAGCTGATTTTTCGGTGGAGCATCCTGTTTTTACCGCCTATGGTACACAGGATTGGTATTGTGGAGCAAATGGTGAGATATTGCATTTTCCTGTGGATAACTACTATTATGAAGGAAAACGCATCACTGCATTTTTGGGAGAGATGGTTGAAAAGTATCATCGTACCATTACAACATACTGCAATACACTTCTTAAAGAAGGGTTCACGATTAAACATATTGTTGAGCCTCAACCTCCCGAGGATATGATGGACATTCCAGGAATGAAGGATGAAATGCGCAGGCCAATGATGCTTTTAATATCGGCTGTGAAAAATTAACGGATAGATAGTGTTTTGAAAAGCGCCTTACGGCATGTAGATTGACAGTAAGGCGCCTTTTCTATATTGTGCTCAATATGTGCAATAATTATTGTTGAAAGTTACAGAAATTTAAATTATTATAATTATATTAAAATATAGGAAAGCGAGTTTTATATGGAATACAGAATAGAACATGATACCATGGGTGAGGTAAGGGTACCGGCGGATAAATACTGGGGGGCTCAGACTCAGCGAAGTTTGGAAAATTTTAAAATCGGCAGAGAGAAAATGCCCGTGGAAATAGTGCGCGCCTTTGGAATTTTAAAAAAGGCTGCAGCATCAGCAAATTTAAGGCTGGGTATGCTTGATGAAAAGAGAGCATCAACTATTTCTTCCGCCTGTGATGAAATAATAAGGGGTGAATTGGATGATCAGTTTCCTCTTGTTGTATATCAGACAGGAAGCGGAACTCAGTCTAATATGAATGCAAATGAGGTAATTGCCAACAGAGGAAATGAAATTGCGGGAGAAATACTGCTGCATCCCAACGATCATGTGAATAAATCACAGAGTTCAAACGACACATTTCCCGCAGCCATGCATATAGCTGCTCTGATTGCAGTGGAAGACTGCCTGCTTCCATCGATTACAGCATTGAAGGAAACACTGAAAAAATTAGAAAAAGAAAATAAGAATATAATTAAAATAGGAAGAACTCATCTGCAGGATGCAACACCTCTTACCTTGGGGCAGGAAATCAGCGGCTGGAAGGAAATGCTGTCTGAGTCCGAAAAGATGATAAAGCTTTCTCTTGACGGTATCAGCAAGCTTGCCATCGGAGGTACAGCCGTGGGTACAGGACTTAATGCACACCGTGATTTCGGCAAAACCGTTGCGGAGGAAATAAGCCTTATTACCGGAAAGCGGTTTGAGTCGCAAAAAAATAAATTTCATTCATTGACAAGCAAGGACGCATTGGTTTTCTGCCACGGAGGAATCAAGGCTCTTGCCTGCAACCTTATGAAGATAGCTAATGATGTGAGATGGCTGGCAAGCGGACCGCGGTGTGGTATAGGAGAGCTCATCATACCGGAAAATGAACCGGGAAGCTCCATAATGCCGGGGAAGGTAAATCCCACACAGTGCGAGGCCCTGTCAATGGCATGTGTGCAGGTAATGGGGAATGATACCGCAATAGGAATAGCGGCTTCACAAGGAAACTTTGAATTAAATGTATACATGCCTGTGCTGATATATAATTTTCTTGAATCTGTTGACCTTATGGCCACTGCCATGATATCATTCAATGAAAATTGTGCTGTGGGCATAAAGGCTAATAAAAAGAAGATAAAGGAAAATCTGGAGCAGTCTCTTATGCTGGTTACTGCTTTGAATCCGTGCATAGGATATGAAAATGCCGCGAAGGTTGCAAAGTTAGCACACAAGGAAGATATCACATTAAAAGAAGCTGCCGTAAAATTGAAGCTCATGACAGAAGAGGAGTTTGATAAGGCGGTAATTCCTTCAAATATGATAAGGCCTTTGTAATATAAATATAAAACGGAGGTAAGACAGTGGATAAAACTTATGCTTTAGAAAAACATGCTGAATGGATGGGAAAAATAGAGGTTGTGACCAGGGCGCCCATAAACAACAAGGCGGACCTTGCCGTTGCATATACGCCGGGAGTTGC
>MKRK01000002.1:0-1065 GCA_001896915.1 Clostridiales bacterium 43-6
CATTGATTGTGGAATGTAAGAAATATTTAGATGAATCAGACCTATTTGTGTATGACGCCCTCGTTTCTGTGATGGATCAAATCAAACAAATCCCGATGACAGTTTCTAACTACGGGCTCATCCATACAGACATCCACCGGTCTAATTTCTTGGTGGATGATAAAAACCAACTGACCGTATTTGATTTTGATGACGCGGCTTATTTTTATTTTATGAGCGACATCGCCATCGCGATTTTCTATACCGTCTTTTTCCATCCGAATAGACAAGCGGTTTCCAAGGATTTCATCGTTTCATTGATGAAAGGGTATATAAAGAAACAACCCATCACCAAAGCAGATTTCATGACACTTGATTTGTTCTTTAGATTGAGAATGATTATTTTATATGTGGCTTTGAAACGAAGCACACAAAAAACAGACCCATTTACGGAAAAGTATAATTCAATATACCTTGACTTAATCCGCCATAACCAACCATTTTTAGACCTCGATTTAGATAAGCTTTATGATGAAATCATTCAAAAGTAATGTGATATAATACAGGAGGGAGAACGATATTATGGCGAACATTAAAGGTGTCAATTTGGGTGGCTGGTTTGTCTTAGAAATGTGGATGAGACCTGAATTATTTGAAGGCTTATCTGGACCAGATGAAACCCACTTTATGCAGCACCACAAAGACCCTCATGGGGCATTAGAAAGACATTACCAAACCTTCATTACGGAAGAAGACTTTAAGTATTTAAAAGATCATGACGTCAAACACGTGAGATTGCCTGTACCTTGGTGGTTTTTAGGGACTGAACTCTACCACCGTTCAAAAGAACACATCGACCGGGCATTTGAATATGCCAATCGATATGGCATTCAAATTCTTGTGGATTTACACACCGCCCCAGGGTGTCAAAATGGCTTTGACAATGGTGGTATTACCGGTGTCATCGACTGGCCAAAAGAAAAAAAGAACATCGATCAAACGATTGAAGTCTTAAAGACATTGACACAACTGTATCATAAGAATGACGCCTTCATAGGCATCCAAGTATTGAATGAACCGCACAGT
>MKRK01000002.1:1221-1933 GCA_001896915.1 Clostridiales bacterium 43-6
TTTAAAAACAAAGTGAATGTGGCTTTCGATTTACACTTATACCACTGTTTTGACCCTAAGATTTATAATGGGGGCGAACTCAATCACTTGAAGGTGGTACTTGAAGAACGTCATCAAATGATTCAAGACATCTCTAAATTCGTCAGAGTCATTGTTGGAGAATGGTCCTTAGGTCTGAAAGAAAACAAAGCAGATTATAAAGACGATTTCTCACACGACATCTTTGTGAGACTCTTAGCCGATGCTCAACTCTATGTATATAACCAAGCCTATGGGTTTTATTTCTGGAGTTATCGAATTGACCGCGAATCTCATTTGAACTGGGATTTTAGACGTATGATTGAAGCGGAATTGTTACCAAAAAATTATAAATAATAAAGGAGAATCCCATGAAAGCACTGTTTCATATCGATGAGAGACATAAATGGCCGTTATTATCGATGAATATCAAAAACCTTCTCCAGGTGAGTCCAGTGATCAACATCGCTGTGATCATCAATTCGGAGGCGGTAGAATTATTCATAAAATCCACCGTGAAGCTTGAACCCAACGTGAAATATTACTTATGTGAGAACTCTTTAAAAACGAGAAATTTAAACCCAAACGATATCTTGCCTGGCACAGAAATCGTGAAGAGTGGGGTGTATCAAATTGTCTTACTTCAAAACCAAGGCTATGCTTATATTAAACCGTAAAAATCTTACGGTTTTTT
>MKRK01000002.1:1982-2530 GCA_001896915.1 Clostridiales bacterium 43-6
TATGATTATAAAAAAATAATAAATATATGATTTATGAATAGAATCTGGAAGCATTAATTTAATACATTTGTGATGATACAATATTAAAAGTTCTGTGTACCAAGTTTTTATAAAACTAACAATGTTTTTGTCCTGCTAATGGTAGAATTGCATGTAAGTTTATGATACAATTTATTTATCCAATGGTGTATTGGATTATGAAAAAACAATGATTTTATCTGAATCAACTGGAATACTGATAATTTTATAAAAAATTAATATTACAATGTTAATATGCAGGGGTTATTTAATTATATGAAAAATATTGAGTCTAGTCAAAATGTAATAAGTTCAAAAATTAAGGTCATTGATCTTTTTTCTGGTGTTGGTGGGTTAACATTTGGTTTTTACTACAGCCTCTATAGGAATAGATTCATTAAAAATAATAATTTTGAAATCATATTTGCAAACGATTACGATAAAAATGCATCTACTGCATTCAGTCTCAATTATCCTAACATTAGGATGTTTAATACCTCTATAGAAGATATTACAATAGATTATTTAAA
>MKRK01000002.1:2577-5252 GCA_001896915.1 Clostridiales bacterium 43-6
TCATATAGCTATATTGAGAAACGTGTGAATGACACGAGGTCTAAAATGTATTCTGAATATAATATGATGCTCACAATTATAAAGCCTAAGATGTTCATTTTTGAAAATGTACTAGGTATTTTATCGTTTAAATTACCTGATAAATCTAAGATAATCGACAGTATTATTTCTGAATTTAATGATATTGGATACTCGATATCGATGAAGGTATTAAACTCATTGGACTATGGAGTCCCGCAAAATAGACTAAGAGTTTTCATTGTTGGAGTCAGAAATGATACAGGAATAAAATGGGAATTTCCACCTATTGGAAATAAAATAGTTAAACTCTCTGATGCCATATCAGATTTACCGCCAGTTGGACAAAATGAATCATCAGATACGTACTTAGCAAAACCTATAACAAGTTATCAATCCCTAATGAGAAGTAAGTGTAAGTTACTTACAGAACATTATTGTGGAATATATGGTGATAGAATTACAGCGATAATTAACAATCTAGGTCCAGGTGAGGCACATGGTGATATTAATAGAAAAGTTGAAGAGGGAATGCTTCCTCTAGATTTGTACTTAACATCAGGATATCACAACTCATATGGAAGACTTCTTTGGGATAAACCTTGTGGTACCATTACTAATAATTTCTCTACGCCATCGGCAATTAGATGCATTCATCCTGACCAAAATCGTGCATTAACAGTAAGAGAAGCTGCACGTATACAATCATTTCCAGACTGGTTTCAGTTCTACGGAAACAAAACAAATAAAAAAACACAAGTAGGTAACGCTGTCCCTCCACTATTGTCAATTAGTTTAGCAGATCAAATTGAATTAGCTTTCAGAGGTGTAAAGAATGGAAAATAAAATTTTTTTCAATTTCTCATACTTAGCGTTAAAACTTTTGGGAAGCGGGCTTTATTCTAATCCTTGGAACGCCATTTCTGAATTGGTTGCTAATGGATTTGACGCAGGTGCAAATAATGTATACATCCACATACATGCTATAAATAAAGAACATGCCACTGTTGAAATTTTTGATAACGGAAAAGGCATGTCTTATCAAGATTTGGTTGAAAAGTATGTTTTTGTGGGGAGAAATAAAAGACTTGATGAACTTGATAATGATAATATTAAAACTTTAGGTAGAAAAGGTATCGGTAAGCTTGCTACTTTGTATTTATCTAATAATGTCCAAATTATAACCAAAACTAAAATAGACGTAACTGCTTGGAGTTTAAATATCTCAGATTATAACGAAGATGAGAGACCGGCTTTGATTAAATCTATTCTCGAAGAAATTGAATTATTATCGATTCGGGAATGGAGCAATATAAAAACTGGTGTATTGATAAAATTGAATGATGTAAACTTAACTGGTCTTGGAGAAAAGACTCTAGCAGGTCTGAAGAACAGGTTATCAGACTTTTACCTTCTGGATAATAATGATAGAAAGATTTTGTTTTCATATAATGAAAAAGAAGAAGAAAAATCATATTTTGAGCCTATTGAGAAAAACGTGGCATATAAAAATTTCTATGTTCTATTTAACAATAGCAATTCTGTCTTCCCTGAGTTTGAAAATCAGCGAATAAAAATACAGAACAAATTCCCTAAAATTTTAAAGGATTATCCTACGCAGATAATTGATTCAAATGCATTTGTGACATCTGGAACTGCAAAATTCATTACAGAAAATCAAACAGAAATTGAAAAAAAATACGAAATGAAAGGCTGGATAGGACTCCATACGACTATTAATCAATCAAATGCAAGAGAAAATGATCCCACTTTTCTCAAAAATAGAGCAACTAGCCCAAATAGGTTAAGACTTTATGTAAGGGGAAAACTAGCTATTGAAAATTTTTTAGATTACATTAAGAGTAGTCAAGCCTTTTCTAATTATATCGAGGGTGAAATTAGCTTTGATATCTTAGATGATAATGATTTACCAGATATTGCGACTGCGAATAGACAACAAATTTCAGAAAAAGATTCAAGAGTACAACTACTCATAAATATAGTGAATCCGATAATTACTAAATTAATTCAAACAAGGGTAGCTCTAGCTAAAAAAGTGAGAATAGATGAGGAATTAATAGAAAAAAAACGAATTGACGAAATAAGTATCAAGCATGAGTCTGAACTAGCACAAAGCGAAAAAGAAAAGATGCAAATCCAAAAAGAAAAAGAACAAATAAGCGCAGAACTAGGCCTACGTAAGCAGCAAATTGAATTACTGGCAAAAGGCCTAAGAAAAGATGAAACTCGCTTGGCAGATGCAATACATACTATTCAAAAAATGTGTGTGACAATCGATAAAAAAATTATACGAGTTTTTAAGTCATTTAATCAGAGCAAATCGATGCCATTAAAATTCTATAAGGAAATATCAACAATTAAACTATACAATCATGAATCACTTATTATGACTAAATATGCTTTTAAAGGCAAATATAATCTTAAATCAAAAATTATTAATCAAAATATTGGACTTTTTATCGAACAATATATAAATGTTATGCTTGAAACTCCAATTAAAACTGAAATAGTATTTGATCCCACAGAAGAATCAAAGTTCTTTTTTGATACCACGTCCCTTGGGATTATTTTGGAAAATGTATATTCTAATTCTGAAAAAGCCGGTTCTCAAACTATGAAAGTACAAGTAGATATTC
>MKRK01000003.1:0-2371 GCA_001896915.1 Clostridiales bacterium 43-6
CAGATTGTGTTTCGCTTAGCCGAGCCAGCTCCAGGATTTCCAATCGTAAGATCCGATGTTGTCCTTGGTGATCGCTTCCGGCGCGGGCAGATCATATTTCGGGGTGAGGGTTTCGCCGTTTGCCAGCACGCGATAGATCGCGTCCGTTGCCTGGTAGCCCAGGACGACCGGGTCCTGCAGAACTTCGCCAAGCCAGTTCTCGTTGCCTTCGGACAGCCAGGTCAAAACGTCGATGTCGCCTGCGATGCCGATGAACTTGATCTCGGTTCTTCCCTGCTGGATCGCCGCATTGTATGCGCCAACCACTTCTGCATCGTTGTGTCCTGCGACCACGTCAATGACCGGCTCGCGCTGGAGGATGTTCTCCATCAGCGTCTGGGCGGAGTCACGGTTATGGCCGTTGGTGTCGCCTTCTTCAATGATTGTCGCGTTGGGGAACGCAGCAAGAACGGTTTCTTTGAATCCTGTGAAACGATCTGCAGACACCTGTCCGGAGGTGGGCACGGTGATGAACAGGCAGACGGGGTTGTCTTTGTTGAGGGTCTTGAGGTATTCCACCGCAACTTCGCCGGCTTTAACGCCCAGGGCCTTCATGTCATGACCGACAAAGGTCGACCAGACGATGTCATCGTCCGACGTGGTTTCCTGCGCATAGTCGCCGATGATGAACGGGATTCCCTGTGCGACATACTGCTTCATCGTGGGGATAGCAGAGGAAGCATCTGCCGGGAAGAGGATGATGCCATTGGCGCCTGCCGCGACCATGTTCTCAACGTTGTTGAGCATGGTGGCAACGTCCGAATGAGAATCTTCAAACGTAAAGGTGATGTTTACGCCGTTCTTCTCGCCGTTTTCGGCCATCCACTGGTTGCATCCATCGATGACTCCCTGATACCAAGTATACGCGGTCAATTCCATAATGGATACACCAACTTTGAAGTTTTTCACTTCCGCTGTTGTATCGGCTGCGGGCGCTTCCGCTGCATCAGCAGGGGCGGTCGTTGCGTCCGCTGGCGCAGCGTTGGTCTGCGTCGCCGCGGGGGTTGCACATGCTGCCAGTGCAAAAACCATCATGAGAGACAAAATCCACGTGATAAGTTTCTTCATAATTTCCTCCAAGTCTGATTTTTTTATGGTAAGTACCGATGAATTCGGTACAATATCATCTGGATAAGAATCGTTCGATAACCCCTTGCGCAGGAACGGTGAAAAATATTGATTCGTAATAAAATTTGTTATGTCATTGATTGGCTGGATGGTAACGGTTCGTTGTCTCGGAATGAAATACTGCTCTTTGGTACTATGATTCGCTTATTCGCTGAATCCTTGATTGATATAGAAATGCATTGGCTGGTCGGTCGTATCCAGCCTTCCGTACTGCATCACCACGGCGACGCTGCAATCCCACTTCATCGCGTATTGCTCTTCCGGCTGAATCATGTATCCGCACATATCCGCAAGATTGTTGGTGCGGATGCAGCGCACGCGGCGCGGCTCAACACGAACGACAATATCGCTGTAGGGCTCCCGATCCGTGTAGTAGATGCTCAGTTTGCAAATCGCAGGTTCATCCGAAGGATTTAGAATGATGATTGACTCGTGTCCCTTGACCGGGAATTTGCCGGGCAGTGGCATCTCGCCATCCGGGAAGACCCATATTTTTTTTCCGACTTGTTCAGACATGCATATGTTATCCTTTTATTCACCATTTGCATCTGAACAATTTCAAGTCGTTCAGACAAATGAATTGTATATTAGCTTTTCAGTGTTTGTCAACAAACGCATTGAACTTTACATGAAAATTTATTTAATCGTTTCACTTTACAATTAGGGCACAACTGTTATAATAGTAATCGAATGGTATTTCACTGATAAATCGATCGATCAACGAAGAGGTGTTTATGTCGACCATTAAGGATGTTGCTTCCCACGCAGGCGTCTCCATTGCAACCGTCTCAAACTATATGAATCACACCAAACCGGTCAGCAAAGCGGTTTCCGCCCGCATTAAGGCGGCGATTGAAGAGCTGCAATATTCCCAGAATTTGACCGCGAAAAATCTGAAGAGCAACACCTATAATGACATCGGCATCATATTGCCCAACTTTAACGACCCGTATTATGTTCAGATTTTTCAGGGGATTGAATACGCGTTTCAAAACAGCTCTTACTATTTAAACCTTACGTTTTCTTATGATATACCGGAGATTGAACAGCAGATTGTACAGAACATGCTCCGGAAACAGGTTTGCGGGCTTATTCTCGTCTCCTGTCAGCCAAACGGCTGGAAGTTTTACTATGAAAACTTTAACAAGCAAAACCGCCCGATCGTTTTAATCGATCGATTGATCAACAGTCTCGATGCAAACTT
>MKRK01000003.1:2411-4300 GCA_001896915.1 Clostridiales bacterium 43-6
ATTATAAGAAAATCTATCTGATGTCCGGGCCACTGCGCTATACCAGTGAATCGGAGTGTGTCAAGGGATTTACGGAAGCGTATGAGAACGCAAACCGCACGCCGCACACGGATGCTATCATCCATACCGACTTAAACAAAGAAGATGCGTTTCGCAAGATTACCGGCCTGCTCAAAAAAGATATTCCCGATATCGTGATGACCACGTCCGAAACCATCGCAAACGGTGTGATCGAGGGGCTACATATCCTTGGTTACTCCACCCAGAATATCCCCGTCGTTACCTTGGGTGAGGAGCATTGGAACAAGTATACGCGTTCGTTTGCGAATTTTTCGACCGCGCGCCCGGCCATGAAGCTCGGCGCAAAGGCCGCAAATTTACTGGTAGAAAAACTCCAGTCACCGCAGCTTCAGGAAAGCGATCAGATTATCCTCAACTCCAACGGCACGCACGACGCTTCCATGATTCTATCCGCGCTGAAGACTTCGCCGCTCGCGCAGCCGAGCGTCACCACCGTCGGCAAAAAGAACAGCATCCGAATCCTGATGCTCGACACTCCGCTCGTGCATTCCTTTCATGGTTTGCTTCGAAATTTTGAAACGCAGACCGGCATTCGCGTGGATATTACGATTTTGCAGCATCATCGCCTCTATGATGCCATCGTGGAAAGCAGCCTCAGCGACAAAGAGGAAAACCGTTACGACGTCTATATGTATGATATCCCGTGGTTGGGTATGTTGGCAAATCAGGGGATATTGGCCGATATCTCCAGCTTTATGCATACGATTGATGTATCGAAATTCTTACCCGGCAGCCTGGAATATTTTTCCAAGTTTCAAGATAAGTATTTCGGGCTTCCGTTCATGTATGCGCCGCAAATCCTCTATTATCGAAAGGATTTATTCGACAACCCCGCATTGAGAAATCAATTTGAAAAGCAGTTCGGCTCTCAGCTTCGTCCGCCCGTCAGCCTGAGAGAATATAATGCAATGGCTGAGTTTTTTACGAGCAAAACGAGCGCGATCCCATACGGCGTATCGATTCCCGCCGCATATGATGAGTGCCTTGCGCCGGAACTGTATATGCGCCTGCGTTCCTACGGCAGCGAGATCATCGACAGCAACGGAAATGTCGTCTTTGATAATCCGAAGACGCTCAAAGCCTACATCAACTTCATGCAGATTCTGCGTTTTGCCAAGCCGGATTACCTCAACGCGAACGATGTCAGCATTGTCGATAGTTTCCTCAGCGGAGAAACAGCAATGCTCATCTCCTACCCGTCGTTTTTAACCGACATCAACGACCTGCGCAAAAGCAGCATGATCGGGTCAATCGGATACAGCCATATCCCCGGAAACAGCCCGCTGCTCGGCGGATGGAGCCTTGGCGTTGCGGAGCGCTCCACAAACAAAGACAGCGCGATGGCCTTCATCCGCTGGACCTGCAATGAGCAGATGGATAACTACTTTGCGCTGCTGGGCGGACAATCGGCAATCACCCGCACATATACCAATGATGAGCTGGTCAAGTTTTACCCCTGGCTTCCGCTCTATCGATCGGTCTATAGCTATACAAAGCCCATGCTCCCGCCGATTATCCGCAACGGGCAGGTGATGTCCCCCAACGCCATCGACGCCATCATCTGCAAATGGGCCTATCAGCTGATCAACGGCAACGCCGCAATCGAAGAGGTCATCCCTTCCACCCAAAAAGAGCTGGAACGCTTCATGAATCAATAAAACGCGCATCCGGACTGCCGGATTATACATCCTCAAGCAAGAAACGCTTCACACGAGGGAGATTTCTCCCGATCGTATGAAGCGTTTTTTTTGCTCTAGATCGCCAAACACCGCAATTGGCGAAACAACGTGCCTTCGTTTGTTCCGTTA
>MKRK01000003.1:4442-6845 GCA_001896915.1 Clostridiales bacterium 43-6
GGCATATTCATAATAGGTATAGAGTTCCGTTCCACGAATGGAGATGGAATAATTCCGGATGTTGCATTCTTTGATCATCAGAAGCACCTCCGGCCAGGCATGCGCATGCAGGTGAACATATTCGTCCACTTTCTCCGGCTTTAAGTAAGAATGCTGGATAAATCGTTTCATCCGTTCTTCACTCCTTTTCAACAACCGCACTGTCGCGGATCGAATCACAAAATTTTTTCTTCAGTTTATCATGAAAGCGAAACGATTGGTATCCAAAAGAGAGTGAACGTTCGGCAATCAAGCGATTCTGCTGTGGCTTGATAGGAAAAAAGCGGCTGTCCGTTTCACGATTCAAAAGAATCGTTTTTTGAACAGCCGCCTGTCTGTAATCGTTGGTTTTTATCTGGGACGTCCCGTCAGCGTGACCTTGATGTTGCCGCGCGTCGCGTGGGAATACGGGCATGCCTGATGCGCTTCCTGCGTGAGGCTATCGGCCAGTGCGGCATCGTCGGTATCGATGATGGCAACAAGATCAACCTCCAGTTGGAAGTTTCCGGCTTCGTTGCGGCCGATACCCACGGTAGCCTGTACATCCGGCGCGGGGAGTTTCAGCCTGCGCACGCGAATCACATGCTGCAACGCGCTGCCAAAGCAGGCGGCGTAGCCCGCCGCGAAAAGCTGCTCCGGATTGGCGCCTTCCAATTTTTTCCCGCCCAAGCCGGCAGGAAGCGCCATTTCAAAATCGATCGGGCTATCCTCTACACGGACGTGACCGTCACGCCCGCCTGTTGCATATGCAGTTGCTTTATAGTCAATGTTCATAAGGCACCCCTTTCTAAACTGTAATTTGATTATACCGTTAAAAATCAATCCTGTGTATGACTTACTCACATTTCCCGTATGTAGCTGCCGTTTTTTTCATTTGCCGGCTTCCCGGCGTCATATAATTGACCGCTTCTATGAAAACCGGATCAAGCATCGGGGGACATCACCCCAGAACCCTCTTGAGGAAACCCAGCTTCCCCTTCGTATAGGGCTGAAAACGGGTGCTCAGTTCAAACCACGTCTTGCGATCGACAATGCTTCTCACATGCGAAAACTCCAAAAAACCCGTTTCACCGTGATAACTGCCCATGCCGCTTTCTCCAACACCGCCAAACGGCAGCTCCGATGATGCAAGATGAATCAGCGTATCGTTGAAGCACCCGCCGCCAAACCGGCAGCGTTCCAGCACGCGCTGCTTGACCGCGTCCCGCTCCGTAAAGCAATACAGCGCGAGCGGATGCGGACGGGAATCGATCACCGTCAGCGCATCCTCCAGCTCCCGATAGGTCAAAATCGGCAGAATCGGCCCGAAGATCTCCTCCTGCATGATTGAATCATCCCAGCCGACATGATCCAGAATAGTTGGCGCAATGCGAAGTCTGTCTGCATCCGATTCGCCGCCGTGTGCGATTTTGTCGGTCTGCAGGAGCCCCTGCAATCGCTCAAAATGCTTTTGGTTGATGATCTTGCCGTAATTTTCGTTTTCGAGCGGATGTTCGCCAAACTGCGCTGCGATCTCTTTCTTCAGGAGACCGACCAGCTCTGCATGGATACTTTCGTGGCAGAGGATATAGTCGGGCGCGACACAGGTTTGCCCGCAATTCATATACTTGCCGAATCCGATCCGTTTTGCGCTCATCGGCAGGTTGCAGCTTTCGTCCACGATACAGGGGCTTTTACCGCCGAGCTCCAGCGTGACGGGGGTCAGGTTTTCCGCCGCGGCGCGCATCACCTCTTTGCCCACAAGCGGACTGCCCGTGAAGAAAATCTTGTCAACCTTCTGCTGCAAGAGCGCATTGTTTTCCGCCCTGCCGCCCAGAACCACCGCAACATGCTCCTTTGGGAACGCTTCTTCCAGAATCGCGCGCAACACTTCCGCCGTGGCAGGTGCGTAGGCGCTGGGTTTGAGCAGCACGGTGTTGCCGGCGGCGATTGCGTCCACCAAAGGATCGAGCGTAAGCAAAACCGGATAGTTCCACGGGCTCATGATCAGCACGGTTCCATAGGGAGACGGGCTTTGGAAGCTTTTTGCAATCATCTGCGTGATCGGGGTTTTCACAGCCTTCCGCTTCATCAGCGCATGCAGGTTCTTCCGCATCCATTTGATCTCGTCCAGTACAAGCCCCAGCTCGCACAGGAAGCTTTCAAACGAACTCTTGCCAAGGTCCGTCTTGAGCGCGGCATAGACCGCCTCCTCGTGGTTTCGAATCGCTTTTTCCAGACGGCACAATGCGTCCTGTCTGGCTTGCTCCGGCAGGGTTGCGCCGGAGGAAAAATAAGAGCGCTGGGATTTCAAAATCTGCTGTATATCAAATTCGTTCATTGGCTCTCTCCTTTTGCGCTTTCATACGAATCACGCGTCCAACC
>MKRK01000003.1:6981-9496 GCA_001896915.1 Clostridiales bacterium 43-6
GATTGTTCACGCAAAAAGAGGTTCTTTTTTACAACGTATTTGTTATAGAATCGAAACGTTCGCGCAGCCCGCTTGCAGGGCAATCCCACGCAGATGCTCCATGCTCTCGTCGTTCGGCACGGGGACAGAGCGAAAGCCCTCCCGCACGCCAAGCGGGCGAAAGCGGATCAGCTTATAGCCAATCGGCGCACCCGCCGCCCAATACGGCGCAAGCACCGCGCAAACCTGGCGCACGGTATCCTCGTTTGGCAAAACGCCCGGCACAACGACGGTTCGTACCTCCTCGAGTTTGCCAATAGAGGCAAGAAATGCTAGGTTTTTCAGCACCAGCTCGTTGCTCTGCTCCGTGAGGGTACGATGCGCGTCCGGGTCGGCGCACTTGACATCCAGCATCACGCCGTCGCAAACCGAAAGGAGTTCCTCGTCCTGCTCAAAATCGTAGTTGCCGTTGGAGTCGAGCAGCGTGCCCAGCCCCATCTGCTTTGCTCCGCGAAACAGCGCCAGCACAAAATCCCGCTGAAGCGTGCATTCCCCGCCGGAGACGGTGATTCCCCGAATAAACGGAAGATTCCCGCTCAGAATACCAAGCGCCTGCTCCGGCTGCATCACATCCACTTTGGGCGAAGCATCGCGCGGGCAGGCGCGCAGGCACGCATCGCACGCACAGCAGACGCTTCTTTGATACGTCACCTTGCCCTCGACGAGGCGGATAGCCCCCGTCGGGCAGGCGGAGACGCAAGCCCCGCAGTTGTTGCAAACATGGATCGTCTCGGGATTGTGGCAATAGCCGCAGTTGAAGTTGCACCCTTGCAGGAAGAAGACCGTCCGGTTCCCCGGCCCGTCCACACTGCTAAACGGCAGGATGCGGTTGACCAGAGCGGCAATCATAGCGAGCGAACCTTGCGATCCAGAATATGGCTGTTTTGTACTTCGCCAAGCCCCCAGATCACGTTGTCCTGCTGCACCGCTTCGCCGCGCGCGAGTTTCTCAATATCCGATTTTTTGACCAGATACCCCGTGATGCGGATCACGTCTGCATCACTCGCATAAGCGGAAAAATACCGCATGCCGACCGAGAACGCCCCTTTGATCAAATCTACCATGCTCTCTGGGTTTCGCTTTGCCGTCACTTCAAAGGGGAAGATATCGCCAACACCGGAATGAAAATAGGGGTGAAACTGCCCCGCGTGGCGCAGATGCGCGTACAGCTCAATCTCGTCCCCAATCGGAATCCGCGCGCCGGAACTCACACCGATGTCGATATCCAGCCCGACCTGCGCGTGCAGAGAATAGTGCCCGCCGCTGACCGCGCAATAGGGGCTCTTATAGGCGTGCACCAGCTCCGTCAGGCGGGTCATCACACGGTGCGCAAGCGAATCCGCAGCACCGCTGTGCCCGTAGAGTACGCCCGCGCGCCCTTCCAGCGCCTCCAGATGATTGACACACTCCGCTAGGCCAACCACGCCGAACATGCCGGTGAAGCGATCCAGATGCAGAAACCCTTCCTGCACGAGAAAGTTGGAGCGGAAAAACAGGCTTTTCTCGATCAGAAACTTGATCTTTTCGTCCATGAATGCACAGTTGAGCGCAACCGCCTCCGGCAGGACACGCTCCAGCAGGTCTTCCGTGCTCTGCGCCTGCTCCGCCGCGGCTTTGAGATTCAGCCGCGCAAGCGTAAACGCGCCGCCGCCAACGGGCAGCACATTATAGCAACTCGCAATGCCGTATTCTCCGGCATACGCGTTCTTATATACCGCGTCGTTGGCAAAGCTCGGCTTTGCGCAGGCGAGGTCGTTTCGCGCGCAGCGCGCGGCAAACGCGTCCGGCGTGATCGCGGGGTCATACAGCAGCGTAATGCTCGGTGTTGCGTTTTGCAGTTCGTAGTCGCAGTCCAGAATGATCTCTCCCGCAAGCGTCGCCTCCGGGCCGATATTTGCGTGCGCATAGGAGTCCGATATGGTACGATCAAGAAAGATCATGAAATGTCGAATCAAACGGCGCGCCTCCGCTTCGTCCCGAATGAATGGCTGCAGCATGCGATCCAGCCTGCCCAGATAGACAGGAAAGTTTGTGATCGACGGAATATGGCGATAGAACATCTTGAGCGCTTCGATCGCCTCAAACAGATCCTTCGGCGGATCGATACGCAAAAAGCTGCAACCTTTCTTTAGGAAGAGATCGTAGTCCGGCAGGATATAACGCGGGCAAATCGGCGCATAACCTTCTCCCAAATCGGAGAGTACGCCTTGATTGAGCAGTTTCCCATATCCTTGCGGCGGGAGAAATCCATAGACAAACTGCCCGGGTATTTTAGACAAGTTCATCATCGCTTGTTCGTGCGTGAGCGACGTATCCCCAACGATTCGCAGTGTGCTCTGCGTGATTTCCTGTTCAATATTCATGCGTTTTCTCCCTTATTCTCGATTGAGGTGTCTGTTTTCCGCTTTGTGGAATAATAATTCGGCATCGCGCCGCCCTTTGAGACATGTTACTATACAAGTATACAAGTATACAA
>MKRK01000004.1:0-1012 GCA_001896915.1 Clostridiales bacterium 43-6
ATTTATTGCGACAGCACTGTCCGCCGCACCTTTCCTTGCATTCACAAATACGATATTCTCCACCCTCAATTACAAGGGATAGGCCATTGACTATACATTCTGCCAATTTTTTTCTTGCATTTGTATAAATAGATTGTGTGGTCGTTCGTGCAACTTCCATTTGATTAGCACATTGTTCCTGTGTCAAGCCCTCTAAATCAATTAGACGAATTGTTTCATACTCATCCACCGTCATTTTAATTGTATCATTGTGTTTTCCATTTTCCGGTCCAAAATTAGTGCAGCGAGGCATTTTGCATACTCTTCGCCATTTTATAGGTCTTGGCATAATATCACCTCCAATAGTAATTGCAGATATAAAGAATAGGTCTTGATTATTGACATATGTCAATTATGATTATAAACTTGTTTATGACATATGTCAATAATTATTTTAATTTTATTATATTAAATTTCTTTTAAAAAAGTAGTTTCTCCTGTTGGAGCTATATTAATTCAATATTTTTTTGTCCGGTAAATGGAGGAATTTAAGCAATTAAAAGAATAACGTTATTTAACAAATACTAACATTTTTTTGAATTGGCAAAAAAACCTTGATTTTCAATATTTTTTGTGATATACTACAAATATTAAATTTATCACATGATAAATTGCATCGCTGAATCCTTAAAATCCTTTTAAGAAGCGGGGGAACCAATTTTTTGGGGTGAATCATATTGAAGGGCTTATCCTTGGCCCTAACCCGACAGCTAACCTCGTAAGCGCATAAGGTAGTCATATTATGCTAATAGATGGAGACTATTCTTTCATAGTCTATTTATCGAATGAGCGTCTATCGCCATTTTAACAATAACAAATGGATCTTTAAAAATACTTTTAAAAAAAGATTCTTTAAGAAAAAGCTTTTTCAATGACTTTATTATTTCAAACTATAATATTTTTGAATTGTTTAGTATTTTAATATGTAGCCTTTAAATATATTGTAATTTTACAATTGATGCTTTTTATTTGT
>MKRK01000004.1:1954-4534 GCA_001896915.1 Clostridiales bacterium 43-6
ATGCTTTAAATAAAACTTTGTAAGAAAATAATATATCTTGTAAGTAGATTATAAAAGTTGTATATATAGATGACTATTAACAAAACATATGTTATATAGATTTACATTTATACAACTTTTTTTGACTCTAATGCTTATTATATGCAAGGTATACAATAAATAAAGTTTTCTAATATTTATTGCTACAACCATATATAGTTTATTGTGTTAATATATCAACTGTTTTTCTGCTGTGTTCAAATAAAGGTGTTCATAATAATAACTGATAATAAGTGGCGTTTGATTAGGCTTATTTAATACGAATCAGCTAATCATTAATGTTCATATAACCAAATGCTTTCTTGGGCATACCATCATACAGAGGCATATAAAATAGTTATTTTATGCTGTTTTTCTGCTTATATACATATTTATGATAAGCATATGCTACAAGCTGTTTTAATGCCCTTTTAAGGGGTTTTTATCCAGTTGTATAACCTTACCCCCACCACTAAATTGGTTATCCCTACGCTTGAAATACAGCATTATAAGTGGGTATTAAAGGTGTTTTATTTCATAAAAGGGTTTTATAAAAATAGGTTGAGTATAGGGGTTTAGTTGGTTCATCTTCTCATAATTTAGTAGGGAAATGGATTCCCCTACAACCTCACCCAAGCTTAGTAGTGGGGGAAGCTTGACCACCCCAACTTATTTCATAAATATTCAATTGTTCCAATTGAAATTTATTCATAAGTTAAGTTTATTCTTTAGATATAAATAACTGATAGATTGCCGATATGATATAAGGAAACTTTGACCATTTACATTTTCTGGGATGCTTTTTATTTTAGTATGTTTTAGAGTGGGTATAAAAGGTTATTGAGGTGAATTTTATTATCAATTATTTTTTTGACTATAAATTCATTAGAGGAGTTGTTTTTTATTTTACAAATATGCTATTATCCCGCATAAATACTGTGAAAAAAACGTTTGACAAAACAATTGAATAGTGATATACTTAATTTAGCGATCAAAATTATAATAAAATGAGCGAAGATGTACAACATAATTTAATATGATGAAAATGTAGTTAAAATAGCAGCTATATCAGTATTAAAATGTGGTGGAAATAAGAAAATTTGCATATTTAAAGAAGATAGGGGAAAAATTGAAAATTAGAATAATTAATAGAACTCCCATTGTGTCCAAAATATTTATCACAGTTGGGAAGAAGATTAAGAAGTCTCAAAACCCTCTGAATAAGGCACTTTTATGAAATTATTTTTTTCAAAATCAGCTGAATGATGGAATCCGTCATTGAATGATGATATACGGCATGATTTTTCAATGCTACTGATTTGCAGCAGGTTGATCGGTGTTGTTCTGTTTATACGATGCCGGTTTTAAAATATATTAAAGCAGAAATATATGATTCGGATTTCGGGTAAAAAATTAAGCAGGCAATTAAAGAAACCTTCTGATTCCGCTTATTGTAAACACAGCAGAGAAATTTGCTATGTTTCTATCTGCTTGCGGCGCACGCACATAAAAAGAGTTTCGTCATATGATATAGTGACAAGGTGATTTTGGTACCGGGTGTATGCAAAAGAATTACCCTGTTATGCCGTTATCACCTTTGTTGTTTGATTTATGAAAGGTTAAGGTGAACTATATGGCTTATTATGACGAATGCAATCCTATCGGAAATGTATGCAAGCCTCAAAATGCAAATAAAGTACGGCTGAATGCGAATACGGGAGGAGCCGGACCTCTTCCTATTATCACTACGCTGTTTGCCGATCCGATTTCTGTTGTCGATGTTTCGATTAATGCGAACGGAATGAAAAATCCTTCGATATTACTTCATTTTTCAGGTATTATCAGCTTGCCGGTCGGCATTTCTGTAACACTGAACTTCCAGATACAAAGGTCGCTGAACGGCGAAGGTCCTATTGATGTGGGTTCCACCTATACGTTCGCAACATTGGTGACCGCACTGGAATCTGAGGCCTTTGGTTTCCAATTCTTTGATCCGGATGTGGCGCCCGGCAATTACACCTATTCGGTCCAGCTTTCAACCAATTCTGTGATCGATATTACACCGGGTCTGACCATTGTCAACGCGACATTAAGCGCATTAGCAGTTGATAACGCTTAATTTTTTTGATAAACAAGCCCTTAGGGGCTTGTACATAGTGGTTTTATGTATATAGATATGATGAAACTATCATATTTTCTTTTTCTTTGGGACAAGTTATATATAAGTGCCGTTCGGCACATCTACTTCAAAATCAAACCGATTACGATTACCAAATTTAATACGATGGATCGCAAAAAAAGGGGGACGAAATATGCCTGTTTATATTGCACTGTTACGGGGGATTAATGTAGGCGGAAAACATATGATCAAGATGTCCGAATTGAAACAGGTGCTTGAAACAATCAATCTTTATGATGTGAAAACCTATATTCAAAGCGGAAATGTCTTGTTTCAATCAGATGAAACTGAAGAATTGCTATGCAAAAAGATTGAGCAGGCAATCAAAGAAGCCTTTGGATTTGAGGTTCCGGTTATTTTAAGGACAGCTGCCCAATTGGAAG
>MKRK01000004.1:4573-6738 GCA_001896915.1 Clostridiales bacterium 43-6
TTTATTTATCGCTTATGACGTGTCCGCCGCCAGAGGAAGATATCGAGAAATTAAATCCTTATGTAAGCGAAACTGATCAGTTTAAGCTCAAAGGGCGGGATCTGTTTTTGTTGTTTCACCATAGCATCAGAGATTCAAAATTGGCAAACAATCTTCATAAGCTAGGTGTTTTGTCCACCGTGCGTAATATGAAAACCATAAAAAAACTTGCCGCTTTGGCAAAAGAGATGGAAGATTGATCTTAAAAAAACAACCTGATGATCTTAGGCAAAAATATAATGGCCGCGCAAATGGCCGCGCCGATGGAAGTGATCAATACCATTCCGGCCGTCATATCCTTGATCACACGAATCTTTTCATTTTGGTTCGGCTCAATAAAATCCGCGATTTTTTCAACCGCGGTATTGATAATTTCGGCAGACATCACCTGTGTGACGATCAAAAAAACAAACAGCCATTCATACTCGGCGATTTTAAGCAAATAAGAACAAAGTATCACAATAATTGCAACAAACGAATGAACCTTAAAGTTTTGCTCGCTTTTAAAACATTCCCGTATCCCTCTTGACGCAAAATAAAAACTTCTAAAAAACAGTTTCATATCAAGTTCCCCTTTGTTTCGTATCAGTTAGATTGATCCGATCATCTTTATGATTTGAGCCGCGTTGCCTTCCGACTGATTTTCGGATAGGATAAAGTCGGCTGTGGCTTTGTATGTTTCTATTCTTTGACTGTATAGTTTTTCTATTTCTGATTTGTCCTTGATCAGCGGTCTGTCTGTTTTATCGTACAGTCTGCTTTTTATTTCGTCTATGCTTGGGTTTATAAAATAGATTTTGCCGTTTTTTTTCAAGTTTGCTATGTTTTCCGGTTTTTTTATGATTCCGCCACCGGTTGAGATGATACAGCCGTTTAATTTTGAAATTTCTTTTGCGACTTCGGTTTCTTTTTCCCTGAAATATGCTTCGCCGTATTTCTCAAATATATCCGGAACGGGCATTCCCTCTATTTCTTCTATCACTGTGTCCGTATCAAAAAAAGGCTTGTCCAGTTTTTCGGAAAGCAGCTTGCCTACCGTGGTTTTTCCGCTCCCCATAAAGCCGGTCAGCACAATATTTTCTTGCGTATGATTAAAATTATTGCAAATTTCAGAAAAAATCAGTTCGGCAATATGATAAGAACTATCTTCTCCCATAACTTCGCCATATAATATATTTTGCCCATCCATCGTTTCAGTTGAGCAGAATTCGCCCATACAAGCCAATTTAGAAAGGGAAAATGTATTCGGGTCGATCTGCCGCATCCCGCACTGCTCGCATCCCTTATATAACTCCTCTGCATTCTGTACCCTGTGCGCTGCACTTCGAGCCCATATCTCCTGGGATTTTAGCCCCTGATAGATCAGCATATACAGGCCGTTCAGGGTTTGGCGCTTGTATAGATTTCCTACTGTGATCAGGTTTGTCTGGGTGGGGTTATAGATGCTGTCGAAAATGAAGTCTGATTTTCTGATGATTTTGGCTGGGATGGGTAGTTTATCCATAAGCGGCGACATTCCCAACGAGGTCGCGTTTAATATGATATCGTAGTCCTGGTTTAATTCTGCGTATGTAATGGGAACAGCCCTTGTGTTTTTGCAGAATTCCTGTACTTTTTCAAGGGTTCTTCCGCATACTGTGACCGATTTACCAAACGTTAAGCTTGCGTATAAAAATGCTTTTGCCGCGCCGCCATTTCCCAAAATCAATATATTTTTATTGTCCAGGCTGTAATTTTTTGTTTTCAGGCTTTCGATCAAGCCGTAATAATCGGTATTATAGCCGCAAATCTTTCCGTTTTCAAAAGAAATCGTATTGATCGCTCCGATGGATTTTGCAATTTCGTCGCATTCATCTACCAGGGAAAACGCGGCTTCTTTTAAAGGGATGGTCAGATTGATCCCTTTTGCATAGGCTTTTACCGCATTAATTGCGGCACCAAGCTGTTCTTTTTCCACTTTTACGGCAATATAATCGGCGTCAATCTGCTTTTCCCGAAAGTATAAGCTATGCAGCTTTGGGGACAGGCTATGCGAAATGGGCGAGCCAAACACAAAAAACATATCTTTTTCGGGTTTAAAATCCAGTAGGTCTGAACACTCCAAAAACATCTACTTCACCAAGCTT
>MKRK01000004.1:6819-8227 GCA_001896915.1 Clostridiales bacterium 43-6
CTATGGTCTTTATAGGAATTGTAAACGCCGTTTTGCATTTTCATGCCGCCGAAAACCTTAAAACCATCCTCAAATTCTTCGGTTCCGACCCCTGCGACAGTCAACATTTCTAAAATGGTGCCGATTCTGTCTGTTTCCTTTACCCGAAGCTCTTTTGCGTCTGAAATCACGGTTTCGCCCTCTGCATAGGCTGCTGCAACCGCAATGATCGGGATTTCATCAATCAAAGTCGGAATGATTTTTCCGCCTACTTCTACTCCGTGCAGCTTTGAGGAACGAACCACAATATCGCAAATTACTTCATTGCAAATGATTCTTTTGTTTTCCAGCCTGATATCCCCGCCCATTTGGGTCAGTACGTCTAAAATACCCGTTCTGGTCGGGTTGATGCCCACATTTTGTATCATTACTTCGCTGTCCGGCGTGATCAGCGCGGCCACCATAAAAAATGCCGCGGAGGAGATATCCCCTGGTATGATAAAGTTTTGACCATATAATTTTTCGGTTTTGCGTACGGTTATTTTATTGTCGGCAACTGCGATATCGCCGCCCATTGCCTTTAGCATATTTTCGGTATGATCCCTGGATTTTTCATTTTCGATGATCACCGTTTCGCCTTCGGCGTTGATCCCTGCCAGAATAATGGCTGATTTCAGTTGGGCCGACGCAACCGGAAGGGTATAGGTGATGCCCTTTAGATTGCCGCCTTTTACGGTAAGCGGACAAAAACCGCCCTTTTTGGATTTGATGGTTGCACCCATTCCGGTCAACGGCTCGATCACCCGTTTCATCGGGCGGGATTGCAGGGATTCATCACCGTCTATGACGCAAGTCATATCATAGCCGGAAAGCAGTCCTGCCAGCAGCCTTGTAGTGGTGCCGGAATTACCGGTATATAAAACGCTGTTTGGCTGAACAAGTGACTGCATTCCCTGTCCGTATACCAGAATTTCACTGGGGTTACTGTCAATCCTCACACCCAGTTTTCTGAAACAATCAATGGTGGCCAAACAATCTTCACCAAGCAGGAAGTTTTCGATTTTTGTCAGACCCGTTGCAATGCTGCCCAGCATAATGCCCCTGTGTGACATGGACTTATCGCTTGCAACCGTTATTTTTCCGTTTAAACTTATCATTTTATTTTTCCCCTATATTCCTTTGCCTTTCTGAAATGCTCTGTTACCTTATCGATATTGCCGTCTTGCAGGTCTTCTCTAAATGTTTTTACAATATCTTCAAATTTCAATAATAAATCAATCATATTTTGCTTATTATTAAATATGATCTGCTGCCACATAAATTCGCTGGAGGAGGAAATCCTGGTGATGTCCCGAAAGCCGCCGCCTGCAAGCTTTTGCAAAATATTTTCATCGGTATCATTCTCATGTGCCAAATTTACAAGCGCCGC
>MKRK01000004.1:8273-9317 GCA_001896915.1 Clostridiales bacterium 43-6
TTTTCGTTTTCCTCGGTCAACACATAAAAAGCATTGTGAAACAGATTGGCCCTGCTGTTCTTATAGCCGCTGTTTTCGGTGCCCGCCATTGGGTGTCCGCCCACGAAGTTCAGCTTATGATTTTGCTGAAGCTGATGGATTTCGTTCATTACAATGCCCTTTACGCTGCAAACATCGGTGAAAACTGTATCGCTGTTAAAATGCGGAATCATCAATTTGATCATAGGCACCACAAAAGCCGGCGGCGTGGCGATTACCACAATATCACAATCAAATTTCTTTTTGTCCAGATCGGTATATCCATAGTCTATGGTTTTTTCGGCCAGTGCCCTATCAATCGAATCTTCGTTTGAGTCGTAGGCATACAGGGTGCACACCGAATTTTTCTTTAACGCTTTTGCCAATGAACCGCCGATCAACCCCAGCCCAACTATAAATATATTCATATGGTCACGCTCCTACCAAGCACAAACCGGAACAAAATACGCGTGACCTCGTTCCGAATTTTGCTACTATTTTTTATTTGTTTTAAACTTATCTTACCTCTTGTATGATTTGATGTTCGTTTCATTCCCATTTTAATGCGTTATGCACCGTATAGTCCCAACCTTACAGTATGGTGTCTAATATTGCGATGGCGGTGGCAGCTTCTACTACGGGGACGGCGCGTACTGCCACGCATGGGTCGTGCCTGCCTTCTATTTTTAGAATTTCCTGCTGTTTTGTTTTGATATTTAAGGTGTCCTGCTCTTTGTAAATGGACGGGGTAGGCTTGAATGCCGCTTTGAAAATGATGGGCATTCCTGTTGACAGGCCGCCGTTGATACCGCCTGCGTTGTTTGTTTTTGTATGGACTTGGCCGTTTTCTAATCTATATAAATCGTTATTTTCAGAGCCGTATTTTTTTGAAACGTCAAAACCTGCGCCAAATTCTATCCCCTTAACGGCGGGAATGGAAAAAATCATATGCGACAGAATGCTTTCCATACTGTCAAAAAACGGGTTGCCGATACCCGGGGGTATACCAAACACACCGCATTCTAT
>MKRK01000005.1:0-1318 GCA_001896915.1 Clostridiales bacterium 43-6
GACACTGCAACTGATTGCGGATGTGCAGCTGCACCGCTTTCAGCAAAAGGCGGTAAACCGCGGGCAAATCATCCGCAGCGGGGTCTGGCGGCATGCGCGCCACCCGAACTATCTGGGTGAAATACTCATGTGGTGGGGCGTGTTTGCGGTGCTGGTCTCTGTGCGCCCTGGTCTTTGGCTATTGGGGCTTGGGGCCCTGACCAACACACTGATGTTTCTCTTCATCAGCATCCCGATGGCGGAAACCCGCATGGCGGGGTATAAAGAAGGGTTTGACCGCTATGTGAAGGAGACGAACCGCCTGCTGCCGATTGCGCTCAAACACGAAAAGGTATAGTGGCTTTGGCGGAGGAAGGTAGGTATGCCTTGGAGATCAAGCAGATTTGCGAGAACAAGAAACAGGTTCTGGAGTTACTATTGCTGGCGGACGAACAGGAGTCGATGATCGATCGCTATCTCGATCGCGGAGAACTCTTTGGGCTGTATGATAACGGCTTGAAGAGCGTTTGTGTGGTGACGCGAGAGAGCGAGACCGAGTGCGAACTCAAAAACATCGCCACATACGAAGCGTGGCACGGCAAAGGGTATGGCAGCAAGCTCCTGCATCACGTTTTTGCATACTATCGCGGGAAATACCAGACCATGACCGTCGGAACAGGGGACAGCCCGTGGATTTTGCGCTTTTACGAGAAGAACGGATTTCAAATTTTCCACATGGTGAAGAATTTCTTCACCGACAACTATGACCATCCAATGTTTGACAACGGCATTCAATTGGTGGATATGGTGTATTTGAGAAGGCCCTTATAGTCGGAGAGCCACTCTGTAAAAACGAATACTACAAACAAAAAACCGTCCAATCGCTTGGGCGGTTTTTCGCGAGATAGGAACAACATGGAGTTCGACTTTGGGGGTTAGTTCTGTAGTAGGAAAAAATTAATCTTTGACGACCTCGTACGGCCAGTCGATGATGCCGCCGAAATCTACCACGTTGGTATAGCCGATGGCGAGAAGCTTCTTAGCTGCCTGCGCGCTGCGGTTGCCGCTGCGGCAGTAGACGAGAATCTCCGCGTCAAGGTCGGGCAGTAAATCCGGCTGCTGATCCAAGATCGTCTCGTTGGGGACAAGGATTGCGCCTGCAATATGCCCCGCGTCAAACTCTTCCTTCGTGCGCACGTCGAGGATCACAATCTCGTCTCCGCTGTCCATGCGTTCTTTTGCGTCCGCTGCGGTGATCTTTTTATACTCCGCCGTCGGCGCGGGGGAAGGCGTTGGTTCCATCTTTGCCGCGGGCGCCGCGCAGGCGGAGAGCGTCAGC
>MKRK01000005.1:1350-1663 GCA_001896915.1 Clostridiales bacterium 43-6
TTTTTTCATAATAGGTACACTCCTTGAAAAGAATAAAACGTCGTCAGGCCAGCGTGATTGCGCCCATCGGGCAATAGCGAACGCACTTGCCGCACTTGATGCATTTGTCCATATCCGCGGTTGGCGCGCTGAAGCGAACCTGTGAAAGCGCCTCGACGGGGCAAACCCGAACAGAAGGGCAGGGGTGGTTTTCCGGGCAACGGTTGCGGTTTACGCGGATAATCGCATCCGCGCCGACAGGCTGTTTCTGCTCCGGCTCACCGCCGAACATCTGGCTCCAAATACTGTTACTCAAGCAAATACCTCACAACAA
>MKRK01000005.1:1882-2489 GCA_001896915.1 Clostridiales bacterium 43-6
GCATGATTTGCAGCGTCGCTGGCGCAATCGGTATGGGTGTGTGCGGCTATTTTGTCGTGATGGCGATCCTGATCGTCGTGGCGCTTTCCATGCTCCTTTCCGCGTGGCTCAAACTCAACGGCAGTATTTCGGAGGAGACCGCGGGGATTATTCCGATGGCGATCCTTTGCTTTGTGTATACGCCTGCCATCTGGTTTACGTTCAATGGCTTGATGGGCGGCGCGCCGTATCAGGCGATTTTGCTGATCACGATGATTTTGCTTTCCTATTACGGAAAGCCGCAGCGATTGCTGCTCTTGCTCTATGTGTCGCTGCTCGCCATACTGCTGATCGTGTGGTTTGCCTCCTTTGGCGGAAATCCGCCATACCGGTTTATCTGGGGCACGCTGGTTACGTTCCTGCTTGCAATCGCGTTGACGATTGTCTTTTTGCAAAAATCAAAACAGCACCATTTGGAGATCAACGAAAACCTGCTCGATCAGTCCACACGGGACGCAGTCACGCAGCTCCTCAACCGCGGAGCGATCGACGGCATCCTCGAGCGGGAGGAGACACGTTTTCAAGCCGGCGGGGAGGATTATATCGTCATCATGCTGGATGTCGACGA
>MKRK01000005.1:2617-2933 GCA_001896915.1 Clostridiales bacterium 43-6
GGATCACTGCGAATGTTTGCAGAATGAACGGTTATGCGTTTGAGGTGCTCGTCAGCGCGGGCGGTGCCCGGCGGCGGGAGTGCGAGTCTCTTGCCGCGCTCATCGCGCTTGCGGATCAAAGGATGTATGACATGAAGCGAAGCGCGGGCAGAAGCAGTTGTGACTCCGATGAAACCGCAGTTGATTTTTCACCCGAAGAGGAACGGAATCAAACAGACAAACCGCAAGGCGCGTAACGCTTTAAAATCTTGGGGGTCAGGGTATGACGATCGAATCGTTTTGGCAGCAGTTTCTGGAGCAAACGGGCAGAGATACG
>MKRK01000005.1:2963-3252 GCA_001896915.1 Clostridiales bacterium 43-6
GACTTAAATGAGCGCTCCGCAAACGAGCTGCTGTCGCTGGTTCTCTCCGGCAAAAAGCGGGCGACGGCGAGCAGCCTCTATGCGTTCCCGCCCGGAGAAGCGCCAAAGCCGGGCGATCTTTCCATCGTCACCGACTGGGTCGGTAACCCGCGCTGCGTGATCGAGACCAAATCCGTTCAGGTGATTCCGTTTTGCGAAATGACGTATGAAATCTGCTCCCGCGAAGGTGAGGACGAATGCCTCGAAACCTGGCAGGCGGGGCACAGGCGGTTTTTCTCCGAAGATGGCA
>MKRK01000005.1:3554-4243 GCA_001896915.1 Clostridiales bacterium 43-6
CAAACATTTGAAATCGCATGAAAAAGCAAAAGAGTACAAACCGTGTGATTGTATATTGAGCGGCAGTGTCGTATACTAAATCGTTGAATTCTCCAGACAACAGTTGCAGGAGTATGTGTTATGTTACAGCTGATTGCACTCGTCCTTATCTATGGCGTGATGATGTTCATCTGGACGTTTGTGTTTCTCAACCGCAGCCACGATAAGGTCAACCAATCGTTTCTGCTCTTTTTGTCCAACATCCTCGTTTGGATGGTGCTCAACAATCTTGCGGATTATGGCGACGCAACGACGATTACGCTTGCGACCAAGACGGTCTATTGGCTGAGCATGATGTATCTTTCCATCACGTTCCTGTTCTTTGTCTATCGTCTGCTCAGAAGAAAAATCGATTGGCTGTTTTTCGCAGCGCTGCTATTGAATACGATGACGGTCGTCGTACGGTATCTCTATCCGATCGATTATGCAGACCCGACATTTTGGCGTTTGGCCGATCCGGTGGTTGCCCCGCTGATGTCGTTTTCCTTTAGCCTACCTGCAATCTATGCGCTCTATCTCGTCCTGCGGCAAATCATCCTGACAAAGGAAAAGCGCCAACGCAAGCAGCTCAATTTCATTCTCTATGGCATTGGACTGGCGCTGGTCATCAGCGTGTTTTCGGAATATCTGTTGCCGGCCGTGTTTGGTGT
>MKRK01000005.1:4299-6834 GCA_001896915.1 Clostridiales bacterium 43-6
TCAACGCGAGCGAGGGGATTCTCATCGTCAACCGGACGGGGCGCGTCCTCAGCGCCAACCGGATTGCAAAGGTACTGCTGCATAATCCGGAGCTGGACGCGGGCGAAGCCGTCGCAAACTATATTGCCGAGTACCGCTATGATATGGATTACCACCAGCACGAAATCGAGCTGCTGCAAGACGGGCAAAAGCGCTATCTTTCCATGACGCAGTATCCGATTGACGAATGGAAGAACGATACGACAAAACTGCTCGTTCTGACCGATTTAACACAAGCACGGCAGATGCGGGAACGCGAGAAGGAACAACTCCTCGAGAAAAGCAACATCGACCAGCTCACGGGGCTGTTCAGCCGGCAATATCTGCGCGATAAGTATCAGGATGAGGGAAAGTGCGCCGTGCGCACCGCGCTGCTGTTCATCGATGTGGACGATTTTAAGAATATCAACGATACCTATGGGCATTTGGTTGGCGACGTTGTGCTAAAGGAGCTTGCGGCCTGCATCAAGAACAATGTTCGAATCGCAAATGATGCCGTACGCTTTGGCGGGGATGAGTTTGTGATCGTGCTCGAGAACGTGAGCGCGGAGGAGGCATATCTCGTTGCGGAACGCATCCGCTCCTGCGCGGGAGAGCTCGAGTTTGCCGGTGCGGAATCGGCGTTCCATATCACGCTGAGTATCGGCCTCATTGAGGGAGCGGCCCCGCTCAACGAGCTGCTGGAGAAGGCGGATCACGCCATGTACACCTCCAAGAGCAAAGGGAAGAATAATACGACAATCTTTTCGGAGAATTCTGCGGACGGCGCATTCCACATGAAACTGAACTGAAACACAAAAGGCTGCGCTTGAATGCGCAGCCTTTTTAAGACGAAGAGCGTAAAAAATAATATATAGAAAACATATTAAACCTATTGACAAACTATTCTTGCACCCGTATAATCCTCACTAATACGATTGGAAAGGAGGAACCGCGCATGAACGAAAGTATCTGGCTGAGGCAGTCGCCCAAACACCGGGCGGGGTTCGCTGCCTTGGGTCGTATGGACCGAATGTGCCGCTGATCGATTTTTCGTTTCACTTGCGCTGTTTGGCGCGAAAGAAGAAAAAGAAATCACACAACAAACAAGAAGAATGAAAGGGAAAAATCATCATGGCACAGAAACTCAAATTTGAAACCCTCCAACTGCACGTAGGACAAGAACAGCCCGACTCCGCGACGGACGCGCGTGCGGTTCCGATTTATGCGACCACTTCCTATGTATTCAAAGATTCCGCGCAGGCGGCAGGGCGTTTTGCCCTCACCGAAGGCGGAAATATCTATACCCGCCTCATGAACCCGACAAGCGATGTGTTTGAGCAGCGGATTGCCGCTCTGGAAGGCGGCGTTGCGGCGCTTGCATCCGCGTCCGGCTCCGCCGCGATCACGTATGCCATTCTCAACATTGCCGGCAGCGGGGATCACATCGTCTCCTCCAAAACGCTCTATGGCGGCACATACAACCTCTTTGCCAATACATTTAAGGATCTCGGTATCGAGACCACGTTTGTGGACGGGAGCGATCCGGAACAGTTCCGCGCGAGTATTTTGCCAAACACCAAGGCGCTGTATTTGGAATCGCTTGGTAACCCCAACGCGGACGTGCTGGATCTGGAAGCGATTGCTGCTATTGCGCATGAAAACGGAATCCCTGTAATCATCGACAATACGTTCTCCACGCCGTTTTTATTCCGCCCGATCGAGCACGGCGCGGACATCGTCGTCCATTCGGCAACGAAGTTCCTTGGCGGCCACGGCACGGTCATTGGCGGCGTGATCATCGACGGCGGCAAGTTTGACTGGAAGCAGAACGACAAGTTCCCGGGGCTGAGCAAGCCGAATCCGTCCTATCACGGCATCGTCTTTGCCGATGCGGTGGGAGCCCCCGCCTATGTGGTGAAGATTCGCACCACGTTGCTGCGCGACACGGGCGCGTGCATTTCGCCCTTCAACTCCTTCCTGCTGCTCCAAGGGATCGAGACGCTGTCCCTCCGCGTGGAGCGGCATGTGTTTAACGCGCTGAAGGTTGTGGAATATCTTGCCAAGCACCCGAAGGTGAAGAAGGTCAACCATCCTTCGCTCTCTGTCGGAAGGGAGAAGGAACTCTACGAGAAGTATTATCCAAACGGCGGCGCGTCGATCTTTACCTTTGAGCTCGACGGCACGCGGGAGCAGGCGCAGAAGTTTACCGAATCGCTGGAGCTCTTCTCGCTGCTGGCGAACGTTGCGGATGTGAAGTCCCTGGTGATCCATCCCGCGTCCACCACGCACTCGCAGATGAGCGAGGAGGAGCTGGCGTTTGTGGGAATCCAGCCGACGACGATCCGGCTCTCCATCGGTACCGAGCACATCGACGACATCCTCGCCGATCTTGCGCAGGCGTTTGACCGGGTGTAAAACCAAATACGGGTACGCAAACAGAATGCTCGAAAGAGCGTTCTGTTTTTTTCTATGAAAAGCATCGGTAGATATTTGGGAAATACGCTATAATACTCG
>MKRK01000006.1 GCA_001896915.1 Clostridiales bacterium 43-6
CCGGGTTCGGGAAAGTCTTTCAGTGCAAAGGAGCTTATTGTTTTTATTGCGCTTGCGACTAAAGATGATATCCTTGTCTGCGACCCGGAGGGCGAATACGGACCTTTGATCCGCGCACTCGGTGGTGAAGTAATACGGATTTCAGCAGGAAGCCGGGATCACATCAATGCAATGGACATGGTTGAAGACTACGGGGATGGAAATAATCCGATTGTTGATAAATCCGAATTTATCCTCTCGCTCTTTGAACAGCTTGATAAAAAAGGTCTCGGTGCGAAAGAAAAATCAATAATTGACCGTTGTACGTCGGCAGTTTATCACGATTTCAGCGGCAAAAATGAAGCCCCTACCTTGCATGACCTTCGTGAAACATTGATGGCACAACCGGAGGATGAAGCAAAAGAACTGTCTTTGGCATTGGAGCTGTTTACAAGCGGCAGCTTGAATGCTTTTGCTCATCCTACTAATGTCGATGTGCAAAACCGCATGGTTGTATATGATATTTTTGACCTCGGAAAACAGCTTAAAACAATGGGATTGCTTGTTATTACCGATGCTATGATCAACCGCGTTACGGAGAACTGGAAGAAAGGAAAACGCACTCATATTTTCATCGACGAGTTCCATGTTGTATTTGAAAATGAATACTCCGGCGCTTTCTTTAACTCAGCATGGCGGCGGTTCCGTAAAAGGAATGCGCTCCCGACCGCCATCACTCAAAATGTCGAGTACCTTCTGGATTCTGTTTTGGCAAGTACAATGCTGTCCAACTCGGAGTTTGTCATCATGCTCAATCAAGCCGCTTCAGACCGTGAAAAGCTGGCGAGGCTCTTGAACATTTCAAGTGAACAGATGAGCTATATCACAAATTCCGACGCGGGCTGCGGTCTGATGAAATACGGATCGTCTCTTGTTCCCTTTATCAACCGGTTCCCGAAAAACACAAAGCTGTACCAGCTTATGACAACCAAAGCCGGTGAATATTCGATGCAATAAGAAAATTGTATGCAAAAAGCCGGAGGAAGCAAAATTCCTCCGGCGATCCCATATAATTTTTCATTTTAATAGCGCGTTCGATTATAATTTGGCACTTATGACATGATGACAACATCACCTTACTGGATTTAATTTATGTTATCGTTTACTTTAGGAGCAAAATCAAATCCGCAAATTATTCTGCTCCGTTGAACTTCTTCTTTTCTGACTGAACATAAACCTTTTGCACTTGTCTCTGAAGGCGTAAAATTACCGCATTCTATGCATTTTCTTCGCTCTTTCTTCTTTGCATGTCCATCACAGCGAATCATTTCATATCCTATTATGTAGTTTTGCAATTCATCTGCGCGGGCTGTAATATTCAAAATTTCCCCATTGCTTTTGCGTAAAGTAAAGTATATATTTTCTCCCACATCGTCAGCACTAAGGTTGATATCATTAATTAGAAAGCATCTATCATTATATTCATTTATAGTCTCAACATCTAATTCAGCAATAAATTCTATAATATCCCTCATGATATCATTGGTTAAACCATATCCGCCAAAACTATATTTGTAATATAATCTACCATGAAAATCGTCTTTTTGAAGATTAATAGCAACTACATAATCGCGTGATTTGTAGTCATCGGACATATCATGATATAAAACATGGGGTTCAGAGTACTTTCTTATTTTATCTTCAAGCTCTTCTTTGTTGAATGGATACGACTCCTTTATTTCTTGCTGTTCTTTTCTTGTACTTCTTTCTTCTGCTGCTTTTTTTATTGCATCAATGGATCCTCCATGTATCTTGTAAAACTTGTCTCTACATTTTTCAATATCAGGAATATCTAATGTAGTGACTTTCTCAAAATAATGAGCAGGTATCTGCAATTTATTAGAAAAATCAAATATTCTTTTTTCTGGAGTGCCATGTATATGAGCGTATCCTAATACCCCAATAGAGACATCTAAAGCTTCAGCAATCTCGTTTGGATACCAAAGCTCATATATCTTTTCAACCAGATTGAAAATATCAATTTCAATTGGTTCTTCCTTTTCATCCATTTCGACGAGGGTAACTAATTCATCAAAATAAATATTTTTTCTATCATACTGACTTTTTATATACCATGGTGCATTAGCTGTTAAGTAACAAAAATAATTCAAGCTGGCGTTCCAACCCGCACAGTAATGTGATAAGTCTGTTATTTTTTCGTTATAATTATCCCCGGCACATATTCCTTCAAAATTAAATTCACAAGTTCCGCATGTTTTATTAACGTGTAATTTCATTCAAAATTCTCCCTTCTCCCAGAAGTGTTTGTGTAAAAATAATATTTTGCCATAGTATACCATAATTTAAATAGCAATTCTATACCTTAAGCTAAATAGCTTGAGGTTTTTTTATATATAAAAATTTAAGGAGGTCGTTACATTGAACAAAATTAAGCTCCGCAAATCCACCAAAGATATTAAAGCATTGAATAAGGCAAAGGATTTATCCAAGCATATAAAGTATATGTATGTCAAGACTAAGGAAAAAGCAGAGGAAACGCAAAAAGTTAATGCTGATAATCCTCATTCTTATGCAACACAATCTGTATCTAATTCGGTAAAGGAAGTTTCCAGTTCGGCGGCACATAGGGTTGAACGCTTTGGTAGAAAATCAGTTGAAAAGGCACCGGATACTATTCGGAATGCAAAAGCCGGTGCCGCAAAAATAAAGCAGCGGGTACAAAATACCGTAAAAACCATCAAGACCAGAAGGTCAACCCAGAATGCTTCACGCGCATCTAAAAACGCGGGAAAAGCGGCATCAAATGCAGTTAAGACTTCTCAACAAGCAGCTCAGACCACGGTCAAAACAGCCCAGGCAACACTTAAAGCATCCCAAAAGGCCGCACAAACCGCCAGAGCGACTGCAAAAGCAGCCGCGCGTACAGCAAAGGCTACTGCAAAAGCTGTTGTTACAGCAGTAAAAGCAACCGTTGCCGCAGTGAAAGGGCTGATTACATTAATTGCTGCTGGCGGCTGGATTGCTGTCGTTATTATCCTAATCATTTGCATGGTTGCTTTACTGGTTTCCTCACCTTTTGGAATTTTTTCAGCCAACGAAAAGACGGAGCCGGGCAACATGACACTTTCGGCAGTAATCGCTCAGGTTAATCAAGAATTCAATGATAAAATCGAGCAAATAAAGTCTGAAAACCCACACGATGAGGTTGATGGCATCGCCGCACCCCAAAACTGGAAGGATGTTTTAGCGGTTTATGCAGTAAAATATTCTACAAATTCGGAAAATCCCATAGTGGTTGCCACAATCGACAATCAAAAATACGAAGCGATAACGTCAGTTTTTTGGGATATGAACAAAATAACATTCTCAGTTGAGGATAAAGAGTTGGATACAAGTCAAGCAAAAGAAAGCACAAATTTACCTAATCCATCCTCCCAAACAGAGTCAAAGAAAATCCTGCATATCGTCGTTTCTACTAAAAGCAGTTCAGAAATGGCATCATATTATTATTTTAACTTATATCAAAAAAATCAATTAAATGAATTATTAAGTAATAAGTATGAGAATATGTGGTTACAGTTATTAAATACTAATAATTAAACAAATATAAACCCTGTGCTAACTACTTGAACATGAGGTTTGTTCCAATTCTCGCCATAATCCGTATAATAATAAGTACAGGTTCAAGTAATTAGCCTGTTGTGCGGGAGGTGTCAAAATGAACATTGACAAGAAAAAAGTTGGTAAGCGTATTCGGGAGTATAGAGAGATAGCCGGTATTAATCAAGATGCTTTATCTGAAATGGTAGATATGAGTGCAACCTCAATTTCAAATATAGAGCGAGGCAGAAATTTTCCGTCTTTTGAGAACTTTATTAAGATCGCAAATGCAATAAAAGCTTCTCCGGATTTGCTTCTGGAAGATGTAATCGAGACTTCATATAAGACAAAAAGTGCATATTTATCTGATAAAATTGGTAAATTGCCTACTTTGGAAAGACAACGGATATTGAATGTTGTCGAGTCTTTGATTAAATCGGCTATAAACAATGCTGAATAATTTTCATTGATCTGCGTCATTAATGACGCAGATTTTTCTTTTTTTAGGGGTTTATAATTGACAAACATTGTCTAATCGTGTATTATGTACTTGAAGTGAATGCTAATATATTAGCTTAAAGTTTATTTTAGGATATGTGAGGATGTTAAAATGAAATGTAACATAAAACCAAAGGGATACAATGTATTTCAGGCTCGCCTTTATAATATAACGGATGATATTTATTCTAAAGTCACTTTTATAAATAAAGAAGAAGCTATTAAGCATATATTGGATTCATTTACTCAAGACGCTTATGGTCAATTATTTGCTCGCGGTGTCATTAGGACGATTGATCCGTGTTTATCTCAATGGATTGTTCCGTGGAGTGTAGACAATAACAAAGCATTATTGTTCATTGAAGATGAATATATTATTGATTCTTGGAAAATAACCTTTTATGATATGGGCGACGATATTATCCTCTTACAAGAAGTTGACAATAATCCTACTGAAGAAAAGTTAAGAAAACAAATGGTTTATCTAAATGCATTTTACGTTGTTGTATCCTGTAAAGAGATTGGCTGTTCCGAAAGGTTTGTTATCGCACGGACATATCGAAATAACAAATTTTCAATTAATATACTTAACTTTGATCCAAAAGCGACAAAACTTAAACCAGATGAGACATTAGAAGACCGATATAAACATTTAATAGACCAAGATGCCAAAGAAACCGAACGTATTAATTCAAACAGAAGAACGTGTATAAATGAGGCTACAGATTAGGCAATGTTAAACAAAAGTAGTTGCCTGTAAAAATAATATACAAGCAACTGCTTTTGTTATTTAATTACATATATGTTATAATAATAATTAGTCAAAGAATAGAAACTGTGAGAAAATAATTATTTTTGTACTTGGCAAAACAATTTGTAGTAGTTGTTATAGCTTGCTAAATGGAAAATAACTGCACAATTAGACTGGGTACGTACAAGTATCCCGGTCTTTTCGTCAAATAGCTTAGGAAGGAGAATTCAAAGTGGCATCCATTATAAATGATCGTAATAATACATCACTTTCCAAATATGGAAAGGTTACCAAACATTCATCCTATGGACAATTGATAATTGGATACGATGGGTGCGTTATCTCAGCAAACAACGATTTGCGTGATATGCTCCAGTCTTATAATAAGCCTATTTTGGGAATGCATTTTGGGAATGCGTTTAGTTGTTTTGCGACTAAAGATAATACAATTGACTGCGGTCAAAATGAACTATGCCAAAAATGTAAGATTAACAGGTTGATTAACCAGGGCTATTTAAATAATTCGACGACATTTCGGTATCAATATAAACATCAAAATAATTATTTTTGTAAATGGTTTGACCTTTCTGTGAAGCCAATCATATTTAAAAAAGATAAAGCTCTAATACTAACTCTTCATGATGTAACGAAATATATAATTGAAAACATCAAACTAAAAAATAAGCTTGAAATTGATTTGGCAACAGGTGCTTTAAATAAATTCAGTCTGATGACAAAAGTGGATAACTTGATTAGGCTTAATCATGAAAAAAGTTTCACAGCATGCATGATGGATTTTGATGATTTCAAAATAATCAACGATACATATGGTCATCTTACCGGCGATTCGGTGCTTGAAGTTTTTTCAACCATTTCGAAAAAGCATATCAGAAGATTTGATTTCTTTGGTCGCTATGGCGGCGAAGAATTTGTATTTGTTTTTATTAATCTGAAACCGTCGCAAGCGGTTGAAACACTCCGTCAGATATACGTGGAATTTAACAGCTATTTAACAAAGGATATTAGTAAGCCTTTAACTCTTAGTTGCGGCTTAAGCTATATAGAAAAAGCAACCTCAGAATTTAAGAATGGGACTGAACTGATCGGTCACATTGATAAACTGCTTTATAAGGCGAAACAAACCGGTAAAAATAAAATGGTTACAGAGACCGATGAATATTATTTTTGAGTCATTGTCGCTCCCATAAATATTAAATGCTGTCCATTGCTCTTTGAAGGATGTCGTGCACATTTGCTTTGGGGACAGTTTTAGCGCTATTTTCAAATGATTCTACAAACTTGTAAAGTTCGTTAATATCAACGACCGGTTTGCAAAAAGCATCAACCATTAAACTCATACCACCATTGGCGTAATCTTCAATGAGTTTGTATTTTTTGTCTTGTATCTCGTCATCTGAAAGCAAAATACCAATATCATCGGTTATTGATAAAGCAATCAAATCCATTATTTTACGGTCATCATCATTAAAGAACCGTAATGCTATCGGTTCACCGCCTGATTTTGAAAACGGAAGAGTCTTGCTATATCTAAACCCCACAGCGGCAGCCATCATAAAAACATCTTTCATGGAATCGAATATTTTGTCTTTGTTATTGCCAAGTTCCTGATAATAGTGTTCAAACTCAGCTGACTTATTCATTGCAGATTTAGCCATGCTTATATCCTCCTGATTTCAGTATGTTCGGCAATGCTTTGATCTTCAAAATCGCCATCTATCATTTTATAAAGAGCATTGACGCGTGGTTTAATATTTTGCTCAACAATTGATGACCACTGCTCATCAGATACAATTACGATGACCTGCGAAGCCAAATTGCCAATTTCTCTTGCGACATTTCCTTTATGTCCTGCACTAAGATTTCCAAAAGGCGAATCCATTACAATCGGGAAGTCGCCACCACTAAAGTCAGACATTAACTTGTCTTGCATCTTATCTCTTGCATACGAAACAAGTGATCCAATAAATGCAAGACTGGCAATCTGCCCTTCACCGGTCGAAAGAATACGAGCATCTTTATTCGTATCATCATTTGTGATTTTGAGGACGAAATCATTGGTTAATGAAGCGATTCGATATGGTTTTTCCTTCATTGAGTCGAAGACTTCTTTTATTCTTTTATCAAGATTAACTCTTGTCATCTCAATAAAATATGATTGAATTTCCTGATTGAGCTGCCCAAGTTTAGAAACCGTGTCACGCCTTTTTTTCAGTGCTTCCGCTTGCGCGCCTTTAATAGAAACTTTTTCAAGCTCGTGATTCTTATTTTCTATTTTCTTATTCACGGTTTCAATTTCTATATTCAGCCAAGATATTTTATTCCTATATTCTTCGATATCACCTTTTATTGTAGTTCTAAGGTTTTCTTTTTCGGCAATATCAGCTTCATCCGAATTCGCCAGTTCTTTGCCAATCTGTTTTATTCTTTTGTTTGTGACATCCTTGTCTTGTTCTAAATCAAAAACATCCGACTTCAACGTATGGTACTTGCTAAAGAAGTCATCTGGAGATTCTTTTTGCTGTTTTATATAGCCTGTAAGACGGTGGTATGCATCATCCAATTCTGTTTTTCCTGCGTTTGCTTTCTTGGCTATTACTGCTTCATATTCCGGAGTATGTTCACACAGTGGGCGTCCACAAATGCAAACCTCGCTTTTTACTAAATCATCAATGAATTGTGTCTTAATATCTGAGGGTAATTCACCCTTCTGACGCTTGGATTCAAGATAATCATAAACATGATCAAAACAACTTGAGATAAGTGTATTTTTAAAATCCTTTGTTATAAGACGTGTTTTTGTAGCATTTTTTTCATCAATCTGCTTAATAAGTGCATCCCGATGATTTTCAGCAAGTTCTCTTTGGGATTGAAGCCCCTTAACTATCTCACTGTTGTGAGTTTCTAAAAATCTCGAAATATCATCTAAATTTTCTTGGGCCTTTTGCATGTTATCTTTAAATGTACCAAGCTCATCCAGCCGTTTATCTCTTTCGGTACACAAAGCTTCATATTCATCCGACAATTTCTGCTCTGATGTTGACAGAAACCTTTTTTGATCCGCATTCAATTCGCGCTCGATTTTATCAAAGAACATCTTTAAATCTTCTAATTTCGTAAGTCCCAAGATATCAAGAGTGGCTTTTTTGATTTCTTCACGACCGTCAACTTGCGACAATCGATCAATCCGCTCACCGTCAAAGAAGAAAAATCCCCTAAGGTTCTGAGGAATAATACCATCAAAAAAGTTTCGTGTGTCTTTTACTTCTTTTGAGTTTCCAATGTCATCTTTGTAATAAATCGTAAATGCTTCATCACCGATCTTAAAGACATCATCCCCACGCCTCATAAAGTTCAACTTGCGTTTCATCGTATATTCAATATTTTTATTTTTAAACGCAATTTCGACCGATGCTTCATCAGTTTCATTGTCTTTTAACTGCTTTTCGGCAAGCTCGTTGAAAATCTTTTCTATGTAAAGAGGTTGTGTAACATCACCATAGAGACACCAATAAAAAGCATTGAGCATTGTCGTCTTTCCGGTACCGTTTTCACCACGTATAACTGTGACATTTTTATCAGCATCGCAGGAAAATTCAATATCAGATTTACCGTAAAAACGGAAAAAGTTATTAACGGTCAGTCGTTTAATAATCATCCCACAACCCCCTTGACTTTATCCAATATTTCGTTCTTTATCATTGATTTTGACATCTGTGTACCCATATCACTGTACATTTTCAAAATCTCGAAATAAAGTTGCTGGGTGGGTTTATCATAGTGCGACAGAATTTTTTCAAATTCTTCCTGCTCAGTGCTTTTCATTATGTCTTCCATCATTACACTCCCTAATTGTTATACATATTCCAGATACTTATAATTTTACTGTAGGCTTCTTCTTTGTTCAAGGATAAATCGGCAAATTCTTTAAAACGATCAAATTCTCTGTTCAAAATTCGACGTTCAGCCGAAATTTCCTCACTGGACATATTCTTGATCTCATACTGATTAAGCGTTGGTACAACAAAGAAGTCATATATTTCAGCCATGTCTTTACCTTCGCTTTTACGTAAGATACGACCTCGACGTTGTATAAACTCTTTTGGGTTCGTTCCACTTGAAAGAATAAATGCTCTTCGCAACTGTGGAATATCCACACCCTCATCCAAGCAACGTATAGCCGTAATCGCATCAATGTCGCCTTTTGCAAAAGTGTTCAACACATACTTCCGATCTTTCTTATCCTCTGCTGCTGTGAAGGTGTGCGATTTGATGCCGAAATCAAAAGACAATAACTTATTTATTTTTTCAACATACCGCTCATCCGCTTCGATACGATCACCACAATAAAAGAGATTATATTTTGTGCCGACAATGATATTTTTCATCATTTTTAGCATTTCGTATTTGTTTTTTGCCGTGGTTATAATCCTTGCTCTCTTAAGTAAAAGGCTCTGTAAGACTTCGTTATCGGTTATATCGTCATTCGAAGCGATAGCTTTTCCAATCTTCTTTGATAAAATATAATATTCATCTTTTTCTTCCACCGTAAGCTCTACGAAAACTGGATGATAGTAGTACGGAGTCAGGAAGCCCTCTTTAATAGCACGTTCCAATGAAAAACTATAAACAATATCGTTTTTGAAATAAGCTTTGAGTTTATCCATGTTTTCGCTTGACCATTTCGACATTAATGTCGCAGAAAGACCTAAGCGAAATCTTGCTTTTTCAGGTAGCAAGTCAACACCAGATTTGGTTGCAAAATGATGCATTTCATCTATGCAGAAAATATAATCACCGCTTATGCGTTCTAATTCTTCCTGAAAATCATCAGTATAAAATGTTGCATTTGTTGTGGCGATAAACAGTGATTTTCGATGCCCTTTATTGAAAAGATCAACAATCGAGGTCAGTTTTGATTTCCATATTGCTTTGGATTCATAGCAAACCAAGGGATGAATTCCAAAATCAGATAGCACATCAACCCATTGCTCTAAAAGCACTTTATATGGCAGAACTAAGACCAGTCCACACGGTGTATCCGCTAATGCATATTGCTCTAATAATTTAACGATTCCGCATATACTGGTGATTGTTTTTCCAGTACCGGTTGCCATTTCAAGAATGCCGCAACCCTCATGAGATAACCACGCGCGGATTGCTTCCCCTTGGTAATCTCTTATTTTAATATTTTTAGGAATGCCAATGCCGATTTCTGTGCTCATAATAATTCCCCTTATTAACGGAAGAACATTGATGCAATATCACTTGCGGTATCGCCATCATCCTCATTAGTTTCTTCTACACCCTGATTCAAACACTTTTCAGCCCAATCAATAACAACATCGACTACTTTTGATATGCTTTGTGTTGTGAATCCGGCATCTTTTAACTGTTTAATATCCAACTCTAAAATGTCAGCCATCATTAATTTATTACTACTTTGCATAAACACTACAAATTCTTTGTAATCATCTTTCCAATACACGGTTTGAATCGCTTCGTCAGCGTTAATTTCTTGTTGCTCAAAATCAGCTTTGATTTGTCTGATCACATCAGATAATGCCGATAACTTTGGACTGGATGATGGTGCAGGTTCTTTTAAATTGACTCGTTTTCCTATCTTGCTCTCATTGAGTGGAATAACAGGCTGTAGCTTGCCTTTATAATGTGTCTTTAATCCCTTGATACATTCTTTACAGTCTACAAGTGCAAGGTTTATGTTTTTAAAAGAGTCTTTCTGTGTTTCTAAGGATATTATACAACTATTCACTTCATTGCCGTTACTCATGTCAACAGTTTTTGTGCTTCCGTTAATAATAATTGACTCTAAAAATGGTAATAGTGCGAATAGGTCATGACTGATTTTCAAAACAATTTGAAGGATTATGTTTTCATACAAGAGATTCTGTTGCCGCTCATTAAACATGACTGTTTTGATTTCTTTTTTAGTCTTAATAAATTTATATTCTTTGACGTTAGGGACACTTTCAAATGGAGGCAAATAAATAGATATTAAGAGCTGTTTTACATCATCAAAAAATGTTATTTTGGTTTCAATCTTTATGGGAACAATCTGTGTGATGAAATAGTCTACAACCGTTTCAACCTCGCCGGACTGCTGGCTAACAAATTCCGATTCTCTCTTTTTAATCTTCTCATTGTGATTTTCCAAGTTCGATAAAAACGCCTGATACTCAGCAATATGTTTTTCTTTTCTTCTTACTTCATCCTCTTTATATTGTTTCGTCCTTTCGGTAAAACATTGCTGCGCTTCAGCTTCTTTACCTAATCTGAATTTTAACTTTTTCTTTGAGAAAAACTCCATAAACCTGCTTACTTTAGGAACGTTCAGTTCATTAAGTATGCGATCTAAACTTGGAGGATTTGAAGGGCGGTATTTTTGAAAATCATCGTGCATTAAAAAACCGTCATAATATGTATGGTAACAAATCTGTGTATATTTTTTACCTTTATTAATACTCTGCAAAATATTAAGTTTTTTTGACAATGACAAATTTAACTGCTCGGTCTTTGCGGCTAACTGCTCAACCTCCAGCTTGTTTTCTTGTCTGATTCTTTGAGTTTCCCACCTTGCGAACTGTTTCTCAATATTTTGATTCAATTCTTCATAAGAATGTCCATATACTCTCTTAACTTCACCAGTGTATGGATTGGTTACAACATTGGAAACCCTTGATGTGGAATAACTGCGTGGATATCTAATATATCTTGGCATGCAAAAAATCCTTTGCAGAGTATTTAGGTATTACAGGGAAACCTATAAACCATATATATATTTATTATAACATAAAAATATTTTTTTGAAAACAAATATTATCATAATATTGCCATTTTACGATTAAAAGTCGAGTAAAACCTCGGCTTTTGATTTTTTTATTCACTTATTCCACTTCTTTTGACAAAGTGCTTGATTTAATTTGGAAGTTGATATATAATACTTCCAATAGTAATTTTAATGTTTCCTTTTTAATATTATATACTTCCATAAGGAGGGTGTTTATGGCTATTTCTCGAAAAAATAAAGAGACTATTGAGTTGTCTGCTGTCAGAGGAATTCAAGCTGGTCGTCAGTATTACACTGTTATGTGCCCATTACATACTGCAGTACAGTTGTTTTCATATTCCGATAGCTCTTTGCCTCCGGATGTACGAGCGCAACGTGTCTTGAATAAACAACGTATACCCGAAATGAGGGACTACATCCTTGGCAATGTGGAATCATATGTTTTCTCGGCACTGACTGCGTCGGTTGATGGAGATATTGAGTTTATCCAAAGCAAAGATGATCACAGGATTGGAAGCTTGAAGATTTCATTAAATTCTCGTATAATTATAAATGATGGTCAGCATCGTCAGGCGGCAATTGCCGCAGCATTAAAAGTGAATCCTTCTCTCAGAAATGAAGACATTTCAATTGTTTTATACCATGATTTAGGGCTAAGGCGATCACAACAAATGTTTACGGATTTGAATCGCCATGCTGTTCGTCCAACCAAATCGCTCAATATTCTCTTTGACAACCGTGACGAGTTTTCTTTGCTTATAAAAGACTCTATTGAAAATATACCAATGTTTCACGATTCAGTCGAAAAAGAAAAATCCACTATTTCAAACCGTTCAAAAGCCCTGTTTACATTAAGCGGCATTTATCATGCCTCTCAGGATTTAATTAAAGGTTTTGAATTATCAGAAGAGGAACAAAGAAAAGGAATTGTTGACTTTTGGGTCGCTGTTTCTGAAAATATGCTCCCTTGGCAACAAGCTAAGAACCGATTGATCGCGCCAGAAGATTTTCGAAAAGATTATATTTGTGCTCATACCATCATGCTCCGTGCTTTAGGAAATATGGGGAACACATTATTGGAGCAATATCCCGATATATGGAAAGATAAGCTCAAAATTTTACAAGAGATTGATTGGCTAAAAAATAACAAAGAATTTCAAGGTGTCGTGCTGGTTGGAGATAAGATTTCAGCTTCTCGGAATAACCAAGCCGCATTTGCAGAATATCTGAAGTCAAAGCTCACTCTTGAACGCAAGAAAGGAAAAGAATAGTATGGGAATTAATAAAGATGATATAAGAACGCTAACCGAAATCGTAAAGAATTTATATCTATCTGATGATATACCGTGGGTGATTGGTTATTCCGGGGGCAAGGACAGCACCGCGACCTTGCAATTGGTATGGCATGCTCTTTCTGAAATGAAACCAGAAGAATTAAAAAAATCAGTGCATGTAATAAGCACTGATACATTAGTTGAATCGCCTGTTGTTGCAAAATGGGTTGAAATATCGCTTGCAAGAATGAAAACCGCTGCTGAAATAGCGGAACTTCCCATCGTTTCTCATCGCTTGATTCCTGATTATAAGGATACCTTTTGGGTAAATATTTTAGGCAGAGGCTATCCTTATCCTCGCCCGAACTTCAGATGGTGTACAGATCGTTTGAAAATACAACCGGCAAATACATTTGTTCAAAACGTAGTTGCTGTTCATGGCGAAGTAATCATGGTTTTGGGTACTCGAAAAGCTGAGAGTGCCAACCGTGCCAAAACAATGGCTTATTACGAAAAGCAAAGAGTTAGAGAGTTTCTTAGCCCTAACTCAACCATGCAAAATGAGCTAATCTTCTCACCTTTAGAAGATTGGACAGACGATGATGTATGGACTTTTTTAATGCAGTATAAAAATCCTTGGGGGCATTCAAATAAAGAGTTATTGACTATGTATAGAGGGGCAACTGCTGATGGTGAATGTCCACTTGTTATGAACACAGACACGCCAAGTTGTGGTAAAAGCCGTTTTGGTTGCTGGGTTTGCACGATGGTTGAGCAGGATAAGTCTATGGCTGCCATGATCATGAATGACAGCGAAAAAGCATGGATGACTCCACTGTTAGAGCTTCGCAATCATATTGGCAACGCTGAACTTGACCGTGAACGCCGTGATTTTAGACGCATGACGGGGCATATAAAAGCATATAAAGGTCGGCTCGTTCATGGACCATATAAAAAAGAGGTTAGAGAAGAATGGTTGCGTAGTTTACTTAAAATTCAAGCTGATATCAATCGAAACGGACCGGCGGAGTTTAGAGAGCTTGAACTCATCACTTTAGGAGAATTAAAAGCAATCCGGAGAATTTGGCTTGATGAAAAGCATGAGTTTGATGACAGCTTGCCAAGAATTTACGAGGAGATCACAGACAAAATTTATACTGATGATACATTCACAGAAGGCTCTGCATTTGGTGTCGAAGAGTGGAAGCTGTTGCGTGATGTCTGTTCGGATTTATATCCTGACGAAGAACTTGTTTTTCAGATGATGACTCGTTTGGTTGATGTTGAAAAAAAATCATCAGATATGAAAAAGCGCAAAGGCGTACTCGGTAATATTGAGACTGAAATCAGCAAATGCTATTATAAAAATGAAGAGGATGCTTTGAATTTTGCACTTATTAAAAACCGCCGAAAAAAAGATATGGGCGGTAACTTTGATGAGAAAGCAGAAATTTTAGAAGATGATATAGACTTAGCATATGGAGGTGATGCTTAATGGTAATTAAAAGCCTTGTATTACATAATTTCGGCTTGTACGCCGGTACGAATAAATTTGATTTTGACTCAGACAAGCCAGTTATTTTAATTGGCGGGATGAACGGTCGAGGTAAGACAACATTGCTTGAATCCGTTTTGCTGTCACTGTATGGTCGACGTTCCTTCGCTTTTTCTGAAAGTAGACTCTCATACCCTGCTTATCTCAAAAAGCTCATCAATACATCAGATAACACTCTTGAAACATATATAGAGATGGAATTTGTTACTGGCAAAGATGATCTAACGCGGACATATAAATTAAAGCGTAAGTGGTCTGCAAAACAAAAGGATATTAAAGATAATATTAGCGTTTATAAAAATGGTGATTTTGATGCCTTTTTATCCGATAATTGGGCGATGTACATTGAAGAAATCTTGCCAAGTGCCATTTCGAACTTCTTTTTCTTTGATGGCGAAAAAATCTCAGAATTAGCTGTGGAGTCGACAGGAGAGCAAATGCGGAACTCCATTAAAACTCTGCTCGGTATTGATGTTTTAGATCGTTTAGAAAACGACCTGAAAAAGATTAGAACTAATAAAAATAAAACGTTAATTATTAATGGTAATGAAAAAGAAATTGACACACTTCAAATAAAACTTGATGATTTGGAACTTAAAGCAGATGAAATCCGGTGCAATATTGCTCAGGAAAATTCATTTAATGGCGATTGTCAAAGAGAACTCGATAAATGCGAGGCAAAATTTTTAGCGCAGGGGGGTAAACTCGGGGCAAGTAAAGCCGAACTATTAAACAAGAAAAGTGGCTTGGAAAATGATTTGCAAGACATAAATGAGCAACTCTTGGAAATGGTTTCAGGTGAACTGCCTTTGGCATTGGTTTCAGGTTTACTTGATGATGTGCTGGACCACGCTCGAAAAGAGCAAGATCAAAAGTCCATCAAATATGCTGCTGAGCGAATTGAAGAATTATTCGGATTGTTTGCAAAAAATGAATCTAAAGTCAATGCGCAGGTTAACGCATTTATTAACTTTGTAAAAGTCAACACTACTGTCAAAAGTGAAGACGACATCTTCCATTATGATCTAAGCGAAAACGGTTATACGCAAGCTACTATGTTATGCAATTCTTTTCTACATAACAAAGTGGGGGAAACCAAAAAGCTAAAAGCAAAGCGCACAAAACTAAGAAATGAAATAGACGAAATTGAAAACTATCTATCCGTTGAGGTTGATGAGATAGCCACCGGAGCAACTTATAAAAAGATTATGGAACTTAACGCAAAGATTGGTGGAAGCACAGAAAAAAAGAAACTTCTAACCGAGCAATTGAATCAGTTAGAAGTAGAAATAGCTTCAATTAAGAAAGAACAATCAAAGTTAATTGAGAAATCTTTATCAGAGCTTGAATCTATGGACGAATCTGCACGGACTATGAAGTATTCGCATTATGCTTTATCGTTACTTCAAGAATATCGGTTAAGACTCCAAGAACAAAAAACGAAAAAGCTTGCTAATACAATGACAAAGTGTTATAAAAAAATCGCAAATAAAGCAACTCTAATCTCAAAAATATTAATTGATCCTGTTTCACTTGACTTTATTTACTATGATTATAATGGCGGGATTGTATCAAAAAACAAACTGTCTGCCGGTGAAAAGCAGTTGATGGTATTTGCCATGTTATGGTCTTTCGCTTTATGCTCAAATAACAAACTACCGGTTATCATTGATACGCCACTTGCCCGGCTTGATTCAATACATAGAGAAAAACTTATAAAAAACTACTTTCCGAACGCAAGTGAACAAACCATTATTCTTTCGACCGATTCAGAAATCGGCACAGAATATCATAAAATGCTACAGCCATTCATTGGTAAAGAATATACCCTGATTTACGATGACACTACTCAAAGCTCCAGCATTGTTTCTGGGTTTTTCGGAGGTGAAAGCAGATGATTGTCAAACAAATAAAATTGCCTAATCAATCAAAGGACAAGCTCTCCCGCTTAAAGGGTAGAACAGGCATACAAAATTGGAACATCCTTTGCCGTTGGGCATTATGCTATTCACTTAGCGAAAATACAATACCAACTGATTTTGAACTTCCAGCCGACAGTAATGTAGAAATGTCTTGGCATACATTTGCCGGTGAATATCATGAGATTTACGATGCTATTATTAAAGCAAGATGCATCTGTGATGGTCTGCCGACCGATGAGGAAACACTCAGCAAATATTTTAAGTTGCATTTGAACAGAGGTATAGCGTATCTTGCCGGGACAAATGTAATTAAAAGCATTGATGATCTCTTAGATTTGGTTTTAGAAAAGGTTAATCCTTGCGAAGGGGATGAGTAAATGAGTTTATATCTTGATTATAATGCGTCTACTCCCATAGACAAGCGTGTTGTTGATGAGATGGTGCGTGTTTACACTGAGAATTTCGGCAATGCAGACAGCCGCACACATGAGCATGGAATTGCTGCACGAAGTGTTGTTGAAACTGCGCGCTCACAGATTGCCAATATGCTTGCCGTAGAAACAAACGAAATCATATTTACAAGCGGAGCAACTGAAAGCGATAACATTGCTATCCTCGGTCTTGAAGAATACGCTAATCAAACTCGTAAAAAACACATTGTCTCTACTGCCATCGAACACAAAGCGATTATTCAACCTCTTAAGCATCTCAAAGAAAAAGGTTTTGAGGTAGATTTTGTTTTACCTGATGAGTCAGGTCGAATTAATGCTCAGGATATTCTTTCAAAAGTTCGTGATGACACTTTGTTGGTTAGTGTTATGCATGCGAATAATGAAACCGGCGTAATTCAGCCAATTAAGGAAATTGGTAATTGTTTATCTGACAAGGATGTGTATTTCCATATTGATGCCGCTCAAAGCTGCGGTAAGCTGATCAATGAATTAAGAGATGTCAAA
>MKRK01000007.1:0-1205 GCA_001896915.1 Clostridiales bacterium 43-6
ATATGTGAAAGAATTTAATGAAAAATATCCCGATATTGAAGTGGTTATTGATACGCCGAAGGACTATGATCAGGTTATGAAAATTAAAATGGCTTCCATTGATTTACCGGATGTTTGGACGGTATTTCCGGGCGTTTTCTCAGCAGAGCAGCTGACACAGGCTAATTATCCCCTTGATGAGTTTTCCTTTGCGAAAAATATCATGGGAAAAGATTTGTTTAAAGGCACTGATGATAAAACCTATGCTTTATCAGTTGGATATACCTTGGGCGGAGTGGTTGTGTATAATAAAAAACTGTTTAACCAAGCTTCTGTCTCTGTTCCCAAGACACTGGATGCGTTTATTGCAGCCGGAAAAGCCATAAAAAAAGCCGGAAAAGTCGGGTTGGCCAGCGCAGCAAAAGCACAATGGCCGCTAGTCATGTATGACAGATATATCCCTGTTTTTCTGACAGGAAACCCAAATCTTTTAAATGAACAAGCAGATAAGGATGAGCCGTTTACGCCTGACAGTCCATACGCTAAATCGTTATCCATACTGTAAAAAATAAATGATGAAAAAATCATGGAGGAAGACCCCTTATCATCGGATTGGGAGCCTTTAAAAAAAGATTTCAGAGCCGGCAATATCGGAATGTATTTAGGGGACAGTACAGTGGTCCCTCAGTTTACGAGCGATATTCTTAAAGAAAGCGACATTGGAATTTTTCCGTTTCCATTTGACAATGATGAAAATGGAAAAAGATATGTAACCCGTTTAATAGACGCAGGGATTGGCATTTCAAAAAATTCCAAGAATTTAGAAAGCGCAAAATTATTCTTCGAGTTCATGATGAACGAAAAATATTCGGATTTTTCCCAAAAATGCGGTCTTATTCCTGCTAAGGACGGTATAGAAGTTAACTATGACTATTATAACGAATTTAAAAAATTTCCTGTAACATTTTTAGACGGCAGACCTAGAACGCAAAAAACCATGGAAATGATTAATAAAAGTCAAATACAGTTTACTGCAAGAGCACAGGAGGTTTTATCGGGAATTTCGATTGAAACTGTTCTCCAAAGTATGAATAAATCATGGAAAAAAGCACACGAAAACTAGGGCGTATTGATACTGAACTCATATTTGGATTTTTGCCGATTAAGACAAAAATTTGCAGCCCTAATTTATTTCATGCAAAAATTTTCAACACAGAGCGGCGGGA
>MKRK01000007.1:1272-2696 GCA_001896915.1 Clostridiales bacterium 43-6
TATTCCCACCCTTTTGCTGCTTATGTTTCTTATATACCCTTCCTTAAGAATGATTTTTATGAGTTTTACCAATTGGGACGGTTTATTTCCTCAGTATGATTTTGTGGGTTTAAAAAATTATGAGGAAATTTTCACCACACCTGAAATATGGATATCCCTTCGTAACAACTGCGTTTATATTTTATTTAGCTTTATTCAAAATGTGATTGCATTATCTTTGGGACTTATATTGGTATCCAAGATGAAAGGAAGAGCTTTTTTTAAGGTTATGTTTTTTATACCCTACATAATTAACAGTGTTGCTGTTGCATATTCATTTAACTATGTTTATAATTATACCCATTCTCCCATAAATATAGGATTAATTGCTTTGGGATTACAGCCTGTAAAATTTTTAAGCGATATTCTTGTTGTTAACTTCTCTTTGGCCGGAATATCAATGTGGCGTTATTTTGGATACTCAATGATTATTTATATCGTGGCATTAGAGTCGGTCCCCGGGGATTTATATGAAGCCGCTATGGTAGATGGAGCAAGTAAAACCCAATCATTCTTTTACATTACATTACCAAGCATAAGAAGGACGGTTGAGCTCAACTTATTTCTTTGTGTGAGCGGTTCGCTGCAGGTGTTTGTTGAGCCTTTGGTCTTAACGAACGGGGGGCCGGGATATGCCAGCAGTACCTATGTAACTTATTTAATTAAAGCGGCATTTTCTTTTAACAGATACTCTTTTGCTTCGGCAATGTCTGTAGCGCTTATTGCAATGGTTTTGATTGTTACAACAATACAGAGAAAAATAGTGCTTAGAAACGGGTGAAAAATATGGATTTAACAAGAAGTAAGCTTATTGGTACAGAAACGCTTTCCCACACGGAAGAATCGACTCGTACCCGATTGAATTTCGGGATAATATTCGGTTATGCTTTCAAATATTTTATATTGTTAATCATTACTTTTGTATTGTTAATGCCTTTGTTAATTGTATTCTTTTCATCTTTTAAAACTGAAAGCGAATATGTTGAAACAATGGTGTTCCAGCTGCCCGCCGATTTTTTTAATTTTGCAAATTATAAGGAGGCCTTTTTAACGGGTAATTTTTTAAATGCCTTTAAAAACAGCTTTATTTTAGTGGCTGCCGGTGCAATCGGAAATGTTATTTTAGGAAGTATGACTGCTTATTGCTTGGGAAGATTTGATTTTTTAGGTAAAAAAACGCTTAAATTTATTTATATATTATCTGCAACCATACCCGGCTCGGTGCTTCAGGTTTCTATTTACGTGATTATTAAGTCACTGGGACTTACGGGGACAATATATGCGCCTATATTATTATATTTGGGGACGGATATTGTGCAAATATGGATTTATTTGCAATATCTGGATAATATCCCTATGGCTTTGGATGAAAGCGCGATGATAGA
>MKRK01000007.1:2725-4030 GCA_001896915.1 Clostridiales bacterium 43-6
GATTTTGAAGTCAATCACCATATATAACGATATGTTTGTCCAATTTTTATATATGAGCGGCGAAGGGCTCAGGACAGTTACGACTGCATTGCAGGCATTTGCAAGTATTAATTCAAAATGTGAAAATGTCATGTCAGCCGGAATTGTTTTGGTAATCATACCCACATTATTCTTATTTTTATTTTTACAAAAATATATTTTAAGCGGAATAACAGCCGGAGCGGTTAAAGAATAGCAAATAACGTGAAAAAGTGGAGGATTAAGATGAAAAAAATCAAAAGTTTATTTGCGGTTATTATGCTGGTGTTATCGTCGCTTACTGTTTCGGCTGTGGTTGCACCCGAAACTACAGTAACAACAAATTTAATCAAAAACGGAAGCTTTGAAAATGACGGTATGTACTGGGAAGGCCCGTTCGCTGTTTCTCCATCTGATTTCATGACAGGCTTAAAGTCCATGAAGCTTGAAGGGGGAACGGCAGGTCAGACCATGTCACAAACGATTCCGGTTACTGAGAATGAAGAATACCTGATGCGCTTTTCGGCTAAAAGCACTGTAAATGTCAATTATGTTAAAATTACCGATACAGCCGGAAGCCTCATGAAAGAAGTCCAGATTAACAATTCTTCATGGACCGATTATTCAGCGGTTTTTAATGCCGGTAATGTGAATGAGATAAAAGTCTGCCTGTATTACGGTTCCGGTACCGCATTGATTGATGATATGATTTTGCTGCAAACTAAATCACCTGTAATGAATATTGATAACAACGGATTTGAAAACGGAAACGCCTATTGGCGATGTAATAAGCCGGGCGTTATTTTACGTTTTTCGGAGGCGGAGCATCACACCGGAAGCAGGTCGATGAAATTATCAAATGAATACGGTGCCGCACAGTATAATGCGATCTATCAAATGATTGATGTCTCAAAAAACACAGATTATAAATTAACCTTTTGGGCGAAAAGCAGCCAGACAAGCGGAAGTACATGTTCGGTTAAAATAATTGATATGACCGAACAGACTACTGTTATGAATCAGATATCAATTTTGGGTGACTGGAAATTATATAAAGGCAGCTTTAACAGCGGTGATAACACAAGGCTTAAAATATGGCTGGTTTTTAGTGTGGGTGAGGCTTACATTGATGATATCGAGATAAGCGGGCCTGTTAAAAATATATTGAACCCTGTTGTTAACGAAGATGATGAACAGCTGGAAATCAATTGGTTGCTTCCTGATGACCCGGATATTGATAAAATAAGATTTTATCAAGACGGTGTTAAGGTCAGCGAGCTTGATTCT
>MKRK01000007.1:4128-6627 GCA_001896915.1 Clostridiales bacterium 43-6
TTCCAAAGATTTTTTTATTACAAACGTTAAATTTACCGATTTAGCCGCACAAAAGGTATTTGCCTCGACAGATATCATAAATAAAACCGGCGCACAGAAAAAAGCTTTATTTGTAGGGATCGCTTATGATGAAACTAATAAAGTAACTGATATCAAAATGCAGGAGAAGACTATTGAAGCAAACAGCTTTACTGATTATAAAATTGAGTTTGATGAACAGGTTATCAGTAAAAGCAGGCGCATTGATGTGTTTGCATGGCAGGATTTAAGCTTCATAAAGCCAATATCTGAAATTACGCAGTTTCCCGTTACTGAAAGTTTTATAACAGTGAATCAGCCGGGGAATTACGAAGAGGCTGTGAAAGCTGAGATTTCAGGAACAAGCGTAACTGTCAGGGGGAAGCTTCCATCCTTAACAAAAGAAGCGTTCAGTCTTCTTGTATTAACGCCAAACACAGTGTTTGAAGAATTAACTGTGGATACGGTGACAAAGGATCATATTTTAACAGCATATAAATCCTCGGCAAACCCTTCGGGTAACTATAGCTTAAGCTACAACATGAGTGACAGCTCGCCAAGCGGGACTTATACAGTGGTGATTGGCGGAAAAAGTTCGCCCTTACAATGTACTTATAAATATTTCAGCCAAACTGACAGAAATTTTGTTGTGAATTATGTGAATTCAAACAGCCTGATAAGTGAACTGAAAAAAATAGCAAGTCTGAATCAAAACGGAACAGACTATGCTGAAGTGGTTGCCAGTATGGGCTTTTATCTTGATGATTATAACAGTTTTTCAGATGATCTTAAAAATGAGGTTTGGGACAATGTTATAAAAAACAAGTCAACTGCCTTTTCAGAAAACAGTCTGGTCGCCGCATTGAATGAAAGCATTGCGTTAACCGCTTTTAATCATGCAGAAAATACAGGTAAAATCGAAGCATTCATGAACAAATACATCAGTATCACAAACTTACCTGTAGGCGAGGGCAGTCTGTACAACACATTAAGAGACTATAAAACTCAAATTTTTGATATTTTATTGACCAATAAACCTTTTTCAAATATTCAGGCTATTAACAGCAAATTTCAGTCTGCGCTTCTTTTGGTGCAAATAAATAACGCCTCTTATTCTGACATTAAAAAAATACTGGCTGATAATCAGCCCGGGCTGGCATTAAACCAAGCAGCATACGAAAAATATCTGGCTATGTCCGTCATCGACCAGAAAAGTGTTGATAAATTGCTTGTGGGTAAGGGCTTTACTGATATGGAAAAATTACGGGCCGGGTTCATTTCGGCTGTCAACTCAATCAGCAGCCAAATACCATCCGGTGATTACAGGCCTGCAGGCAGCGGCGGCGGAGGACAATCAATCAAGCTTCCGAAAGTTGAAGAACTACCTGTTACTGAAAATACCCCTGTAACGCCAAAACTGTATTTTGATGATTTAAACAGTGTGGAGTGGGCAAGAACAAGCATTGAATATCTTGCTTCTAAAGGGGTGATAAACGGAGACGGAACCGGAAATTATTATCCTGATCAAAATATAACCAGAGAGCAGTTTATTAAAATAATGATAGAAGCGTTCTTCAATATTGAGGAAAATCCAAACTGTGATTTTTCGGATGTAAAAGCTTCCGAATGGTATTTCCCATACATTGCAGCTGCTCAGAAAATCGGAATTTCCAATGGTATGGGAGACGGTAGCTTTGGCGTGGGACTGAATATAAAAAGAGAAGATATGGCACAAATTTTATATAGAACGGTTCAGATACTTGGAATTGGGCTTACAGAAGCAAATGAAGCAGTAACCTTTCTTGATTCGGATAAAATATCCGGCTATGCAAAAGAGGCGGTATCCAAAATGCAGATTTTTGGAATTATTAACGGAAGAGATGGAAAAATCTTTGCCCCCTCAGATACGGCGACACGTGCGGAAAGTGCAAAAATGATGTATGAGCTGATCATAAGAGAACAGTAACAGGAGGAATGCAAGTGAAGAGAAGTTTAATCTGTTTTATAATTTTTACACTAATTTTAACTGCCTCAGCTTATGCGGAGCCTCCTGTAGATGTAGCCGGAACCGTTTATGAGGAAGCTGTGGTTTTACTCAAAACTCTTGATATTATGAAAGGGTATGATGACGGTTATTTTGAGCCTGATGATGTCCTTACAAGAGCAGAGTTTGCCGCAGTGATTGCCAGAATTGTCAGCATGCAGGGCTTTTTGATAACCGGTGATAACTTATTCGGTGACGTGGATGAAGAATATTGGGCTTACAGTGAGATTGCATCTGTTGTAAGGCATGGATATATGGCAGGTTACGGAAACGGAAACTTCGGACCCGAAGACTTTGTTACCTACGATCAGGCAATTAAAGTCATGATTAATATGCTTGGCTATCAGCTTTACGCAGAGCAAAAGGGCGGCTATCCCGGCGGTAATAGCATTGTTGCTGCCGAGAAGGGACAAAGTCTTCGGGTCCGAAGTTTCCGT
>MKRK01000008.1:0-520 GCA_001896915.1 Clostridiales bacterium 43-6
CAACGAAAAATTCACTTATATTGAGCTGGGCGACGGTGACGAGCTGTGGGAAAACAAAGAGCTTTCCGAAATCAAATCTTCTCATGTAGATGCATTCTGGCTTCTGTCCCAGTTTTATAAAAAAGACAGACTGTATCTCATCTATGGCAACCACGATATGGTGAAAAAAGACCCGCAGTATGTAACAGAAAATTTATCGGAATATTATGATGAGCATGAAAAAAAGTATCGGCCGTTGTTTGACGGCATCCAGGTCCATGAGGGTATTCTGCTGCATTATACCCTCACGGGGGATCAAATTCTGCTGCTGCACGGTCATCAGGGGGACTTGATCAACGACGGATTATGGAAGCTGTCGAGATTTCTGGTCAGATATTTGTGGCGCCCTCTGGAGCTGTTCGGTGTGAATAACCCTACCAGCCCGGCAAAGAACTATGACAAAAAGGAAAAGATATCGGACCGGTTACGACAATGGTCACAAAAGGAGAAAAAGATGCTCATTGCCGGTCATACTCATAAG
>MKRK01000008.1:590-2196 GCA_001896915.1 Clostridiales bacterium 43-6
CGGCTATTGAAATTGAATACGGCATGATATCCCTTGTAAAATGGAACATACAAACACGTGATGACGGCAATTTATTCGTAGGCAGAGCGGTCTTGGCAGGTCCTGTCCCCCTGACCGATTATTTTAAGACCCAAAAATAACAAACCCGCTGACGGCGAGCCCAGGGCATTCCTCTCTGCAGTGCCGGAATACCATTTCGAAAAAATCAAATACCCCGATAAAACAGGGGGGTTGTAAAAACAACCCCCCTGTTTTATCTATCGTCATAGAAAGCTCTGAATCCGCTGTCCTTACGGGTTCAAATGCTTGTATAAGAATCTCATTTTCTTTTCTGTCTGAATATCGCCGCCGCCCTCATGACCGTTGAAGGGATAGATTTCGATCTGCTTTTCGGCTGTGATTCGATTATAAGTGGCAAAATACATTTTTGCAGGGCAGATATTATCTTTTAGCGCAACGGACGCCAGCACAGGGCATTGGATGTGCTTCGCCATGTTCATGGTGTCAAAGTAGCTCAAGGTTTCAAAGGTTTCATCCACCTTGTGAGGATAACGCTTTAAATATTCCGTCACCCCCGAAAAAGAGCCGAAGGCACCCTCCACACGTGCTTCAATGTTGCTGTTGCTGGGGACATCTGCCATCACGAGAAACGGGCGGGAATCCAGCCCGCAGACCGCCATCGCCAAAGCACCGCCCTGGCTGCCCCCTTCGATGACAATTCTGTCCGGGTCAACCTCCGGCTGTGCCAGGGCAAAATCAATGGCCTTGACGCTGTCCATATACAATTGACGGACATAATATTCGTTTTTATCATACACTCCCTTTGCCATTACATGGAGAAAGGTGCCGGCAGAAAATGCTGCATTGTTCCCTGTTTTTCCTGTTTGCTCCCGGCAGTCAATGGCCAGCACGGCAACACCCATCATCACCCAGTGCATGTATCCGGCGGGGTTTCCCCGGCTACCTGTATAGCCGTGATAGTGAATGAGGCAGGGGATCTTTTCGTCCTTGACAAACGTGGGGACGATAAACCAGCCATTGATACGGGTGCTGTCGAAGCCGTTGTAGCTGATATCATATACCTTTGCATGGGTTACCGGAAAATCAACCGGCTCTTTGGAGGGGTTCAGCGGGATATTTTTTGTGATTTGGATGGTTTCTGCCCAGAAGCTGTCGAAGTCTTCCTTCTTCGTCAGAGGCGGCAGATAGTTAAACAGGCTCTCGGATGCTTGTTCCATGTACGTCATAGTCAATACCTTCTTTTGTTGTAATGTATGGTAGGACGGGATACCCTTATCCCGCCTTATCGTTTATTTGTGATATTTTCCCCCCGATTGAATCATAAACGCACGATAGAGCTGCTCTGTCAGCAAAATACGGATCAATTGGTGAGGGAAGGTCATTTTGGAAAAAGACAGAGAACTATGGGAGGCTTGCTTTACTTCCTTCGACAACCCGAAGGAACCGCCGATGATAAAAGACAGATTGCTTTTTCCGTTCAGTACCGCATGACTGATGTCCGCCGCCAGCTCTTCGCTGGTGAGCATTTTTCCTTCGATGCACAGGGCGTATATCCTGGACCCGGTAGGAAGTTTGGACAAAATCC
>MKRK01000008.1:2226-5870 GCA_001896915.1 Clostridiales bacterium 43-6
CCGTTCTTACTCTATTTCAATGATATTCAAATGACAAAAAGCCGAAAGCCGTTTTTTATATTCGCCCAGGGTTTCTTTCAAATACTGTTCTTTTAGTTTTCCCACACATAGAATCGTAACCGTTATCATGCTCCACCTATAACACGATCATTTTCCCGCCGGCGGCAGGTGCGGCAGAAAGGATATAATCGGTTCCTTCGTTCATTCCGTTTGCCATCAAGCTGACTCTGGCGGTCTGTAAAGCAAGCTCCGGCAAATTATTCTCCCTGCTGATATGACCCAGCACAAATCTGGTGGAGCCGGTTTCCACAAGCTTTACCAGCTCGGTGGCACAGGATGCGTTGGAAAGATGGCCCACTTCGCTCAATACCCGCCGTTTCAGAAAATAAGGATACCGTCCGTTTTGCAGCATCATCACATCGTGGTTGCTTTCCAGCATCACCAGATCACAGCCCGATATGGCTTCTCTCACCTCATCGGTGACAAGACCGAGATCGGTGCAGACAGCCAGCTTTCTTTCCCCCAGATCAATCTTATACCCACAGCTTTCGTTGCTGTCGTGGGAGGTTCTGAAGCGGGATATGCGCATGCCGGCTGTTTCCACACACTCACCGTTCATGGCATGCACCTCCACCTGGGCAGGGGCGCAATAATCCCGGATACCCAGAGCGGTACCCCCGGAGGCATACACCGGAATGTTCAGTTTTGAGGCCAGCACACGCAGCCCGGAAATATGGTCGGAATGCTCATGGGTGATAAAGATCCCCTTGATGCTGTCCGGCGCTATGTCAGCGTCGTTTAAGGAAGCGAGAATTCTCTTGGTGCTGACACCGGCATCAATGAGAATTCCGCCCTCCGATCCGCCTATGTAAGTACAATTGCCCGAGCTGCCCGAAAAAAGAGGGCAAAATTTAGCCATACGATCTCCATTCCTCGGCTGTTGCCGAACATTCCATTTGCGTTGTTGCTGCAGAATACAGCCGGTGTTATGGCAGTATCGTCCTGATTTTCACCTTTGCCCGATCGCAGTTAGGGAATGCACAGGAAAAGTGAGGCATCCTACAGCTAATAATTTTTATTATACCATAACTACAACAAAAAATAAATGGCTGCGTTTGCAGCCATTTATTTTTTATTCACATCGCCTGTGTGGCGGTCTGTCCTTCAATATAAACACGCTTGATGTCTGCACCCAAATCACGAAGCTTTTCAATGATGTTTTCATAGCCCCGTTCAATATGGTAAATATCCTCGATATGGGTGGTTCCCTTTGCCATCAATGCGGCAATGACCATAGCGGCGCCCGCTCTTAAATCAACCGCCTTGACCGGCGCGCAAGTCAGCTCGGAAACGCCTTCCACAACGGCAACCTTTCCGTCCACCTGTACTTGTGCACCCATACGTGTCAGCTGCTCTACATATCGAAACCGGCTGTCCCAAACACCCTCAGTAATAATACTGGTTCCCTCTGCCGTGCTCAGCAAAGCCGCCATCTGGGGCTGCATATCCGTAGGAAATCCGGGATGGGGCATGGTTTTGACATTGCATTTTAAAAGCTTGCCCGGTCTTGTCACTCTGATGGAATCATCGTATTCCTCAACAACCGCTCCTACCTCTTCCAGCTTGGCGGTGATTGACTCAAGATGCTTGGGAATTACGTTTTTGATCAATACATCGCCGCCCGTGGCAGCGGCGGCAACCATGTAGGTGCCTGCTTCAATCTGGTCAGGAATGATAGAATACGTGGTACCCGATAAATGCTCCACGCCGTGGATTTTGATAACATCCGTACCGGCGCCTCTGATGTCGGCTCCCATAGAATTTAAAAAGTTAGCCAAATCGACAATATGCGGTTCTTTGGCTGCATTTTCGATGATGGTAACACCTCTTGCTTTGATGGCAGCTAAAATGATGTTGATGGTGGCACCCACAGAAACAGAATCCAGATAAATCTGGCTGCCCAAGAGCCGGTCTGCCTGAATGTCTACCATACCGCTCTCGATATTTACTGTAGCGCCCAATGCTTCAAAGCCCTTGATGTGCAAATCAATGGGTCTGACCCCAAAATCACAACCCCCGGGCGGTGCAATCAGTGCCTTGTGAAATCTGCTGAGCATCACACCCATAAAATAATAGGACGCCCGCATTCTTTTGGTCATTTCATAAGGAACCACATGGGTGGTGATTTTAGATGCGTCTATTTCAATGGTGGATTTATTGATCATCTTAACATTTGCGCCAAGTTCATACAAAATTCTGATCACCGCAGAAGTATCCGATATGTTTGGAATATTTTCAATTCTGCAAATGCCGTCCGATAGAATAGCGGCGGGTATGATCGCCAATGCAGCGTTTTTTGCGCCGCTTATGGTAACTTCTCCGCACAATGGTTTACCGCCCGAAACAACATACTTGTCCAGAACAGTCACTCCTTCAATAAATTTTTGTTTTATTTCAAGTCTCAATATTATTTTTTGTAATATTCGCGGGTTTAGCAATGAATATATTAACTCTGATTCCATAATCCTCAATTTTGTGTTAGGAAAAATGAGATTTGGATATAAATTTCACATTTACCAAAATTTCATGAAACCTATTATATCATATTCTATTATAAAAAACTACTACATATTTTTAATTAGTGCCTATGTATCGTTGACACTGTTTATTTTGTATGATAAAATACTAAAACACAAAGAAATGTTTATAAATTTGTGAAATAATGCCATATATCCGATGTAATATGGTGACGAAAAAATTGTATTCTTGTATCATCGGAGAACGGAGATATCAATGCGAGAGTATGCAATCATAACGGATTCCAATTGTGAGCTTACGCCCGACTACATTGAAAAACACAATCTGGTTGTGATTCCCATGCCCTTTGAAATAGACGGCAAGGGTTATTTAAACTATCCCGATTACAGAGATCTGACGCCTCATGATTTTTATGACATGCTTCGCGGGGGAAAAACCGCCAGCACATCTCAGTTAAACTCTGCGATTTTCATCGATTTTTTTGAAGAAGAGCTGAAAAACGGCAGAGACGTGATATATATTGGCTTTTCCGGAGGTCTGAGCGGCACATATTATCAATCCACTCTGGCTGCCGAGGAAATGCGTGAAAAATATCCCGATGCAAAAATTTATACCATCGATACACTGGGCGCTTCCCTGGGTCAGGGCTTGCTGGTCTTAAACGCCGCCGTCAAAAGATCCGAGGGCATATCCATCGATGCGGTTTTTCATTGGGTGGAGGAAACCCGTTATAAAGTATGCCACTGGTTCACCGTGGATGATCTGAATCACCTGAAACGGGGCGGCAGAATTTCTCCCGCAGCGGCTTTGGTGGGCACTATGCTGGGCATCAAGCCGATTCTGAACATTAATGATGAAGGAAAATTGATCCCCATTACCAAAGTAAGAGGCCGACAGAAGGCAATCGAAGCATTGGTAGAGGAATTCGCAAAGGCAGCGGTAAACCCCGAAGAGCAAATCATCTATATTTCCCACGCCGACAGCATTGAGGACGCCGAAAAGGTCAGGGATCTGATCAAGGCAAAGTACCCGGTCAAGGATTTTGTTATGACAACTGTGGGGCCTGTCATCGGTTCCCATTCCGGTCCCGGAACCCTTGCAGTAAT
>MKRK01000008.1:5932-6464 GCA_001896915.1 Clostridiales bacterium 43-6
TTTAATCCGTCCTTTGTTGTTTTTATATGGGGTTTTTGTTACATGCTTTCCGGCGCATCGATTTTGATGATTTTCAAAACGTTTTGAAGCACCGTCCTGGCACAGATACAGAGGGTCAGTCTCGCCCGGGTCAGCTCCGGGTTATCCCCCTTTACCTGACATGCGTTGTAGAATTTATGAAACAAGGTTGCCAGCTCAATGGCATACCGTGTAATCAGGGCCGGGTTACGTTCCCTTGCGGCATCGATGATTTCGCCGGTCAGTAAGGACAGATGGCGGATCAGCTCTTTTTCTTCCGAGGTGCTTAACAGCTGGAGCTGTTCCACGGTACAAGGCACATACACCACACCGGCGTTTTCCAGATTTTTCACAATGCTGCATATTCTTGCGTGGGCATACTGCACATAATATACCGGGTTCTGTGAGGACTGTTCCACCGCCAGGTCAAGGTCAAACTCCAGATGAGTGGAGGGCTCACGTAAATTAAAGAAGAACCTTGCCGCATCCACAGGTACGTCCTCCAGCAATGTAT
>MKRK01000008.1:6488-22315 GCA_001896915.1 Clostridiales bacterium 43-6
GATGACAACCTCCAGCCTGCTGCTGTCAATCCCCAGTGCATCCATGGCACCTTTCAGACGGGCAACATGACCGTGGTGGTCGGCACCCCAGATATTGATGACCTTCTGGAAGCCCCTCTTGACGAATTTATTGTAATGGTAAGCAATATCGGCAGCAAAATACGTGGGATTTCCGTTGGCACGGATCAAAACCTCGTCCTTTTCCCCGCCGAATTCCGTCGCCTTATACCAAAGGGCGTCTTCCTTTTCATAGGTCCATCCCTTGGTTTTCAACACTTCGATGATTTGGTCAAGCTCGCCGCTTTCGTACAGGGAGGATTCTCTGAACCAAACATCGTAAGGCACACGGTATTCCAGCAAATCTTTTCGTAAATTCTCAATGTTCAGCGGGAGAGCATACGCCACCAAAGCAGCTTTTCTTTCCTCCTCACCGGTTTCCATATATTGGTCCCCGTTCTGTTCGGCAAACTCCTTGGCACGTGCTATGATATCACCGCCGTGGTATCCGTCCTCCGGGAAAGGGGTTTCTTCTTTATAAATCTGCAAATAACGGGCGTTCAGGGAAGAAGCGAATTTTTCGATCTGGTTGCCTGCATCGTTGATATAAAACTCCTTTGTCACTGTGTAACCGGCGAAGGAAAGCACCGCCGCCAGACAGTCGCCCAAGGCACCGCCACGGGCGTTGCCAATGTGCATGGGGCCCGTCGGGTTGGCAGAGACAAACTCCACCATGTATGTTTCCCCTTTGCCATAATCACTGGCACCATACTTCTCCTTTTTGTCCTCAATGTCCTTGAGAATTTCACCATACAATCTGTCATCCAGAAAAAAGTTGATAAAGCCCGGTCCGGCGATTTCCGCGCGGCTTAAATACGTCCCTGTGAAATCGAGACGGGAAGCGATGCACTCTGCTATTTTGCGGGGAGGCAGCCGAAAGGCTTTCGCACTGACCATGGCGGCATTGATGGCATAGTCACCGTGGGCACGGTCATTGGGGATGGCGATTTGGAAGGACGGCATCGGTTCTGCCGGCAGCTCTTGTTCCGCCACGGCTTGTCCCACCGCCTTTAAGACAATCTCTTTGATTTCATGTTCAATCTGAATCATAATCTGGGACATTAGTTTTTTGCCTCCTTGACTGTAATTGCGATTTCATTTCTGCTGAGCAGCTCCGAATTGACATCTATGGTATAGCTCATATAGAGCTCGCCGCCCTTGCCGGTCATGGTAGAACGGATCGACTCGCCAAAGATCCCCACCATCATTTCTCCGTAGCCGGTATTATAATGACAGAAATGGCGCTGACCCTTTTCGATGGTCAGCCGGGACCGCATGGCACCCGTCCGGGTCAAGGTGACCGAACGGTCAGAATCTACCTTCAAAACGGTTTTTACATCTTTCAGTCCGATCTCCTCACTTTCGTGATAGGTAATATACTGCATTCCGTTTTTCTCCGAAAGGCTCCCCACGGTGGTCAATTCAACCTCATCCTTTTCGTCGTCGCTGCTGTGCATACCCTTTATGGTAATTAAAACATCCTTCATAGTTTTCTCCCATTCATTTGATCTGTTCAAAGCCCGCTTACATCAATTCTTGTTACGCAGGCGTCAATATCCTTTTTCAAAAACAGGTTTGCAAGAGCGGAAAACCCTTCGGGACGGTCGCTGACATAGAATTCATACTGACCCTCTTGCTGCCTGTCTGCTGTTATTCCTTTATGGACAATCACCTCTGCCGCCGCTTGTGCCGCCGCTTTTCCGGAGCTGACCAGATGCACCTTGCCCTCAAGCTCATCGCCGATGATATCCGCAATCAGCGGATAATGGGTACAGCCCAGTATTAAGGTATCCACATTTTCCTGTTTGATCGCCGCAAGGTATCGTCGCACCGTCAGCCTTGTGACCTCATCGTCCCTGTCAACCCAACCGGCTTCCACCAGCGGTACAAACAAGGGGCAATCCTTTGAAAAAATCTCAAGCGACGGATTGATGGCCAACAGCTCCCGTGTATAGGCGCCGCTTAATATGGTCGCCGTCGTGCCGATCACGCCGATTTTCCCGGTTTTGGTAACTCCCGCCGCTTCCTTGGCGGCAGGCTTCACCACCTCCACAAAGGGAACGGGAAGCATATCCCCCGTATGGGGGGCAACGGAGCTGACGGTACCGCAAGCGGCAATGATCAGCTTTACGTTTTTGGACAATAAAAAGCCCTCGTCCTGTCGGGCATAGCGCTCAATGGTTTCACGGCTGCGGGTGCCGTAAGGCACTCTTCCCGTGTCGCCGAAATAGATGATATCCTCGCCGGGCAAAATCCGGATCAGCTCATCCACAACCGTAAGGCCGCCCAAGCCGGAATCAAACACACCGATCGGTCTTTTATCCACCGAACCATCTCCATTAATAAATATAAACATTCAATATATAATAACACAAACATCATATGCTGACAATAGTTATCTCATACATTTTAAGCGAACTGCCATCCGCCGAACCGACGGATGGCAGTTTTTTATTATTGAATATTACACGGCATTCTCAGCAGATATCGCTTTATTTGCAGCAAATCAGCGGCGGAAATCTCGCCGTCTTTGGTACTCACACTGCCCGCAAGAGCATATTCGCCCTGCAAAAACTTGGTTTTTAACAAGTGGCGTTTCACCTTCAGCAAATCAATGCTGTCGATCATCATATCGTCCCCTGACCCGTCTACATCACCGTAGACAACGATCGTTGCCTCGTCCGACACCTGACCGTTCACCAGCATTTGCAGCTTTTGTCCGGTTGCCGCTTTTGCCGTCGGATCGATGGTGTTGCCCTCCCGGTCAACCATAGAAACACTGCCGCCCGCAGCTTCCATTTTATCCAATATCTGCGCGACGGTATCGGTGCTTTTGATTCCGTCCAGATAGCTAACGGCATTCCATTGAAACGCACGTAGTCCTGAATTTTCCTTGGGTGTCATTTTCGGACTGTCCTGGTAGGTGTAATACCTTACATAATCAATGTAATAGCGCATGGGGAACACTGTGGAATTGTCCGGGCTGCCCGGCCAGCTTCCGCCCACAGAGGTATTGAGCAACAAATACATAGGGCTGTGGAACTCCGTCATATCCTCGGCGGTGATATCCGCCTCCCGATAAATCACATCGTCAATATACCATCGCATTTTATTGTGCGACCAGATGATACCGATGGTATGATAGCCATCGGTAAACTTTCCCTCGGGCAAGGTATAATGGGACCCTGCGCCCACATGGTTGCCCGCGGAATTTGACCAGTGCAGGGTACCGTTGGCAATATTCTCACCCTTTGCTCCGCCGTCATTGGGTCCTCCCAGCATTTCGATGATATCCACCTCACCACAGGCCGGCCACGCACCGCTTTCACCAAGCATCCAAAACGCAGGCCATGCCCCCTTGCCGGAAGGAAGCTTTGCATACATTTCAATTTTTCCGTATAAAAAATTCTTCTTGCCCGAGGTAGTCAGCTCCGCAGACGTATACTGAGACCCCATATAATCCTCTTTGAGGCTCTGAATGACCAGATTCCCGTTTTCCATGAAGGAGTTCTGGGACCGGTTGGTAAAATAGCCCAGCTCGCCGTTTCTGTTCTGGGCCGGGTTCCAGTTCCAGACTGCTGTATCAATGTACCCATTGTTAAATTCTTCGTTCCAGGACAGCTTCCAGCCGCTGTCGTGGATGCCCGCCGTGTCGGCGGCATCCGGACCGGCAGAAATGGTTCCTGTAGAAATGGTGGTCTTTTTTACAAAAGTATCCTTGCTTTCATTTTCTTCGTCATAGGGCATGTTTTGAAGAGAATCAAGATAGATCGTAGAGATAGGCGCTTTATAATATTTAAAAATCATGGTACATAAATTGGTGCGCAGTGCCGTGCCGAGATTGAGATAATCACCTGTCAGGCGGCTGAAATCCTTAAAGGGAACCTCATAAACCCGCCCGGTCGTTCCTACGACCACCTGCACTCCGTATTCGGCGGAATATTTGATCCCGCTCCCGTCGGTATAACCGACGGAGACAATATACCGCAGCACCGTGTCATCCAGATCCGCCCTCGCCCAAAACCGCAGCCCGCTGCCTGTCACTTTTCCCGGTGCCAGTCGAAATCCGAACTGGGTGTCAGATAAATTAAAGCCAAACAGCGGCTCCAGCTTAATGGATTTTCCTGCGTCCGCCTTGGCAGGGTTGCCTATTAAAAAGGGTTGATTGTTGGTATCGGTTTTCAGCCCCTTGCTGTAGCTACCTGTGGGATAGCTGCTGAAATTACAGATCATGGGGGAGGCAGAGCTGCTTTCTTCCCCGGGAGTATAGCTCAGATCCGGGTCGGGAACCACCGTGTCCGGCGGACCGAGAACGGTCTGTGCAAACACGTCGCCCTCCTCCATATTTCCCAGATTGTCAATATAAACCGTTCCGATGGGGGTCTTGAAATATTTAATGTAGATATAATTCATGCCGGTAACCATTTTAGCTCCCAAATCCTCTAGCACCGTACCGGTTCTATGCTGAAACATACTATAAGGCAGAATGATTTCAGAGCCTAAATTGGAAACCACAACATTCATGGTATATTCGGAGCTACTCGTTCCGACCACAATGGATAATACCACCTGCTGCATCTCCGCCTTTGCCCAAAACCGCAGCCCACGTGTATTAAATGAAGTTCCGTAATACCGCAGGGCATACTGGATTGTGCCCAGATCATAGCCCAGCTGGGGTTCTATTTTGAGAGAGCTGCCCGACTGTGCAAACTGGGGATCGGTGTTCAGACTTTTGGTGATTCCTTTGTCAAAACCGTTGACAGGCAATGTTTCAAAGCTGCAAAGTGTCGTGCTTGCCGCACTGATGGGAGATGCAAAGACAGTGCCGCTGCCTATCACAGCGAGGGAAAGAACGAGCCCGAGAAGAACCTTACCTTTTCTTTTCATAATGAACACCATTCCTATCAATTTCATAGAAGCGCTCTGTTACCTGTATCGTAGCATATTTATGTAACATTGTCTATAACAAAAACCCTGCGAAAAATCCGCAGGGTTTTTGTTCAATTTTCAAAGAGCTACTTTAATAAACGAAATATTGCAGTCGTCTTTGAGCCCTCATTTTATTCATGTGATGATGCAATATACTGTGCCATTGCTCTCATGCTGTCTTTGTCTGCAATATCGCACATGGGAACGCCGACCTCTATACAACCAAACAAACCTTTTATTTCCGCGATGCTGTTCAAATATCTGACTTGTATTGTGTTAAAATACTGATTATCCAACTGATACATGGCACACAGTGCGTATAGTCTGCCTTGATTATTCGCTTCCTGTTCCAGATGATAAAATAGATCAAATGCGTTTTTGTTTTTCATCAGCACCGCATATGCCTTGGTCTCCGGCGACATTGATCCGGCGACACCCGTCCCGCCGTTTGAAAATGTATTTGCTTTCATGAGGGTGTCATAGGCTTCTCTGTCGTACTGTAAGGTTTCCAGTGCAGCCGCCGTCCTTGTGACCGGCAATGGATGTAAATGTGTATAAAAAGTAATCCCTGTAACAGCAAGGACAAAAACCAGCACCACCAAAACCCTCCGCTTCATACCTCCACCCCTGTTCCGTTCTCTTTTTCTATTATAAGCTTTTGGAGCCTCTCTGCACTTTTTGTAATGGCAGGCAAGTTTCCGCCATTCAGCACATCATCAATAAGTATTTGTGCTTCTTCGTATTTATCTGTTTCAACATATATGCCTGCAAGCCATAGCTTCACCGATGCAATTACACCCTGATTTTCAAACTGTGTCATTGCCTGCCTTAATAGCCTTATGCTTTCCTCAGTATTTCCGTTGATGTATTCCATGACTGCTACGGTATGTATCACATTTGCTGCTGTATCCGGATCGCTCATTCTTCTTTGAATAATTGCTTTATTTTCCTCATAAATTTTTTTGGCAGTATCCTGATTCTGGTTTTTTAAATAATAAAGCACCAAATCACTGTAATAAATTCCCCTATAGCGACATGACAACTGTTTCACGTTCATCCTCGTAAGTCGACCGATTGCCTTGCTAACATTGCCGGCGTGATCATACCCCCGTGCCAGTTGTATTTCATGCATTTGATATAACTTTTTGATTTTTACCTTTGATAATAGTTCTTCGCTCTTCTCAATAAAAAAATCAGTATTCTGGTCATTGACCAAAATTGCATACAGATCATCGTACTTCTGATTGGCTTGTAAGGCCAGTGAATAATAGATGAAATAGCAGACACCGAATATGACAATGACAATGAAATAAAAACCCATAACATTACTATTGTATTTATCGCTCAGAAATGATCCAAGCATTCCTGCAAGAAAACCGATTGCCCCAATGATAAAAAAAATGATGTTATTTCGTTTTGTGCGACTCATTTCATCTCTCCCAAATTCTCAGCCGGTATCAATATATATATCATGATACAGTAAAATACAGCTATCCATTTCATTTCTATTTTAGTATGCTTTTACAGTTTTTGCAACATAAACTTGCCGATCTGTCCCGCATTTGTTAATACAAAAGATACCATGTTAACACAGATAGGCTGCAACACTTCTTAATGTGCTGCAGCCTATGATTCTTTAGTAAAGAAGAATAAACTATCTGTATGTTAACATAATATTAAATCATGCAACCATTGTATCACAACCAATACGCCCTATTTACTGGGTTTTCCTTGTTATCCACAAGGTTTTCAACATTATCCACAAGGTTTTCAACATATATTATGTCAACACATGATAATACTGTTTGTATATTCATTTAAAAATAACATCCTATGTTTTCAATGGCTTTTGTTTCCTGTAACAGGGTTGCGTGCTCTGACAAAAAGGATTCATGCACCGTTACCTTACAGCCGTACTCATTCAATACCGCACCCAGAGAACCGATGAAACCGGCTTTCGGATAAATCACCAACATATAGTGTCCGTCCAACAGATACAATGAGCTTTTATCGATGATATCCGTATCGGTTTTCAAGCGGCAAACTGCAGAAAGCATAGAATCGCAGTCATCAAACCGATAGATGCAGGGTACTGTTTTCTTTGTTTTCACTCTTGTTTTTGTTTTCTCGATTTCCAATTGGGTAAAATAAATAATACAGCCGCCGGTGAATGCAGGAAAAACCTCAATCAACAATTTTCCTTTACCCACTGTAAAACCGGTCTGTTTACTGGCGTCCGAGAGAAGGGACCAAAGCACTCTTTTAATTCTCGGGTTTTCGTAGTCGAATTCGTCAAAGGTTAAATCAAGGGATTTCAAATCCGTGCTTTGGAGCGATATTCTAAGCCGTTGGGGCTCAACCAGTTCAATATTCATTCACGCACCATCCTAAACACATTAAATTTATATAAATTGAAACGTCTTCTTTCTATCTACTACTATAATATTAAGGAAGGTTGTTTTGTGCAAGCGGTGAATAATGGTTATTTGAAAATTTCGCATAATTTTTTTATAAGTGGAAATAATATAGTTAAATAGTTGCATATAAATGGTGTGATGTCCTTCCTAAAAAATCTTTTAAAGATATCAGAATGTCACAGACCGTGCTAAAGGATGGTTTCAGTTATGGATAAAATTGAAAGAACTTCGCCCGCACACAACATAAAACGCGCACGGCATCCTTTCTGGAGTGCCATGTGGATCACAATTCTCTGCATTGCTCTGGTGGCAATGGGTTATTTCATGGCACTGGCGGTCGATTCGTTTATGCGAACCATGTAAAAAACTGTTCCGAGTTTTCGGAACAGTTTTTTGTTGAATCAATCTTATTTTTTGTATATGCTTTTTGCGTCAATGTCAAACAATGAAGCCAGCAAAATTCGGGTTCCCATTTTGAACCCTTCGGCAAAGCTGTCGCATCCCACAAGGTATTCAAGGCTTAGGATGCTCGAAATCAGTTCCTCCGCCTTTTTCTTGTTGTGCTCGCCGAGCAACTGATATACTTCTTCCTCCAACCGACAGAATTCATGAATGTTCTCTGCATACTCCGACCCTTTTTCAAAGGTACGATTGGCAAAATCAATGTTGCCCTCATAGATGTTTCGGATTACATTTTCTTGTCGTTCTAACGTTTCCATAGTAATGTTCCTTTCAAATCAAATATGTATTCCGACAAGCCTTGAAAGAAATTAAAACGTGTGATACAATATTCACGTGTAATTGTCTTTTGGGCAATTGCCGGTGTTGGAGGCGGCTGTTTCTTGTCAGGGATGAGCCGCTTCCTTTTACTTTTTATCATCCAACTTTAATATTGCACGTCTAATCCCTTCCGCCAGCGTAATCTCATTTTGTTCACTGTATTCGGTCAACAGCTTATATGACTTCTCGTCAAGACGAGTCATTATTCTGTATGGTTTGGGATTATCCGTTGGACGACCCATTTTTTTAGCCGTCAAATATTCACCTCCTACATTTGGCTGCCCTAAGTATAACACTTATGGCTGCTGTATGTCAAGCATAATTTATTCTTCCGAATTTTGATTGATATCTCCATATTTTCACCATATAAATGAATTAAATAAACAAAACCATACTATAAACCTGCACCCCAAATGATAGACAGGATACACGTTGTCTATCGTTTGGGGTGCAGGTTATCTGTGCAACATCGTGCTTTTTGTTATATCAATATCCGCCGGGGTTGTCTGATTGCCAGCGCCAGGTGTCTTCACACATTTTATCGATACTGAGCTTTGTTCGGAACCCCAAAAGCTTTTCGGCCTTTTCCGCATCGGCATAGAACATGTCAATATCACCGGGGCGGCGATCAAAGAATTTGTAATTGATTTTCTTTCCGGATGCTTTTTCAAAAGCGGCAATCACTTCCAGTACGCTATAGCCCTTGCCTGCACCCAGATTGATGGCCTCCAATCCTGCGCTTTTCCTGACAAACTCCACGGCCTTGAGGTGTCCGACCGCCAGATCTGTCACATGGATATAATCCCGGACGCCAGTGCCGTCAGGGGTTTCATAGTCGTTACCGTAAACCGGCAGCTCTGCCAGCTTGCCGATGGCGACCTGGGCAATATAGGGAACCAGATTGTTGGGAATGCCGTTGGGGTCTTCTCCGATTTTGCCGGATTCATGGGCACCGATGGGGTTAAAATAACGGAGCAGAGCGACGCTCCAATCATTGTCCGAGCGATACACATCCTTCAGGATTTCTTCTATCATAAACTTGGTGCGTCCGTATGGGCTTGTTACATTACCGGTTTTATAGATTTCCTTATAGGGAATCTCACTGTCTCCGTATACCGTGGCAGAGGAGCTGAATACAATTTTTTTCACGCCGAACTGCTCCATTACCTGAAGCAGGATTACCGTCCCGCTGATGTTGTTATGATAATACGCCAGCGGCAGCCGGCAGGATTCCCCCACGGCTTTCAGACCGGCAAAGTGAATCACTTCTGTGATGTTGTTCTCCTTGAATATTGCCGAAAGGGTTTCCTTGTCTAAAATATCACAGGTGTAGGATTGGAAATCCTTTCCCGTAATTTCCTTGACCCGCTTGAGGGCTTCAGGCTTGGAATTATAAAAATTATCGATGACGATAATGTCTTCCCCTTTATTCAACAGCTCCACACAGGTGTGGGAACCGATATAGCCGGCGCCGCCGGTAACCAAAATTGACATGATAGTTCTCCCCTTGCGATTTATTCATTTCTATTCCTATTATATCTCAATAAAATCTACAATACAATGTTTTTTCTGTTTTCTTTGGGTAAGTTTTGGTGTATAATTTATTTTGCTATGGAATAAAGAAAACTGGATGTGATTTGATGCTTACTTACCAAAAAATCAAAGAAAACAAGGAAATACGGAATTATATCGAAAAGGGTGACGAAATGCTTGCCACAATGGGCTATACCGAGCACTCCTTCGCCCATGCCACCAACACGGCAATGACCGCCTCCAACATTCTGTGGAAGCTGGGCTTTGAAGAGCGGCTTTGTGAAATGGCAGCCATCGCCGGCTTCATGCACGATATCGGCAATGTGGTGAACCGGTCGAACCATGCTCAGAGTAGTGCTCTTATGTCTTTTGAAATCCTCAACCGGCTGGGCATGTCATCGGATAACATTGCGCTGGTCATCTCCGCCATCGGCAATCACGATGAGCATACAGCAGCCATTGTCAACGCCGTCAGCGCCGCTGTGATCATAGCCGACAAAAGCGATGTGCGCCGCACCCGAGTAAGAAACACCGATATTGCCACCTTCGATATCCACGACAGGGTGAATTATTCCGCCGAGAATTCCAAGCTTTCGCTGGACACGGACAACAGAACCATCTCTCTGAACATCACCATTGATACCGATATCTGCCCGGTGATGGACTATTTTGAAATATTCTTGGGCAGAATGATTTTGAGCAAAAAAGCGGCGGCGTTTCTGGACTTGAAATTTGAATTGATTATCAACGGCACAAGACTATTGTAAAGTAGATAAAAATTCGGTCAAACGGCGGTTTAAATCCAGCGTTATTACAAAATATTTGCGAACAATATAATTTTTCTTGCGAAAAAGCAGGTTTGCTTATATAATGATAGCTGTGTAAATCCAAACAATCCTTTTGCCGTAAGGCGAAAGTTTCGATTGGGATATGAGACAAAAAAGAAGACAAAAGGAAGGAGCTCCAAAATGAATTATTCCCATGAAGTAGAGCATATGTGTATTGTTGCAAAAGGTCCTCATCACGGGCCCGCACCCATCCCCGAAGAGGGAAAATGGGTCAAGGCTTATGAAATTAAGGATATCTCCGGTCTGTCACACGGTGTGGGCTGGTGTGCCCCCCAGCAGGGAACCTGTAAATTGACCCTGAATATCAAAGAGGGCATCGTCGAAGAAGCCCTTGTAGAAACCGTCGGATGTTCCGGTATGACCCACTCCGCCGCTATGGCCGCCGAAGTGTTACCGGGCAAAACCTTGCTTGAATGCATGAACACCGACTTGGTTTGTGATGCCATCAACGTTGCAATGCGTGAAATTTTTCTTCAGTTCGCATACGGACGTACCCAATCCGCTTTCTCCGAAGACGGTCTGCCCATCGGCGCCGGTCTTGAGGATCTGGGCAAGGGGCTCCGTTCACAAATCGGAACCATGTTCTCCACCCGTGCCAAAGGCGTTCGTTTCATGGAAATGGCAGAAGGCTATGTAACCAGAATGGGACTTGACGAAAACGGCGAAGTCATCGGCTATGAATTTGTCCGTCTGGGCAAAATGCTGGAAGACATCCGTCACGGTGCAGAACCAAACGAAGCTTACAAGAAAAATGTCGGCTCTTACGGCCGTTTTGCCGAAGCCGCAAAATACATTGATCCCCGTGAGGAATAAGTCTAACTGAAAGGAATGATTAAAAATGGCTAATGATATGAGATTTGAAGGAAAAGAACGCAGAATTGCAAAAATTGAACAATGTCTCAAGGAATACAATATTGCGAGCTTGGAAGAAGCAAAAGAAATCTGCACAAAGGCAGGAATTGATGTTGACGCTATCGTAAAAGGTGTTCAGCCGATTGCGTTTGACAATGCCATCTGGGCATATACCCTCGGAGTTGCCATCGCTCTGAAACAGGGTATCACAAACGCTTCCGACGCTGCCGCAACCATCGGCATCGGCTTACAGGCTTTCTGCATTCCCGGCTCCGTTGCCGAGAGCAGAAGCGTCGGCATCGGTCACGGCAACTTGGGCGCAATGCTTTTGAAAGAAGAAACAAAATGCTTCTGTTTCTTGGCAGGACACGAATCCTTTGCCGCCGCAGAAGGCGCAATCGGCATTGCCAGAACCGCCAACAAGGTTCGCAGCGAGCCCCTTCGTGTTATCCTCAATGGTTTGGGCAAGGACGCAGCCTATATCATTTCAAGAATCAACGGATTCACCTATGTGAAAACCGATTATGATTTTTATACCAACGAGCTGAAAGAGGTTGAAAGAAAGCCTTTTTCAACCGGCGAAAAAGCAAAGGTTCTTTGCTTTGGTGCCAATGATGTTCTTGAAGGCGTTGCCATTATGAAATCGGAAGGTGTTGACGTTTCCATCACCGGTAACTCCACCAACCCTACCCGCTTCCAGCACCTGGTTGCCGGCACCTATAAAAAATGGAGCATGGAAAACGGCAAGAATTATTTCTCTGTTGCATCCGGCGGCGGCACGGGCAGAACCCTCCACCCGGACAATGTTGCAGCAGGTCCCGCTTCCTACGGTCTCACTGACTCTATGGGCCGTATGCACGGTGACGCACAATTCGCAGGTTCTTCTTCTGTTCCCGCTCACGTGGAAATGATGGGTCTGATCGGCATGGGCAACAATCCCATGGTCGGCGCCACCGTCGCCTGCGCTGTGGCTGTGGAAGAAAGCAATAAGTAATAATAAGACGTAGTTAAAGCGATTAGGAGTAGTGTAGTAATCATGTGGGAACGACCTATATGATTACTACGCTACTCCTATCTTTATATCCCTATATTTTTTCAACGTCAGTTTTAAGCGATTCAATTTCTCTTTCAGCGTAAACATTTTCTTGAACTTTGTCATCTGATCAATGCAGTATTCAAACAGTACGGAATCGTGTTGGATAGACGAAATTCGCTACTCATAACCACTAAAGATTATTTTTGCTATCCAAATGTTTGCATTTATTCAAAATCAATGATATAATTCTTGTAAATTTATTGGGTGGGGATATCTTTTTATGTTTCTTATGCCGACAAAGTTCATAAAAATAATGACATGTATTTTATTATTATCTTTCGTGGCTTTGTTTATTTTAATTGCTCTTTGTATAAATGAATGGGATAAAGTAGTGATTTTATCATTGTTTTTATTTTTTCCTGCGTTTCTGTTACCCTTTTTTATCATAGACTGGAAAGTAAGGAATCAACCCATACAAAAAGAATCTGTGACGGTTATAGAACTAGAATTAGTGGAAACCTCCAGAGGTGACTATTTGCCTAGATATTTGATTATTTTAACACAATTGTTAAAAAGCAGGAGATATTTTAATGTTCCAATTTTCGAGTATATTGCTAGGTTTGAACTTTCTGATAAACAAGTAAAAGAATTTAGAGTAAAAAAGAAAATGTATGAATTCTTGAAAGAAAACGACCAGGGAACCCTTACATTTCAGGAGACAAAAAAAGCACAAGCCGGAGATGACAATAATACAATTTGGAAACAAAACCATTTTCCTTATAGGAGACAGCGCTATTTAATAAGGTTTGAAAAAGATAGGGGTCAACAGTATATTTTTTTAAAGGATGCCAGTAAAATACCGGATAGAGAATACTCCAGACGGAATGATTTAATTAATATTGTAATTCCTGATACCGTTATTTTTATTGGCAAGCAAGCATTCTCCGGTTGTAAAGAATTAAATTCTGTCTTCATTCCCTGTAGTGTTTCTGATATTGGCAGCGGAGCATTTGGCTACTGCGAGAAATTAGAATTTCTTACTATTTCAGAAGGGATAACCAAAATAAACATTGATGCATTTCTTGACAATGTCAATTTAAAAGAGCTCCTACTACCCGATAGTATTAAAATCATACAGTGTAAAGCACTCTACGGTAAGTTTTTGTATTTAGAAAAAATTCGGCTACCGAAAGGTCTTGATTTTATCAGCAAGGAATTCATTCATATGCTCAATGATTGTAATTCTCTGAAAGAAATCGAAGCACCGCCGCATTTATATGATAAAATCGTTCAGGCGTTTAAAAAACGTAACGTAACGATAATGAAACGGCAATAACCAATCAAAACCAAGCATTGGCTTATATTCTTTCCAATTTTGTAAAACCAAAAAGCAGATAACAAACATTGAGAGCGTGCAAACACCATTTAATTTCTACGTTTAGGGTATGAAATAGCTTACTTACGCTATTTTTGTTTCTGTGGAAGAAAGTGCGAAATGATTCTTTTCCATCCGGACAAGCTACACCCCGAAGATAGTTGTCTTCGGGGTGTTATGATTCATGATGGTTCTTACTTGGAAAAAGAATACACTCATGATATAATTAAATTAAATACTGCAAAATGGGTATACTGAAAAAAAGACAAAGGAAGGTGATTCTATTCATCGATCAATCCTTAAGATAATGATGACTGGCTGCTGTTTGGCTTTGCTTTTTACCGGCTGTAAAACAGGGACTTCCTCCGAAACGAGCAACATTGCAACTGCCAAGTCCATAACAACCATAAAACAGAGCAATACAACAATACCGTCATATAAAACGACAGACATAACCGATATTGTATTCAAAAAAACAGGCAGTATGGAGCTGACGCTGGATGTGCTACAGCCCACCAGACGGAAATTTTCCAAAAACCCTGTGATTGTATTGATTCACGGCGGGGCATGGGTCAGCGGAGACAAGGCAAGCGATCTGGACATGCTCTTACCTGCCATCAATGTAATGCGAAGCAAGGGGTATGCCGTGGTCAGCACCAATTACCGTTTGGCCACCAGTTCCGTGAAATTTCCGCTTCCCGTGATAGATTGTGCCGATGCGGTCCGCTGGTGTGTAAAAAATGCTGCGGAATATGATTTTGACACCTCCAAAATGGGAATCTGCGGCGCTTCTGCCGGAGGATATCTCTCTTTGATGGCAGGTCTGGCACCGGAAACCTTCACAGAAGACAATGACCTGAAGGGTATTGGTTACGAGCTTCGCTACATCATCGATGTTTGCGGTCCCGCAGTGCTGGATATCAATAAAACCACGGTGCAGTCTGAATACGCAAAAGAAACGCTGTCTTATTTTATGGGCGGCAGCCCGGAGAAAAAACCGGCAGCATACCAAAAAGCCAACCCGATGAATTATTTAAACCCCAGCGCTCCCGGTTTGCTCATCATTCACGGCAAGGACGACAACACCGTCCCCTTTGAGCAGTCGCAGCTGCTATACAACGAAGCGCAAAAAATGAAAATGGATGCTCGCCTGATTGGGGTAAACAACGCCGGACACAGCTTTGAGCCATCGGGAAACACCCCTGTTGAACCCTCTCTTTTGGAGATTTTCAGCACAATCAGTGATTTTATTGAAAGTAAATCCAAATAAACAGTCCCCTGTACAGAAAATGAGCCTGGCTATCGCCTGGCTCTTTTTTTTGTTTTGTTTTAGTCAAAGTGTATAATTCACCCTAAATATAATCCAAATGATTGATTAATAATATACAAGCTGTCTTTTGAATAAATGTGATATCCTGTTAATGAAATAAATCAATCTATACGGAGGTATTACAAAATGAAACTGCAAAGCAAAAAAATCGTAAGTATCCTGATCGTTTGCGTTTTGATCGTCAGCCTGATGGTGACCGGACTGCATGCATCTGCTGACAGCTATCAGACGCTATACAATTTTGATGACTTGTCTGCTGTCCCGTCAACAATCAAGGCCATCAATTCTTCACAGGCAATCCTTGTTGATTCCTATGCCGCAAGTGGCAAATCCCTTAAACTCAGCTTATTTGACAACAACGGCTCATTGGTACTGGTCAATCAGGCACCATCCACTGCAAAAGGAATCCGTTTTTGGTTCAAAGGCACATGGGACACTACAGCGGAATACGGCACCCGTCAGATTTCCGTCAAGTTCCGTGCTTCTGCCGACGGTTCCGGCGCCAACATTGCCGATCATGCGAAATTTGTTGTAACAGTAACGGAAACAGGCACTTATTACAATGTTAATTTTCCGGCAAGCTTTACAAGCGCTAACATTGCCGCCATCAATTCTATTGTGATCACGGTAGAAAACACTTCAGGCGGCGGATTCTATTTTGATGACATCT
>MKRK01000008.1:22427-22721 GCA_001896915.1 Clostridiales bacterium 43-6
ACAGGAGAGAAACGGGCACAATGAAAGCCGGCTGACTGACGGTCTGAAGGTGCTTAACGATAAGGCGAGACAGGATCTGCCTGCGGGCGACCACTGGGTTCGGTTTGATTTCGGGCAGAATGTAACCGTCGACAAAGCCATCGTTGTATGGGAAAACTGGGCAACACTCTATACCATCGAAACCTCCGACAACGGCTCGACCTGGACAGAACAAGCAAGAAAAGAAACCCCCTCCCAGCCTGGCTGGCCGGGCGTCACAACAACAACGTTTTCTGCTGTCAGTGCCAGATATGT
>MKRK01000009.1:0-11660 GCA_001896915.1 Clostridiales bacterium 43-6
ATCCTCAAAGACCTTACAGGAGAGAAGGTCATCCACACTGATTTTATATTCGCCTTCGATCATACGGCTTTCCCGAACGCCGATAGAGGGAGCAGACATGATGAGTGTGCTGTTTTCAAAGCCCTTTGCATTTTCCTTCATAAAGGTGAACAGCTCAAAAACCTGTTCCCTTGCTGCCATTTCCGCACGGCTCAAATCCCATTCATCCACCGGGTTATGCTTGATGATACGGGTGGAGTTGAAGTGAATGACACCGGGGGACATATGGCGGAACAACAGCAAATCTTCCCGTGGGTTTTTGATTTTACCCTCTTTTTGCTGCTGTTGGTATTTGTCGTTGGCATCACTCCAATTTGTCCAGAAATGCTCGGTGTCTATGTTTGCGATACGAAAGCACATAGTCATGGGTTGACACATATTGTCCTCGTTGCGACCGATCTGATACGAGCAGCCGGCACGGAAGGCTACGTCGGCATCACCGGTTGCATCAAGAAAATAGTTTGCGGTTAAGGTTGTCTTGCCTCCTCGATTAGAAACAGTGAGAGATTTGAGTGTTCCGTTATCCACGTCCACATCGGTGATGGTGGAATGGAACAGCACAGTCACGTTATTTTCGCATACCATTCTGTCAAGAACAAGCTTAAGTATCTCTTCGTTAAAGGTAGATTTGTTCTCATGAAATCCGTTCAGCTCATCCAGCCGTTTTAATAGTTCGGTAAAAATACCGTCGTTCACAAGGTGTGTGCTTCCGTCGGCGTTGGGCACGCTGTAGCACATGAAGGGGTTCACAAGACTGCTGCAGGCAGAACCGCCCAAAAAACCGTATTGTTCTACGATTAAAACCCTTGCGCCTTCTCTTGCTGCGGCAATCGCTGCCGCCACACCGGTCAGACCGCCGCCTGCCACAATAATATCATAATTTACTGCCATATATGGTTCAATCCTTTCCGTCGTGGGATCATGTATTATTTTTATTATATCAAAAAAAAATCAAATTTTCTTGTATTTATTATACCTGTTCTTATAGTAATGTGATATAATAGAAAAAACATGACACATAATTGAAAGATTGGGACGATGAACGGGAATGACAGAGACCTTGCAGCTGCAAAAGGTGATTGATTTATTGCATGTGAACGATCGGTTTCATATTTGTATACACGATATCTCGGGATTTACACAGCCTGAGCTGTTAACACTGCGTGTGGAGACATACATTCACTCCTCCCTTTTTTGCGAAACCGCAAAGAAAACGGCAAAAGGGATGAAGCGCTGCTTTGCCTGTAAAACAAGAGCGGTAAATAAGGCCATTAACACAGGTCAGCCCTATCAGGGGAACTGTCCGATGGGTTTGTCGGAAACGGTTGTTCCCATAATGGACAATGAAAAAACAGTTGGGATTATTTTTATCGGAAACATTATGGCGGACAGGGAGAAAGCGGAGAAAAAAATCAGACATGCCGCAGCACTGACGGGAGTATCAGAGCAGGAGCTTCGGGAGATGCTGCCTACCCTGTGCAGTCGGGAGGATGCAGATTATTTTATGCAGCTGGGACTGTTTTTGAGGGATTATATCAAGCTGTTAATCAGGCAGGCGGATTATAGCAAGCAGGAGGAGCATTGGGCTGTGCAGGCAGCCAAGCGGTATATTGACAGCTATTTTAACAAAAAAATCACCATCGGCGACATTGCAGCATTCTATCATATCAATCCAACCTATCTGGGACGGCTCTTTAAAAAAGAAACGGGAATCAGCATTGCGGAACATCTGAATATTTTGCGGGTCAAAAAGGCCCGAAAGCTTTTGAGAACCACCGGGATGCCCGTGATTGATGTGTCCATGAATGTTGGGTTTGAAAATGTCACTTATTTCAATCGGATATTTAAGGAGCTGGAAGGCATGACACCGGTCCTCTATCGGAAAAGCGATAAAATCAAATAACCTCCCGATGTTGCAGTCGGGCGGGTGAATGGTGCATCTGCGTATTAATTATATCCGGCAGCTTTTTAGCTGAGATAAAAACATAAGGAAGGCGGTTTGCCTTCCTTATGTTTTTATGGTGGGGTGGTGTTTGAAGAGCAAGATACATTTTGTAATGCGTTGGGCAGAGGAGAGCAGGGTGAGAGTCAGCATCAGTAAGAGATATCCTCTCTCGATTGAATTGAAGGAGGATAGGATTCCATATTGTGTAATAGAAACGATGAGCGGGAATCCATAAAACATCCCGGCCGACAGTTTGCCGAAGAGATCGAAGACAAAGGGGGACTTCTTGCTTTTTAAGATGGATGAGGTGATCAGGAATTCTGTGAATTTGAGAAGAACGACAGCAAGAATAAAAAATGAGATCCAGCCTTTTTGTACCATAACGGCGTAGAGGGAGAGGATGAACAAAAGGTCTGTGGACACATCCAGAATCCCACCGAGACGGGTGGAACAGGAAAAGGTTCTCGCCAAAAACCCGTCTGTCATATCCGTTATGTAGGTTAACAGGAAGAAACCGAAAATCAGAAATGGACTTGTACTGTTTTGATATAGAGTATAACAAAGACAAAGAGCGAGTGGGATCCGAGACAGAGTGAGAGTATTGACCAAAAGTGTTTTCCATTGTCTCATAGCGTATTTACCTCGTAGAAATTTACCAATACTGGGATAATCATGACTTTACGTTTTGTTTTCATACATGTCCTTACCCGTTCATGATCTCTGCAAAACGTGTGATGTTTTCGGGAAGGGGGCGGGGAAGCGGTTTGTTTTCCTTTTCGGTCGCTTTTTTCATCATGGATGTAATCATTTTATCAAGAAATCCCATTTTGCCGGTGTTCAAAACGCCGCCGAAGACCTCTTTTGCCCCAGCGTTTGACAGGAGCAGTGCCGGAAATGAATTCGTCAAGTACGCTTGAAAATTCTCCGCCAGCCCGCAGCAAAGAAACAAACCGACTTTTTTGGCAGATAGCTCCGCAGTATGAGAAGCGGCATATTCCTTGATTTCTTTTTGTACAGTGCCCATATAAACAGAGCCGCCGAGAATGACTTTATCATACCCTGCCAATGATGGAACCCTGTCTGTTTTGATATTGATGAGAGTGGTTTCGCCCTCCAGCCGGGCTATGAGCTGATTCATGCATTCAGTCGTGAATCCGTATTTTGTTCCATAAATCATTAAGTTCTTCATTGTTCCCGCTCCTTTTCCATTTGATCAAGATTATCCGATAGTTTTTCAATGGTTCTTCTGGTCACAGCCAGCTCTTCGTCCGTGATATGATCAAATACATCGAACATGAATTTAGCACCATGCATTTGTGTGCCTTGCCAGAACCGGCTGCTTTCATCGGTCAGACTGACTCGGGTGACGCGTGCATCCTTTGGGTCTTTTTCCATGTGTAGAAATCCCTTCTCTTTGAGCTTAAGTGCGATTTGCTTCACGTTCTGATGGGAATTACCGATTTCCTTTGCCACTTCCTTAATGGTAGGCGGCGCTTCAAACAGATTGTCGATCACACAGGCCAGCAACCACTGTTTTGATGTCATATTAAACTGGGATAAATCCCTGTCGAGAAGGGTATCCAGTTTATTGGCAACCACGAACAGAGAACCGAACAAAAACCGTCTGTCGTCTATTTCCTCTAAATAATCCATATTCAACCTCTTTCTGAGTCATTAAAAGGTAACATATTACCCTTTATAGATAATATATTACCTTTTAATATATTTGTCAACAGTTTTACGCAAAAAAATTCTGCAAAAGCTTTTGGCTTTTGCAGAATGGATGGGATGAGATTGTGTTTAAGTTACATAATGTTTTTTGTGTGGGATTCTTATTGATTTTTGTGTTCTAATCAATCACGGCATAACGGCGAACCAGCTCATTGACCGGAATATCGTTGTGGAGGCCGCAGATGTACTGCTTTGCCGGGTTGGTAAGTTGTTTTGCCCGTTCATACAGGGGTTCGAGGAACCATTCTTCCCGATATCCCCGTCGTTTCAGTCCTTCCTTTGCCAGGTGCAGGATTCTCAATAGTAACTCTTTGAGCTCCAAACGGCTGATATGAGGAGGAATGATGCAGCTGCAAAAGGTTTTGCGAAGACGGGAAGGAGTAATGTCTTTCTGAAAAAGCCATCGGCTTCTGCTTAAAAGGTGATTTAACTCACTCGTCATTTCAAACAAGCCGGCATGAAAAGCGGCAACGGTCATACTTTCGGAGAGTGGCTGACAGCAGCAGCTCCGAAACTCAATGGTTCCCCGGTAAGTGAGGTCTTCAAACTTGAAGGTTCGCAGATGCTCCAGATCAGAAAGATCAGGCTCTATCGTAACCGCTTCGTATTCCGTTCCATTCCAGAATTCACCAGTTAAACTGGGATTCTTGAAATACTGTAGCACGGGAACGGGTTTGAAGTTCACATACCGGCCGTTACGCATGGTGCAGTAAATGCTTGTACCTGCAATGTAGTGTAGTAAGTCACTTTCGGTTTTCAGTGTTTCCTCAAACATCCCGATGTTTTTGGGGTTATAACCCTGCATGCTGTTTTCCCACAGCATGTCACGCACACAAAGCAGACCGCCTTCCTCCTCCGGCATGACCGAATTAGAGAACAGTAGCGCCTTTACAGGCTCCAGCATAGAAAACAGATTGATGGTGTCCACAAGTTTGCTATGCTCCACATCAATTTGTACCTGTGAGGCACTGCAGAACATTCCAAAATCGGGATAAGAGTGAAATCCTTCGGGATGGGTATAGTTTTCATAGGAGGTGAGGTGGTGAAAGAGCATGCGGTAACGTTCGTTCAGAATGGGCACATGGCGGTTTATTTTGCGGTTGGGATTGATGCCCATGCCGGTTAGCGTGTGACGGTACAGCGCCAAAAAATTTTGTATAAAAAAGCAGTATAGCTTAAAACGCTTATATAATTGATTGATGTCTTTTCCTTTTCCCAAGGAAAGCTCCAGATTATTATAGGAACAGTCGTAAGAAAAAATATCTCCGGTTCTGTTGTCCTTCAGCGAATAGATGTGACCCTCGTCATCGGTACCGTCCGGATGCATATGAAATCGGGCTGCAAATGCCTCGGTGAGCTTATGCACCACCGAAAAATCCACCGGTGTCCCGTTGTAATTGACAATCGGCATTTCTATTTCAATGCCGAGATATCGGTCTCTTTTTGCTTTGGTCGGTGTGATGTATCTGTCATAGAGGGCTTTGAAAACAACCGTCTCATCCACATGCTTTCCCCCCTTTATCATTCGATTTACGGTTGTATGATTTTTATTTATTGTGGCCTAGAACCCAAAGGGTATATTGGCTGAACAAACCGGCGGCAACCAGCAGTGCTTCTTCGTCTACATCAAAGCGGCTGCTGTGAAGCGGTTTTTTGGTGTTGGGGTTTTCTGTGTTTGCAGTGCCCACATGCACATAAACACCCTTGATGTCCCGTAGATATTCGGCGAAATCATCGGCGCCGAAGCCTGTGATCCGTTCTTGTTCGGTCACAATGTTTTCAGCGCCGACAATGGTTTCGGCAATCCTGTAAACCTCGTCAAAAGCCGTTTCGTCATTGATCAGGGGAGAGGTGAAGGTTTCAAAGACAACCGTCGCTACTGCGCCTTCGGCAGCAGCAATGGTTTCAGCCAGCTCCGTAACCTTTTGCTTTAACAGCTCCTGTGTGTCATAGGAAAAGGTTCTTGTGGTGCCTTCAATGACCGCATTGCCGGCAATGATGTTGTAGGAGGTACCGGAGGTCACTTTTCCCACACCGATCAGTGCTTTTTCCGGGGGATGCACGAACTTTACTGCCAGACCTTTAAGTTTTGTGACAATCAGGCTTGCGGCATACAATGCATCAATTCCTTCTGCGGGCTTTGAAATATGCGCATCTTTTCCCTGAACTGTGATTTTGAAATAGTCACAGGAAGCGGCATCGGCACCCCTGACCATAGCCAGTGACCCCACCGGGAAGGTGGGGGAGACATGGACTCCGAAGACCCGGTCCACATCCTTTGTGATATTTTGTTCCAAAAAATACCGAGAACCGTGCCCGAACTCCTCTGCCTGCTGAAACACCAGCAGAACCTTACCGGAAAAAGTTTCTCTGGCGGACTTTAAGACCTTTGCGGCTCCCAGCAGTGCGGCTGTGTGAACATCATGGCCACAAGCATGCATGACACCTTTCGTGCGGGAGCGATAAGGGGCTTCGGTTTCCTCGTGAATGGGTAAGGCGTCAATATCTGCCCGCAGCAGTACTGTTTTGCCGCTGCCGGATTTGCCTTCTATCACACCTAAAATGCCCGTTGGTCCGATTCTGTTGTGAATGATACCCATGGAGTCCAGCTGTTCTTCTATGTAGGTGGCGGTTCCGAATTCTTTTTGGCTGAGCTCCGGGTTTTTATGCAGATGTCTTCTGACCGAAACCAGATAATCTTTTTCGCTCACAATTTGGGGCAGAGTGTTCATAGGCGGACAGCTCCGTTCAAAACCCGTTTCGGGTTATTTTGCTTTTGTAAATATCTTTTTAAAAATAGATGTTTTTTTGGCGGCAGGTTCCGTTATTTCCTCTTCTACCGGACCGAGAGCGGTTGCCAGATCAAACAGGATATCGTCAATATGCTCGGTACCGACGGAGAGGCGGATGGTGTTTGGTTTGATGCCGGAGTCGAGAAGCTCCGACTCGGACAGCTGGGAATGGGTGGTGCTGGCAGGGTGGATGACCAGAGATTTTACGTCAGCGACATTGGCAAGCAATGAGAAAACCTCCAGCTTATCAATAAATGCCTTGGCGTCTTCTGCGCCGCCCTTGATTTCAAAGGTAAAGATGGAGCCGGCGCCCTTGGGGAAATAACGGTCATACAGTTCTTTGTGAATGCTGTCGGGGAGGGAAGGATGGTTGACACGCTCCACTTTCGGGTGCTTTGTTAAAAACTCCACCACCTTTTTGGTGTTTTCAATGTGGCGTTCGATACGCAGGGACAAGGTCTCCAGCCCCTGTAGGAACAAGAAGGAGTTCAGCGGGGCAAGGGCCGCGCCGGTGTCACGCAGCAGGGTGACTCTGGCTTTGATGATATACGCCAGGTTGCCCACGGCTTCGGTGAACACAACCCCGTGATAGCTGGGGTTGGGCTTGGACAGACCGGGAAATTTATCGCTCTGGGCCCAGTTGAATTTACCGCTGTCAACGATCACGCCGCCAATGGAGGTGCCGTGACCGCCGATGAATTTGGTGGCGGAATGGATGACGATATCGGCACCGTATTCAATAGGACGAAGCAGATAGGGAGTGGTAAAGGTATTGTCAATCAGCAGCGGGATGCCGTGCTTGTGGGCGACATCGGCTGTCTTTTGAATGTCAATGAGATTGGAATTGGGATTGCCGAGGGATTCGATGAAGATCAGCTTGGTGTTTTCCTTGATGGCTTCTTCAAAGGCGCCGTCCTTGTCCGAGTCCACAAAGGTGGTGGTGATGCCGAAATCCTCCAGCGTGTGGGCAAAGAGATTGTAGGTGCCGCCGTACAGAGTTTTTGCGGCGACGATATGGTCACCCGCCGTGGCAATGTTCTGCACCGCATAGGTGATGGCAGCGGCACCGGAAGCAACCGCCAGAGCCGCCACGCCGCCTTCGAGGGCTGCAATGCGCTGTTCAAATACGTCGGAGGTGGGGTTCATGATGCGGGTGTAGATGTTGCCGCCTTCGGTCAGTCCGAAACGGTTGGCTGCGCTTTCTGCGTTGGGGAAAACATAAGACGAGGTCTGGTAAATCGGCACGGCGCGCGCGTCGGTTGCGCTGTCCGGTTTTTCCTGTCCCACATGGACCTGTAACGTTTCAAATTTGAAATTTCTGCTCATTTTCATTACCTCTTTCAATCATTTTTATAAATTTTTTATTTTTTCTGTTTATTTGGTTTGTGGGCGGTGCAGGATTGACACATCCGCACCACGTAAAATTAATTTCTCAGTTACTCACCTTCATTTCTGAAAATCGCTGGGGTATCAAGGCGTTGCGAGCTTGCTTAAATCATAGGGGGTTTCCTGATAAACATAGTAGTTCAGCCAGTTGGAATAAAACAAATTGGCGTGTGCCCTCCAGTGATGGACGGGTTCTCTGTCCGGGTCGTCCTCGGGAAAATAATTTTTGGGGACAGAGGGGGCAATCCCCTTCTGCACATCCCGGATATACTCATTTCTCAGCGTCAGACGGTCATATTCAATGTGTCCCACGATGAAAATCTGGCGGCCGGTTAAATCAGAAACAATATTCACGCCGACATCATCGGAGGCTGCCACCACTTCCAGTGAACGAACCGTTTCGATATCCTCCCGCCGGATTTCGGTATAACGGGAATGGGGAATGATGAAACGATCGTCAAAGCCCCGAAGTATGGTATGATCTTTTTTTACGGCATGGTGGACAAAGAGACCGGAGGTCTTGGCGGGAAGAAGGTATTTGGGCACGCCGTAATGATAATAAAGCCCCGCTTGTGCGCCCCAACAGATATGTAACACGGAAAACACATTCGTCTTTGACCATTCCATGATATCACTCAGCTCTTGCCAATAATCCACTTGTTCAAATTCAAGCTTTTCGACCGGCGCTCCTGTGATAATCAGTCCGTCAAACTTTCGGTGCTTCACCTGGTCAAAGGTTTGATAAAACTCTGTCAAATACTCTTTGGAAACATTTTTGCTGTCGTGGGATTCGGTCTGCAAAAGTTCGATTTCAACCTGCAGAGAGGTGTTTCCCAACAAACGAAGAAGTTGTATTTCGGTTTCCATTTTGTTGGGCATCAAATTTAGAATGGCAATTTTCAATGCCCGGATGTCCTGGTGAGCAGCCTTTTTATTGTTGATGACAAAAATATTTTCGGCGGAAAGCACCTTATAAGCGGGAAGGTCATCCCGAAGGATAATCGGCATACAGTCACTCCCTTTCAAAAACAAAAACAGCAGAAAACTTTCGCTTCCTGCTGTCGGATATCACAGAACAAATACGCATAAATCGCATCGGTATGTAGGAATATCAAACTGTATGTAAAACAGAAAGCCTATGAAGTTTTGCACGACAAATCATGGACATACACAACTCACACATGCACATCATCATAGCTTTGTAATCTCTGACAGATTTTAAAAACGCCACTCTGATTTTCATAGAACCCTCTCCCTTCATGTCATACTAATCATATATGTTATAGGTATAATAAACCATATGAGATGATTTGTCAACAATTTTTTTTAATTACTTTTTTATATTCGTCAGACACTCTTGATACATTTTAACTCCCTGAGACAATATTTTTTTAATAGACCCAATTTCGTCTTCTCGCCACTGCGGAATGTATTGACTTTCTTGTGGATCCACTAATATGTTATTACCAAAGAAGAGCTTATCATAAATTGTGTCAATATCCGGTCTTCTTTCATCCCCTGTAAAAAGTTTTCCCGCGGAAACGGAAAAGTCAGTGAAAATATTCCAAATATCCAATATGGCTTTACAATCAACAGTGGTTGAAGCGCTGGTTGCCCAATATAACCAATGATCAAGATTGTAAGCGGTAATTTCGTTGTCAAGGGAGATGTTGGTTGACAAAGCATACGCATGAGCCGCTTTTTTTGAGGAAAACGCCAAGACATTTTTCTCTTCAGCCAAAAAGCCTTCCGTTTCATCAGAAAACCAAATGAAACAGGTGGATTGACGATTTAAAGTAATTTCTGTGAGCTGATAAAACAAAATGATCATTCCTTTCCCTTGAAAATTATACCTCGCCCGGTTTATTTATGGTCGGCATGGGATCCATGGGTTCTATTTTGGTGGTCATTTGGTAAACTGCACCTCTTTCGGCGCTGATATCAAAAGCCTTCATGGCTTCCAGAACATGCAGGGCAACCTCGCCGCTGGCCTTGTTTCTGCCCCCTTCCCGGATGCATTTGGCCATTTGCGAAATGCCGAGACCCCGGACATTGTCGGTGTAGGGGCTGAAAAGAGGGGCTTCTTTGAACTCCTCGTTGCGGGTTTGCACCATCACCGGTCCGTCAAAAAAGTTCGGGTCCGGTACGGAAATGGTTCCTTCGGTGCCGTAGATTTCGATCAGGGGGTGCTTGTGCTTCCACACATCAAAGGTGGTGGTGATGCTGCCCACGGCTCCGCTTTGAAAACGGATATGACCGCTGATATAGGTAGGCACCTCAACGGCAATGACAGAACCCTTCTTCGGTTCGCTGGTAATCAGACGCTCTTTTATGGATATGTTTGTGATTCCGCTGACGCTGTGAAAGCCACCCATTAAAAAAGCGAGAGTGGTGAGATAATAGGGACCCATATCCAGCATGGGACCGGCACCGTATTGATAAAAAAATTCAGGGTTGGGATGCCAATCCTCGGGACCGTGGCAGGCAAAAAAGGCAGTACAGGCGATGGGGGAGCCGATTACACCGTCGTCGATAAGCTTGCGGGCCGTGCCGATGCCTGCCCCCAAAAAAGTGTCGGGAGAACAGCCAAGATATAAGCCCTTTTCTTTTGCCAGGCTGACCAGCTCGCTGGCTTCGGAAAACTCAATGGCAAGGGGTTTTTCGGAATACAGATGCTTGCCGGCAGACAAAATCTGTTTTGAAATAGTGAAATGAGCCTTGGGAGGGGTCAGGTTGATCACCAGTTCAATGCTTGTGTCCGTCAGCATTTCCTCCATGGTATAGATATGTGGGATTCCATATTTTTTTGCGGCTGCTTCGGACAGCGCCGTGTTTAAATCGCAGCAGGCAAACACCTCCGTGTTCTCATAAAGACCCGTTAGGTTTTTAAAATAAATATCGCTGATGTTCCCGCAGCCGATTACGCCGATTTTAACCTTGCTCATAATGATGCCTCCGTAAACAGATTTTATTATGGCAATAGTTTAGCATATTTCTGGCAGAATTTCTATAAAAATTATTAAGGAGTCATTGGGAATGGATTTTGGGGTATTTTCGTATATATTATACAAATTTAAAAGGAAATATTCTAATCAAATCCTAAAAAATACCCTAAAAACCCTTGTAATTCTGACGTTTATTTGTTAAAATAAGTGCATTATTATGGTAGAGTATATCTGTTTCATATGATGTGCTGGGAAAAGCCGTTCTTAAGGAGTTTTTAATTTGAAAAAGGACATAGAACCTACAACCGAAAACGATCTGGCTTTGTATCTGTTCCATCAGGGTACGAATTACAAGACCTATGAATATCTGGGCGCTCACAAGGCAGTCAAGGACGGTGTGGACGGTGCCGTTTTCCGCACATGGGCACCGGCTGCCGAGTTTGTTTGTGTTACCGGTGATTTCAACGGGTGGGAAGAAACCGAATTCTGTATGGATAAAATCAGCCACGCCGGTGTTTGGGAAGCCTTTATCCCGGATATTCAATTGTTTGATAACTATAAATATGTAATAACAGACAAAAAGGGCAAGCAGTTTCTGAAAGCAGATCCCTATGCTTTTCACAGCGAGCTGCGTCCCGGCACGGCTTCCAAATTTTATCCGCTGGAAGGCTATCTATGGAAGGATGAAGCATGGCGGCAGAAAAAGGAAAAGAAGAACATTTACGCCAGCCCGGTGAACATTTACGAGGTTCATTTGGGATCATGGAGACGATATGAAAACGGGGATGTTTTTTGTTACGAAAAGCTTGGGGAGGAGCTATG
>MKRK01000009.1:11748-14823 GCA_001896915.1 Clostridiales bacterium 43-6
CCCCCCATGACTTGATGAAATTTGTCGATATCTGCCACCAAAACGGCATCGGAGTGATTTTAGACTGGGTGCCTGCCCATTTTCCCAAGGACGCTTTCGGACTGTACCGTTTTGACGGCAGTCCCTGCTATGAATACAAGGACCCCAAAAAGGCGGAGCACAAGGAGTGGGGGACCATGGTATTTGACTATGGCAAGCCTGAGGTGCACAGCTTTTTGATTTCCAACGCATTGTACTGGCTTGAGGTGTTTCATTTTGACGGCCTGCGGGTGGATGCTGTTGCTTCGATGCTGTATCTTGACTATAACAGAAAGAAAGGCGATTTTACCCCGAACAAATACGGCGGCAACGAAAATCTTGAAGCGGTTGAATTTTTGCGCACCTTAAACAAAGCGGTATTTCAATATTTCCCCCAAGCGCTGATGATTGCAGAAGAATCCACATCCTGGCCCTTGGTAACTAAAGGGGTGGAATGCGGCGGGCTGGGATTTAACTTCAAATGGAACATGGGCTGGATGAACGATATGCTTCGGTATATGTCTGCCGACCCTCTTACCAGAAAGCACAAGCATGACAACATCACCTTCAGCTTTTTCTATGCTTTTTCCGAAAACTTTATCCTTCCTTTGTCCCATGACGAGGTGGTCCACGGAAAATGCTCGCTGATCGGAAAAATGCCCGGTGACTATGAAGATAAATTTGCAAACCTTCGGGTGCTGTATGCTTATATGATGGCACATCCCGGAAAAAAGCTGCTGTTCATGGGTCAGGAATTTGCCCAGTTCATTGAATGGAACTTCAAAAAAGAGCTGGATTGGCTGCTGTTATCCTATGAAAAGCACCGGCAGATGAAGGACTATGTAAAAGAGCTGAATTCCTTTTATTTAAACACGAAATCCTTTTGGGAAATCGATTATGACCAATACGGTTTTTCATGGATATCCAGCGACGACAATGCCCAGAGCGTGATTGCCTTCCGAAGAATGGATTTATCAGGAGACGAAACCATTGTGGTTTGTAATTTCACACCGGTGAAACGGGAGGATTATAAAATCGGCGTTCCTCAAAAAGGGAGCTATCAGCTGGTGTTCAATTCTGACGATATCCCCTTTGGCGGAACCGGCGTTCCGGTGAAAAAAACCATAAAAACCGTAGACAGTCCCATGCATGGGTTTTCACAAAGTGTGTCCTTGACACTTCCGCCGCTATCGGTATTTTATATAAAACAAAAAAAGATAAGAACGTCTACAGGGAGGAAACAAAATGCTAGCAAAAGTTGAATGCGTGGCCATGCTGTTGGCCGGCGGTCAGGGAAGCCGTCTCGGGGTACTGACAAAGGATGTTGCAAAACCTGCGGTTCCTTACGGGGGTAAATACAGAATTATTGATTTTCCGCTGTCCAACTGTATCAATTCGGGCATCGATACGGTGGGCGTGCTGACCCAGTATCAGCCGCTGGAGCTGAACGATTACATCGGTTCCGGGCAGCCTTGGGATCTGGACAGGATGAACGGCGGCGTTCATATCCTGCCGCCCTACCAAAGAAACAAAAGCGCCGATTGGTACAAAGGCACCGCAAATGCCATTTATCAGAACATCCCCTTTATTGAGCGGTATTCTCCGGAGTATGTCCTCATTCTTTCCGGCGACCATATTTATAAAATGGACTATGCCCAAATGCTTGATTTTCACAAGGAAAAGAAGGCAGACTGCACCATTGCGGTGTTGGAGGTATCCAATGAAGAGGCCTCCCGTTTCGGGATCATGAACACCAGAGAAGACGGCACCATTTATGAGTTTGAAGAAAAACCTAAGAAGCCGAAAAGCAACAAGGCTTCTATGGGTATTTATATTTTTACATGGGAAAAGCTTCGTCACTATCTTGTGGAGGACGAAAAAAACAAAGGCTCCAACAATGACTTCGGCAAAAACATCATTCCTGCCATGCTGGCGGACGACCAAAAAATGATTGCCTATCCCTTTGAAGGCTACTGGAAGGATGTCGGTACCATCGACAGCCTGTGGGAAGCCAACATGGATTTGCTGGACCCTAATATCCAGATGGATTTATCCGACCCGTCCTGGAAAATATACGCTCGTAACCGTGCGCTGCCGCCCCATTTTATCAACGGTGGTGCAACAGTGCAGAACTCCATGATTTGCGAGGGCTGTTATGTTGCCGGCACTGTGGATTTTTCGATTTTGTTTTCCGGCAGCATTGTAGAAAAGAATGCGGTGGTCATGGACAGTATCGTAATGCCGGGGGCAAAAATCTGCGAAGGGGCTGTGGTGCAGTATGCCATTGTGGCGGAAAACGCAGTGGTTGAGAAAAATGCGGTGGTAGGCAAACGGCCCGAGGAAGTGGAAAACAAGGACGATTGGGGGATCGCTGTGGTGGGTCCGGGTGCGACGGTTTCCGAAAACAATTGGATCAAGCCCAAAGCCATGATCGATCAAGAAGGCAGTATTATTCTATAGATGGTGGAAAGGCGCTATTTCAATACGGTTTTATGTCCCCTTCGGGCATGAAATACGGAAAGGACATGGATTTTAAAATGAAAGGCAATAATATATTAAGAATCGTATTTTCAAGCACCCATGATGAATATGTCGGGGAGCTTACCAATAACAGAGCTCTGGGCTCGGTGCCCTTTGGCTGCCGGTACAGACTGATAGATTTCACACTCTCGAACCTGGTCAATGCGGGGATTTCCAAGGTGGGCGTCATTACCAAAAGCAATTACCGTTCCCTGATGGATCATCTGGAAACGGGTAAGTCATGGGATCTGGCACGGAAAAGAGGAGGCTTGTTTGTGTTGCCTCCCTATGTAAATTCTGCGTCGGGGATGTATAAGGGCAAGATTGATGCGCTCTCGGGCATCCGCACCTTCATCGACCACAGCAAGGAGGATTATGTTCTGCTGTGTGACGCCGACACAGTCTGCAACATTGATATTGAGGATTTAACGGAGTGCTATGACAAAAAGAACGCCGACATCATGATCGCATACAAAAAAGGACTGCCCGTGATGGACGGAAACGGCTGCACCGTATTTGATTTTGACAAAGAGGATA
>MKRK01000009.1:14891-16749 GCA_001896915.1 Clostridiales bacterium 43-6
ATTGACGATGCGGCCAGCCATAACTATACCAGTTTTGCACGGGATGTTGTGAAACGCCAAAAGGATAATATGCAGATGTATGGGTATGAGTTCAGCGGCTATGCCGAGGTGATTGACAGCATGCAAAGCTATTATGATGCCAATATGAAGCTGCTGGATTTAACGGTGAGAAACGAGCTGTTTTCCTCCCAACGTCCGATTTATACCAAGCTGAGAGACGATATGCCCACCCGCTACGGTCTGACCTCCATGGTGGAAAACTCCCTGATTGCAGATGGGTGCGTCATTGAAGGCGAAGTCAGCAATTGTCTGATTTTCAGGGGTGTCACCATCGGCAAGGGCGCCAAGCTGAAAAACAGTATCATCATGCAGTCCTCCGTCATTGGGGAAAACACCGAACTTTCCTATGTGGTAATCGATAAAAATGTCAACATCAAGGAAGGGAGAACCCTGATGGGCTTCCGCTCCTTCCCTGTTTATATTAACAAAGGCATAGTCGTCTAGAAAGGACTTGTTTATGAAGATTTTATTTGCAACAAGCGAAGCATATCCCTTTGCTGTGTCGGGAGGGCTGGGCGACGTGGCTTATGCACTGCCCAAGGCACTGCGTCAGAGACTGGTGGGCTGTCGTGTGGTGATGCCATTGTATGAGCAGGTGCCCAAACAGCTGAGAGAAACCATGAAGTTCATCGGAAGTATCTCCGTCCCGGTTTCCTGGAGAAGACAGTATTGCGGTATTTTTGAAGCGAAATATGACGGCGTCATTTATTATCTGCTGGATAACCAGTATTATTTCAAGCGTGCCAACCTATATGGTGATTTTGACGATGCGGAACGCTTTGCGTTCTTGTCCCGAGCGGTGCTGGAGATCATTCCGATGATCAATTTCGCACCGGATATCATCCATTGCAACGATTGGCAGACGGCGCTGGTGCCTGTGTATTACAACACGTTTTATGCAAATGCACCGGGCTATGAAAACATTAAAACGGTGTATACGATTCACAACATTCAGTATCAGGGCAAATACGGAACAGAAATTTTGGAGGATGTGTTCGGGCTTCCTGTTTCTGCCGGTTCTGTCGTCCATTATGATAACTGCGTGAATCTGATGAAAGGCGCCATCGAAAGCGCGAGCAGCGTGACGACGGTCAGCCCGACCTATGCAAAGGAAATTCTCGACCCCTGGTTTGCCCATTCACTGGAGGGGATTCTGACAGAGCGTGAATATAAGCTTACAGGGATCGTAAACGGCATTGATACGGATTTATACAATCCTGCTACCGATGCCTATCTCGTTGAAAATTATACACAAGCTACGGTTTTGGAAACAAAGCCGAAAAACAAGGCGGCGCTGCAGGAGCAGCTCCAGCTAAAGACGGACAAAAATGTACCCCTGTTCGGCATGGTGACCCGGTTGGTGGGACACAAAGGGCTTGATTTGGTCATCAATGGGTTTGAAGAGCTGATGTCGACCAATATGCAGTTTGTTCTGCTGGGTTCGGGAGACGCAACCTTTGAAGATTATTTTGATAAAATGAGCATGCGTTATCCCGGCAAATTCGCTTTCCGAAAAGGCTTTATTCCCGAGCTTGCCCACAGGATTTATGCAGGTGCGGACCTGTTTTTGATGCCCTCGAAGAGTGAACCCTGCGGTCTTGCCCAGATGGTTTCTTTGCGTTATGGCACCATTCCCGTTGTTCGGGAAACCGGCGGACTGAAGGACACCATTCAGGACAGTGGCGGTGAAAACGGCAACGGCTTCACCTTCAAAACCTACGACGCTCACGATATGGCGGACGCAATTTACCGTTCTATGAAAAGCTACAGCGAAAAGGAAAAATGGAACAGCCTTGTG
>MKRK01000009.1:16774-32644 GCA_001896915.1 Clostridiales bacterium 43-6
AGGCTGTATAAGTCGCTGAAGAAAAAGGGCTGATATACTTTATAAGGGGCGGACTTATGCATTGTAAAAAGTGCGGACTAAGGCTGGCGAAGGAAACCATGTCTTGTCCTGCATGCAGCCAGGTTCATCAGGCTGTTATACAATACCGATCGGAACAGCCGGTTTATCATCCGTCCCATCTCAATGATAGAAACAGAAACAAGGCAATTGCTTCACTGGGATTGGGACTTTCGGGCCTCCTTACCTGGCTCATTCCCTTGGGGGGCTTTGGTACTTCCATAATCGGATTTGTCATGGGAATCAAGGGGTTAAACTCCTCTTTCAAAAGCGGTGCAATTGCCGGAATCGTGTTGAACACTTTGTTTTTTGCACTTTCGTTTGTATGGTTTATGATGGTTCTTGACATGGTATTATCGGTTGTTCTCAAGAATATTCTTGACAGTTGAAAGGGATGACGGTATGTTTGGTGAGCTGTTTCAAAAGCTGAAAAAGAGTGTTTATGCGGTGAGTCCTCTTGACTATATGTCGTCTGCAGACAAAACAGAGCCGTTTATGGCCGTGGTGAAGGAACAAGTAAGTGTTTTATCGGTTCATAACAACATCGGCGACGTGCTTTGCGTCCTCCCGGACACAAGGGGCTTCCGTGTTAAAATATCCGGCGATATCCCCGGAACCAAGGTTGATGTGGGAGACAGGGAAGCAGGGACCATTGAGCTGACTGCCAACATTGGACGGGTAAAGCTGAACTGAACCCTGCCGCCAATGGAGGCGATATCATACTCACTCAAGGATAGCGAATGTGGTCTTATCAAATCAGAAAATGCATCAAAACCATTCGGCAGATAATAAACCCGGTGATTTAAAGAGCGGCACGATGCATGAGGAAATAGAAAGCAAAGACAGAATATTTGACCCCCTATGTTTTCATCACCCGATGAAGAAACCATAGGGGGTCAAATATTCATTTTTTTGATAAATACAACAAAACCTGACCATAAAAATTGTACTTTTTATAAATAAAATAACTTGATTATTAAAAAGAATTGATATATAATGGGTAGACATACGCTTTTGCGAAATGTATCAGAATTGCTGATAATGTTTTAGTTCTGTAGAGGAAAAACCGTCAATTTAACAAAATTTATCTATGCATTATGCAATGTTCTACTTGTATTTACAGTACAAAAATATTATAATAAGCTAAATAACGTCAAAATTCAAAATCATTGGGATAGTCCGACAGAATGGATTGACTCAATTGCAAATGTGCTGGTTGATTTGCTGTATTTTTTAAATAACTGGCATTGTGCCACAGATCAACACATCGGCGCAGTGCCGATGTGAATTGAGTTTTCGGTGAATTTTTATAAGTGTCTGAAAGAGTGAGTGAAATGAAAAATCAAGTACCACAGAAACAGGGGCTTTACAACCCTGAGTTTGAACACGATGCCTGCGGCATCGGCTTTGTTGCAAATATCAAGGGGGAAAAGTCCAATAAAATTCTGCACCAGTCACTGTCTGTGTTGAAAAACCTCAATCACAGAGGCGGCGTGGGCAGCGAGCCGAATTCAGGAGACGGTGCGGGTATTCTGCTTCAACTGCCCCATGCTTTTTTTGTAAAAGCCACGGATGGCAGCAATATTTCTTTGCCCGGCGAGGGCGATTATGGCACAGGACTGATTTCTTTACCCCATGACAGCGAAATCCGCACTAAAATCGAAAAGATTTTGGAGGACATCGTTACAGCGGAAGGACAAACCCTTCTTGGCTGGCGTGATGTTCCCGTTGATTTTACAAGCTTAGGAAAAACCGCCAAGGACAGCATGCCCTATCTGCGCCAGATTTTTATCGGCAGAAACGGCGTGGAGGCCGGTATCGCATTTGAACGTAAATTATACATCATCCGCAGAATGGCGGAGTTATCCATACATAAATCCTTTTCAAATGAGCGCTTTTATGTGGCAAGCCTTTCTTCCAAAACCATTGTGTACAAAGGAATGCTGACCTCTGACCAGGTGGAAGAATTCTATCTTGATTTACAGGATGAAGCCGTGGAAACCGCTCTCGCCCTGGTTCACTCCCGTTACAGCACCAACACCTTCCCCAGCTGGGAAAGAGCGCACCCCAACCGCTATATCATACATAACGGCGAAATCAACACTCTGCGCGGCAACGTGAATTTCATGAACGCCCGGGAATCCATGTTCAAAACCGATGCCTTCGGCGCAGAGCTTGAGAATGTTCTTCCGGTAATCCATCCCGACGGAAGCGACTCTGCCATGTTTGACAACTGTGTTGAATTTCTTATGCTCTCCGGCATGCCTCTGGAAAACGTCATGATGATGATGATTCCCGAACCCTGGGCAAACCACGAAAGCATGAGTGACGATAAAAAAGCATTTTATGAGTTCAACAGCTGCCTCATGGAGCCCTGGGACGGTCCTGCGGCCATGGGCTTTACCGACGGCTCCCGTATCGGTGCGGTGCTGGACCGTAACGGTCTGCGCCCTTCCAGATATTATGTCACCTCCGATGATTTGGTGGTACTGTCTTCCGAAGTGGGCGTTTTAGAATTCGAGCCGGAAAAGATCATCAAAAAAGAACGTCTCCACCCCGGCAGAATGCTCCTCATTGACACCGAAAAGGGTGAGATCATAAGCGACGAGGATTTGAAAACCAAAACCGCCGCCGAGCACCCCTATCGTGAGTGGATCAAAAACAACATGGTCGAACTGAAAGACCTGCCGGATGCCGGGGAAACCATTGACAGCTATGATGAGTTTGTAAAGCTGCAAAAGGCTTTCGGATATACCTATGAAGATATGAGAATGGTGCTTGCACCCATGGCCAAGGACGGGGTCGACCCCATTGGCGCAATGGGCAACGATGCGCCTTTGGCTGTGCTTTCCCAAAAGCCGCAGCTGTTATATTCCTATTTCAAACAGCTTTTCGCCCAGGTTACCAATCCGCCCATTGATGCGCTGCGGGAGACGATTGTCACCTCCTCCATCATGCTGTTGGGTTCGGAGGGCAACTTGCTCGATCCCAATCCGGGAAGCTGCCGCCGTGTTAAAATTGATTCTCCCATCATTACAAACGGCGATTTAAAAAAGCTGCAGACTGTGAGTCTGCCGGGATTGCAGTCCCTCACTCTGCCCATCTTGTTTGAAGCCGCCCGTGACGGCAAGGGCATGGAGGAAGCACTGGAAACCCTCTTTACAACAGCAGAAAACGCCGTTTTGGACGGCACCAATCTATTGATTTTGTCCGACCGGGGTATCACCGAAACCATGGCGCCTATCCCTGCCATGCTGGCTGTGGGCGGTCTCCATCACCACCTGATCCGAAAGGGCATCCGAACCCGTGCCAGCATTGTGCTGGAATCGGGCGAACCGAGAGAGGTTCACCATTTTGCTTGTCTGATCGGCTTCGGCGCCTCCGCCATCAATCCCTATCTCGCAATGGAATCCATCCGCAACCTCATTGAGGATGGCACACTGGAAAACCTCAGCGAGAAGGATGCGTTCTATCATTACATCAAAGCCGCCAACAAGGGCGTCATCAAAATCCTTTCCAAAATGGGGATTTCCACCATACAAAGCTATCTGGGCGCACAGATTTTTGAGGCTGTCGGTCTTGACAGCGCTGTGATCGAGAAATATTTTGCCTCCACGCCGTCACCCGTTGGCGGCATGGGTATTGACGATGTTGCCAAAGAAGCTCTGCTACGTCACAATACCGCATTCAGCTGTCTGGACGATGAGCTGGAAAGCGACGGACTGTATCAGTACCGCACCAACGGTGAACAGCATCTCTTCAACCCGGAAACCATCGGCAAGCTGCAACAAGCATGCCGTGAAGGGGATTATAAACAATTCAAAGAATATTCAGGCATGCTTTATAACGATAAAATGAAACTGACCTTACGTGGTTTGATGAAATTCAAGAAAACACAGACGCCTGTTTCCATTGATGAGGTTGAGTCTGTTGAGTCCATCTGCCGCCGCTTTAAAACCGGCGCAATGTCCTTCGGCTCCATCAGCCGTGAGGCACACGAAGCACTGGCGATTGCCATGAACCGCATCGGCGGCAAGAGCAACACCGGCGAGGGCGGTGAAGATCCGGCCAGATTTACGCCGGACGAAAACGGCGATTCCCGCTGCAGTGCCATTAAGCAGGTTGCTTCCGGCCGTTTCGGCGTTACCGGAGAATATCTCATCAACGCAAAAGAAATCCAAATCAAAATGGCGCAGGGCGCAAAGCCGGGCGAAGGCGGACAGCTGCCGGGCAGAAAAGTCTATCCGTGGGTTGCGAAGGTTCGTTATTCTACCCCCGGCGTCGGACTGATTTCCCCGCCCCCCCACCATGATATTTATTCCATCGAGGATTTAAAAGAATTGATCTATGACCTGAAAAACGCCAACCCCGGTGCGAGAATCAGCGTGAAGCTGGTTTCTGAAGCAGGTGTGGGCACCATTGCCGCCGGCGTTGCCAAGGGGCTGGCCGATGTGATTCTCATCAGCGGTTATGACGGCGGAACAGGCGCGTCGCCCAGAACCAGTATCATGCATGCCGGTCTTCCCTGGGAGCTCGGGCTTGCCGAAACCCACCAGACATTGGTGCTCAATGATTTAAGAAGCCGTATCGTACTGGAAACCGACGGCAAGCTGATGACAGGTCGTGATGTTGCAGTCGCTGCGCTGCTGGGTGCCGAAGAATTCGGCTTCTCCACCGCTCCGCTGGTCCCCCTCGGCTGTGTCATGATGCGTGTATGTAACCTTGATACCTGCCCCGTGGGCATCGCCACCCAAAACCCGAAGCTTCGCGGCAAATTCGCAGGGGATCCTCAATATGTGGTCAACTTTATGCGTTTTGTGGCCAGCGAGCTGCGTGAAATCATGGCAGAGCTTGGATTTAAAACAATTAACGAAATGGTCGGTCGTTCCGATTTGTTGGAGTCTGACGCAGAGAACGCCCATTGGAAGGCAAAAAACATTGACCTATCCTCCATTCTTTACAAACCAAACGCAAATAACGACGGGCTGCTGTGCAACACCATGAAACAGGATCATGAGCTGCACAAAACCCTTGACAATACCACCATTCTGCCTCTGTGTAAGAATGCGGTCGAAACCGGCGAAAAGGTCGTTGCCGAGGTTAAAATCTGCAACACCGACCGTGCCGCTTGTACCATTCTGAGTAGTGAGATTTCTAAAAAATACGGTTCCGCCGGTTTGCCGGAGGATACCATAACCCTGAACTTTACAGGAACCACCGGTCAAAGCTTCGGTGCATTCGCACCGCTGGGCTTAACCATGAAGCTCCGGGGCGATGCCAACGACTATGTGGGAAAAGGAATGTGCGGGGCGAAGCTGATGGTCAGTCCGCCGGAGGGCTCCGGCTTTGCCGCTGAGGATAATATCATCGTCGGCAACGTCGCATTCTACGGTGCCACCAAAGGTGAGGCCTACATCAACGGCGTGGCTGGCGAACGATTCTGTGTTCGTAACAGCGGCGTGACGGCGGTCGTAGAAGGCGTGGGCGACCACGGCTGTGAATATATGACCGGCGGCCGGGTGGTCGTTCTCGGACCCACAGGCCGTAACTTTGCGGCGGGTATGTCCGGCGGTGTGGCGTACATTTATGATGAAGACGGCAGCTTCAAAACCCGTTTGAACACAGAAATGGTTGCGCTGGAAACCCTAGAGGAAAAGCATATTGCAGAGCTGAAGGAACTGATTGAAAAACACAGCGCCTATACCGGCAGCAAAAAAGCGGCAGGAATCCTGGCGAGCTGGGAAGCCTCCCTTCCCAAATTCGTTCTGGTTATGCCGAAGGACTATAAGAGAATGATGATATCGATCGAAAAAGCACTTTCTGACGGGTACACCGGCGACGATGCTTTGATGGCCGCTTTCGGAGCCAACAACAGTGATTCATCCCGCGTAAGCGGTAACTAAGGGGGTTATTAATATGGCGAAACCAACAGGTTTTATGGAATATGACAGAGAAATATCACCCGACCGTTTACCGCTAACGCGTATTTGCGACTGGGATGAATTCCACACACACTTTGACCCGGAACAGCAGCGCACCCAAAGTGCCCGCTGTATGGACTGCGGAACGCCCTTCTGCCATTCGGGTCTGTTAATCGGAGGTGCCGCTTCCGGCTGTCCAATCAACAACCTCATTCCGGAGTGGAACGAGCTGATTTACAAAGGCAGATGGGACAAGGCCTTCACACGACTGATGAAAACGAACAATTTTCCGGAATTCACCGGCAGAGTTTGCCCCGCCCCCTGTGAGGGTGCCTGCACTCTGAGCATCATTGAACCGGCAGTCACCATCAAAAACGACGAATGCTCCATCATTGAATATGCCTTTGAGCAAGGCTGGGTTGTGCCCTGTCCGCCCAAGACCCGTACCGGCAAGCATGTGGCGGTCATCGGCTCCGGTCCTTCCGGTCTTGCCGCTGCCGACGAGCTGAACAAATTCGGGCACAATGTGACGGTCTTTGAGCGTGCCGACAGAATCGGCGGATTACTTATGTATGGCATTCCCAACATGAAGCTTGACAAAAGTATCATTGACCGCCGGATAGATATCATGAAGGCAGAAGGCATTGTGTTTAAAACCGGTGTGAATGTGGGCCAAGATATTACAACAGATGAATTGCAAAAGGAATTTGACGCCGTTGTGATTTGCACAGGTGCCACAAAACCCCGTGATCTGGTTTGTGAAGGACGGGACGCAAAGGGGATTTACTTTGCGGTGGACTTTTTAAGCCGGAACACAAAGAGCCTTTTGGATTCAAAATTAGAAGACGGCAATTTTATTTCTGCGAAGGATAAAAACGTCATTGTAATCGGCGGCGGCGATACGGGAACCGACTGTGTGGCAACCTCCGTCCGCCACGGCTGCAAGAGTGTTGTCCAGTTTGAAATCATGCCCCAACCCCCGGTGGAACGGGCAAGGAATAATCCCTGGCCCGAATGGCCCAAGATACTGCGCACCGATTATGGGCAGGAGGAAGCTGCTGCCGTGTTCGGCAGGGATCCTCGTGAATATTGTGTCATGACCAAGAAGATTGAAGCCGACGAAAACGGAAATGCAGTTCAGATCCATACCGTACAGGTAGAATGGAAAAACGTTGACGGTCGTTTTATCCCTGTTGAGATCCCGGGTACCGAACAGGTTCGCCCTGCCGATCTGGTGTTGATCGCCATGGGATTTACAGGACCGGAGGATGCCCTGATCGAGCAGTTCGGTCTCAACCGTGATGCCCGCTCCAACATTGACGCAGCATATGGTTCATTCACCACCAATGTGGACGGGGTATTCGCCGCCGGTGATGCAAGACGCGGGCAAAGCCTGATTGTCTGGGCAATCAATGAGGGCAGAAATGCCGCCAAAACCTGTGACAGCTACTTGAAAACGAAGTAGCTCCACGCAGATATTGTTACAGAAATGAAAAGGACCCGATTGACGAGCGTCAATCGGGTCCTTTTGTGCAACTGCACAGAAATATATGGAGAAATAGACATTGTTACAATAAAACTGAAGGTATGTATTCATATCAAGGACAAATGTATGTGCATATGACACAAAACAAGTCGAAATAACCATAGAATATTTTGCCAGTATAGAGAAACAGGGGAAAGCCTATTGACAAAGAAAAGGTTGTGCCATATAATATACAAATAAAATACAATATTACGACAATGATGTTGTTCTCCGTCATGGGGAACAACATTTTATTTTGTGACGATGTGGTCAAATCTTTTTTAGGTTTGACCATTTTTGTTTAATAGTCATTTGGAGGAGTTAGCAATGAAAAAACTTGAGATCATTATCCGACCGGATAAGCTGGAAACCCTGAAGGAAATTCTTGATGAATGCGGCTGCGGCGGAATGACCATTATGGCAGTCATGGGCTGCGGACAGCAAAAGGGCAGTGTAAATCAAATCAAGAACATGAAGGTCAACATCAACCTGCTGCCGAAAATTCAGGTCAATGCGGTGATTAAAGACGAACAGGTAGAAAACACTTTGCTAGAAATCAACACCAAAATATCCTCGGGAACCGTAGGTGACGGTAAGGTGTTTGTGTACGATGTGGACGATGCCATGAGAATTCGAACCGGTGAGCGCGGCGGAAAGGCAATTTAACGGATCACAAGAAGCGAGTGGAACATTGCTTTTATGCGCTAAACTGGAGGAGGGCGTCGTTATGAAACCAATGGTGGAAATAACAAATGTAAACAAATATTACGGCGATAACCATGTGGTAAAGGATGTGTCGTTTTCTATTTTTGACGGGGAGTTTCTGACTATGCTGGGACCGTCGGGATGCGGAAAAACAACAACTTTACGTATGATTGCAGGGTTTGAAGAACCCACAAACGGCAGTATATTGGTAGGCGGCGAGAATGTATCGGACAAAGAACCATTTGAGCGGGACGTCAACACAGTGTTTCAGAGCTACGCACTGTTCCCCCATAAAACCATTTATGACAACATTGCCTTCGGGTTGAAGATGAAAAAGGTTAAAAAAGAAGAAATCAAAGAGCGGGTTACCGAAATGCTTAGTCTGGTGCAGCTGGAAGGGTTTGAGAAGAGAATGCCCAGCCAGCTTTCGGGGGGACAAAAACAGCGTGTGGCAATCGCGAGAGCGCTCATTAACCGCCCCAAGGTTTTGCTGCTCGACGAGCCCCTGGGTGCACTGGATCTGAAGCTTCGCAAGCAAATGCAGATTGAACTGAAACGGCTGCAAAAAAAGCTTGGAATCACCTTTGTATATGTCACCCACGACCAGGAGGAAGCACTTACGATGAGTGACCGTATTGCTGTTATGAACGGTGGAATTTTAGAACAGCTGGGTACACCGGATGAAATCTATGAAAAGCCGAAATCAAAATTCGTGGCCGATTTTATCGGCGAATCGAATGTATTTGAAGCAAGAGTGGAGGAAGTCCAAAAGGGTGCATTGTCACTACGCACAGAAACCGGGACAGTCACGGCGAAAAACGATGCCTGTGTGCAAAACGAAATTGTCTATATTTCTGTCAGACCGGAAAAGCTACAATTTTCCGAAAAAGAAGTAGAAGGCTTTCATCTGACCGGCGTAGTGAAGGAGCATATTTATGTAGGCTCCTTCATCCGGAGCATTGTAGTGCTGCAAAACGGGTTTGAAGTGAAGCTGAACCGTCTGGCCGGCAGCGACCTGCCGCCGGTCGCCTCGGTCACCAATCTGTATTGGGAAAAAGAGCATGCGGTGGTCATGCATTCCAGACAGCATCAAATTTTCTCGCTGATTGATAATGTAGATTTGGGGGAACATTATGAAACTGAAACAGCGCTTTAAAAAAAGCTTGCCGAAACTCGTAACCGTATCCCCGGTCAGCATTTGGCTTCTCATATTAATTGCGATCCCGCTTGTTTATGTTCTGGTCATCAGCTTTGCTTCAAGAAGCCCGAGCGGCGGCATCGAGTTTGCATTTACATTGGAAAACTACGGAAAGCTGGCCAGTGCGGACTATTTAAAAATTTACGGGCAGTCCATTCTGATTGCCTTTTTTACAACCGTCATCAGCATTTTTATCAGCTACCCCTTTGCCTATCATATGGCAAACAGCTCTAAGACCAAGAGAACCATTCTGATGCTTTTGGTCATTGTGCCTTTTTGGACGAATTCACTGATCCGACTATATGGCTGGAAAACCATTTTAGGGACAGAGGGGGTTCTGAATAATTTGTTGATGGACGCACATATCATCAAGGAGCCGCTGAATATGCTGTTTACCACACCTGCGGTGGTTCTCGGGATGTGTTATACATTGCTTCCTTTTATGATTTTGCCCCTGTATGCATCCATCGAAAAGCTGGACCGCGCCCTTTTGGAGGCGGCAAGTGATTTAGGAGCAAAACGCATTCATTCCTTTTTCCATGTAACCCTGCCCTTGACCTCTCCGGGTATCTTTGCAGGTTCCATCATGGTGTTTATTCCTGCGCTGGGCTATTTCTTTGTTTCCGATTTATTGGGCGGCGGCAACACCATGCTCATCGGAAACCTCATAAAAAATCAGTTCAACACATCACAGAACTGGCCTTTGGGCGCAGCTTTGTCGATTGTTTTGATCATAGTAACATTGATACTGGTCAAGATTTATACGAAAGTAGGCGGTAAAATCGACGATTTGGGGGTGGCATAAATGAAACAGGCAAAAGAAAAAATCATAAAAGCACTGGGCAAAATCCATGCGGGTCTGATTTTATTGTTCTTGTATCTGCCGATCATGGTTGTGGTTGTTTTTTCATTTAACACATCGAAACGAAACATTGTGTTTCAGGGCTTCACACTGGAGTGGTATGGAAAAATCTTTGAAAATCAAAGACTGCTGGAATCCTTTAAAAACACCATCATTGTTGCACTGACCAGCACGGTTATCACAACCGTCATCGGGACCATCGGCGCCATTGGTTTGTATAAATACAAATTCAAAGGCAAGGGTGTTGTGGATGCGCTGATGTACATACCGGTTGTGATCCCGGAAATCATTTTGGGAATCGCACTGCTCAGTATTTTTGCCATAATGAAAATGCCCCTCGGAATTCTCACCTTAATCATTGCCCACGTAACGTTCAGTATCCCGTTTGTTGTGTTTACGGTAAGGGCAAGACTGAACGGCTTTGATCCTTCCATTGAAGAAGCAGCCATGGATTTGGGAGCAGGCAGAATCCGTACCTTTTTTGAGGTGACGCTGCCCTGTATCATGCCGGGCGTGTTGGCAGGCGCCATGCTTGCGCTGACGCTGTCCATGGACGATGTAATCATCAGCTTTTTCACAACGGGTCCTACCAGCACGACGCTCCCCATGCAGATTTATTCCATGGTTCGTTCCGGCGTGTCCCCGGATGTAAATGCGCTGTCTACGCTCATTTTGGTTGGCACCATTGCTGTGGTGGTTATCACCCAGGGCGGGCTTTTCTCTCTGATTAAAACCAAAATAACAAAAAAGAAGATTTGAGTGAGTCTCAAGCTTTATTATGAAAGGATTTGGTTCTACGATGAAAAAAACGATAAAACTAATGTGCTTATTGCTGGTCTTTGTGATGACCATAACACTGTTCAGCGGCTGCGGAAAAAGTGAAGAAACGAAAACAGAAGGAGTTCTGAACTTTTTCAACTGGACGGAATACATGCCGGAATCGGTGTTAACAGCCTTTGAAAAGGAATATAAAATCAAGGTGAATTATACCACCTATTCCTCTAATGAAGAAATGCTGAACAAAATAAAAACAGGTGAAAAGGGCATGTATGACCTGACCATAGCCAGCGATTACATGGTGGATACCATGCGTACAACAGGGCTTCTTGAAAAGTTCGACAATACCGTGGTCACCAACATTGGAAACATAGACCCCCAGTACACGAAAATGTATTTCGATGAAACGGGTGAATATGCGGTTCCTTATATGATTTCCAATGCAATTTTATGTTACAATAAAGCAAAGATCCCCGGCGGGATCAAATCCATCAACGATATTTTTGACAGCAAATACAAAAATTCTATCGTGATGCTGGACGATATCAGAATGGTGATGGGTCTTTCGGCACTGTCCCTGGGTTATTCCGTCAACGAAACCGACCCGGCCAAGGTTGCCAAAATGAAGGATAAACTGGTATCCTTAAAACCAAACATCAAGCTGTTTGACAGCGATTCTCCCAAAACCTCCATGATCAGCGGCGAAACCTCCATCGGCTTTATGTGGTGCGCCGAGGTTGCCCTTGCCATGGCGGAAAACCCAGACATCGTTCCCGTCTATCCCGAAGAAGGCATTTCTCTCATGATTGATAACTTTGTGATTCCGGCAGGGGCAAAGAACAAGAAAAACGCAGAGTTGTTTATTAACTTCATTTTGCGTCCTGAAATCAGCAAAATGGTATCGGCAGAATATCCCTACGTCAACCCCAACAAGGCTGCCTATGACATATTACCCGATTCTTATAAAAACAACCCCGCCAGCAACCCGCCGGCAGAAGCCCTGAAAAAAGGTCAGCTTGTCAAGAATCTGGGCGACAATGCAAAGCTGTATGACGACGTCTGGACAGAATTCAAAAACAGCTGATAGGGAGGGTTATCATGAGTGATATTAAAAAAATGTATCTAGACGGACAGTGGGTACTCTCTTCGTCGGGAGAGACCCGCACCGTGGTCAACCCGGCCAACGGAGAAATCATTGCCACGGTCACGGAAGGCACGGCCGACGATGTGAAGACCGCCGTTGCCGCCGCCAAGCGTGCCTTTTACAAGGACGGCTGGCAGGATGTGACCGCAGGAGAACGGGCGGAATATTTGTTTCGGCTGGCGGCAAAAATTGAAGAAAATGCAGAAGAACTGGCATTGCTGGAAGTCAGGGACAACGGCAAGCCCCTGCGGGAAACCGAATATGATGTGGCAGATACGGCCGCTTGTTTTAAATACTATGCGGGCATTGCCACCAAGCCCCACGGGCAGACCTACGACGTGCCCGATAAGGATATGCAGACCATGGTGGTGCGGGAGCCCATTGGCGTATGCGGTCAGATTGTCCCATGGAACTATCCGCTATTAATGGCGGCATGGAAGATGGCGCCTGCCTTGGCGGCCGGCAATACCGTTGTGTTCAAGCCCTCCGAAATCACGCCCCTGTCCGCCGTCCGTCTGTTTGAGCTGATGGAGGAAACGGGTTTCCCCAAAGGGGTTGTCAACCTCGTGTTGGGAGCCGGGGCGACCGTGGGCAACGAAATCGCATCCAATATGGATGTGGATAAAATTGCATTCACCGGCGGCACCAAAACCGGCAGAAGCATCATGGCGGCAGCCACAGGAAACTTGAAAAACATTTCACTGGAGCTGGGCGGAAAATCACCCAACATCGTGTTTGCCGACGCCGATTTTGACACTGCCATCGACTATGCCCTGTTCGGCATTTTCTGCAACCAAGGTCAGGTTTGCTCCGCCGGTTCACGGCTGATTTTACAGGACACCATCTATGATCAATTCTTAGAACGGCTCACAGAACGTGCCAATCAAATTGTGGTGGGCAGCGGAGAGGATCCAGACAGCGAAATGGGACCCATGATTAGTGAAGCCCATATGGAAAAGGTATTGTCCTACATTGAAATCGGCAAAGAAGAAGGCGCAACCCTCCTTTGCGGCGGGTACCGTCTGACCGAAAACGGGTTAGATAAGGGCTATTATATCAAGCCGACGATTTTCAAGGATGTTACGCCCGACATGAGAATCGTAAAAGAAGAGATCTTTGGTCCTGTTTTGGTGGTGCAGAAATTCAGCACCGAGGCCGAAGCCATTGAAATCGCCAACGACACGGTTTATGGTCTCGCCGGCGGTGTGTTTACCGTGGACGGTGCCAAGGCGCTGCGGGTCATCAAAAAGCTGCGCGCCGGGATCACCTGGATCAATTCTTTTAATCCCACCTTCAACGAAGCCCCCTGGGGCGGCTACAAGCAAAGCGGCATCGGCAGAGAGCTGGGCACCTTCGGTTTTGAAGAATATACCGAGGTCAAGCAAATCAACATCAATCTGAACCCGTCCCCCATCGGATGGTTCAAATAAGCCACAACAAAAAATAAATAGGAGTGTTACAATGTGTAAAAGCCAAACAAAAAAAGAACTGGAAAAGGTATTGGGCTACATCGAGTCTGCAGAACTGAAGGACGAAGACAAGAAGCAAATTGAGGCGGACGCCATCGAAAACTACAATACCTTTGTCAATCCCGGCTGGTTAAAGTACAGAAAATCCGTATCCACAAATGCCGCCTTCATTGAATGGATGGATCACGATCAGTATTTCTATGACGTGAACGGCGAAGAGTTTATCGACTGTTTGGGTGGCTTCGGAATCTACATGTGCGGTCACAGAAACCCGGAAATTTTAAAATACGTTTCTGCACAGCTTAACCGTCAGGCGCTGCACAGCCAGGAGCTTTTGGATCCTTTGAGAGGATATTTGGCAAAGGTCATGTCGGAAATCACGCCGGGTGACTTACAATACTGTTTCTTTACCAACGGCGGCGCAGAAGCCGTTGAAATGGCACTCAAGCTTGCCCGTATCGCAACGGGGGGCAGATATATCATTTCCGCCATTGACGGGTTCCACGGGAAATCCATGGGCGCTGTATCCGTGGGCGGCAAAAGCACCTACAGAACCCCCTATATCCCCATGGTGCAGCAGGTTCAGCATGTCCAGTACGGAAACGCAGAGGATATCCGTAAGGCGGTTGATAACCTCTTTCATGTGGGAGAAAAGGTCGCTGCGGTTATTTTAGAACCCATTCAGGGGGAAGCGGGCATCATCATGCCGCCGGCGGGCTACCTGAAAGAAGTGCGCGCCATATGCGATGAATACGGCGTGTGCCTGATTTTTGATGAAATCCAGACCGGAATGGGAAGAACAGGCACCATGTTCCGCTGTGAAGCAGAGGAAGTCGTCCCGGATATTCTGACCTATGGCAAAGCCTTCGGCGGCGGTATCATGCCCATTACGGGTATCATCGCCCGCCCGCATCTTTGGATTGAGGAACTCCAGGAAAACCCCTGGCTGCTGGGCTCGCCCACCTTTGGGGGCAACCCTCTTGCCTGTTCCGCCGCTCTTGCGACCATCCATTATATGTTAGAGAATGATATCCCCAAACAGGCAAAGGAAAAAGGGGAGTATCTAATCGCGGGACTGAAAAAGCTGCAGGAAAAGCATCCTGTGATTTTACAGGATATCAGAGGTCTTGGTTTGATGATTGGTGTGGAGTTCCCTGAGTCTCATATGGGATATTCCGTTGCCAAGGGCATGTTTGCCAGAAGGGTCATGACGGCGGGTACCCTCGTCAACGCTAAAACCATCCGTTTCGAACCGGCCGCTACCATTTCCTATGACCAGCTGGAAACGGTTCTATCCCGTTTTGACGAAGCACTGACCGACACGGAAAAGGAATTTTCTCTATAGATAGATTCGTTTGATTCATACCCTCATTCTGTTTTGGAAAACCCGGCATCGAATTTCGATGCCGGGTTTTCCATTTTTTAATATTGCGGTCAAGAAAGGAACAAAATCCGCCAAAGCACAAACTGAAAACACAACGCTATCGCATCAATGAAATGACATAAAACATAAAAATTTAAATATAAATGTTTTTAATTGACAATTTATAGTTAATATGGTAATATATCCTTGTAATATAATTACAGAGGAGGTTTATCATGAAAAAATTTATAGCACTTGTCCTGGCTCTTGCCCTGGTTTTTTGCATGCAAATCACAACTCTGGCAGCACAGGTAACGGAACTCTACAGCTCCGAGATGTGGGCAACGGTATCCTCTAATAACGTTTCGGAATTCTACATGGATTCGAGAAATGTGTATGAAGGAGAAATCGTCACCAATAACGGTGCGGATTATTCGTTGGCTATCAAAAGCTTTTCTTCCGATGATGCCAGCTACATCAAAACCTTCAGCGGACTTCAGCAGAATACATACTACACTGTGTATACGCTCGTAAAAAGCGATGTCATCATAAACGGGAAAATCCCGTTCAGCATAAAGGTAATCAATGGAGGAACCACCATTGCCACAAGCATCGATGCCAGAGCGTCAGTCAATGAGTGGAAGGAAGTCAGTATCGGGTTTTACACCGGCAGTTCCACCAGCGTTCAGATCAAGCTGAATTCCACGCCCAACCAAGCAGCAACCGTCTGGATTGACAACATTGAACTGAACAAGACTACCCCTTACCGGGTGCTTTGTCTTGAAATCCGCAGCATTACCTTTACCAATTCTGACACACAAACACAATATGTAACGACTGTTCCGGCCG
>MKRK01000009.1:32677-36588 GCA_001896915.1 Clostridiales bacterium 43-6
TCGATTATACCATGGAACAGATCACAGATAAAAAAGCACCTACGAATACGGATGTCTTGGTGCTTAACAACGTGACCTGTGAGGCATCACTGTCCGGCACAAGTGTGTTTAATGTCTCATATCCCAATTTGGTCAGCCCCAATTCTTCATGTTCCACCACCATACAAAATGCAATGAGCACCGGAAATTATGATTTTGTATATACCTTCCTTCCCTTCGTAACCGATGCAAATGTTAAGTTTCAAAATGTTACACGCAACATCTACCTGGGGGTATACATGGGTGTTTATACACCCGCCGGTGTATCGGTGTCCCACGGACAGAGAGGTGACGGGAATGTCGGATATGCGTATATCGGACGGGAATGCTTCCAGTCCGTAGCCAACGTTGCTTGCACAAATACTACCGAAGCCTCCGTTCCCCTGGACGGAATCCTTCATGAATTTCATCACTATTTCGGCGGTATCAACGGTACCATGAATGTACCTGCACCAAACATTGATGAGATGGATAAGGCAGCATATACGGCGACCATGGGAACAGCACCCTACATACAGCCGTTTGTAGAACCATATGGATATACCAACAATTATGATCGATATTATGACGCTCTGCGCCGTTCCGGCAGCAGTCTGCTTCGTTTCCTTTGGAAATACCAATGGTATTCCGACGTCTACAACGGAAACGTCCCCTTTAAAAGTACCGATAACGGCACTTTGATTAATACCTATGGATACAGTGCAAGAGCGCTTTTGAAGCCGGACGTGACCCGGACCTATTATATGAAAGCTCTTTGCGGTGTGGAAGACGGCATCTACAATATCCGCAACCATAACTCGAACCTGAGCTTGGACTCCACAATAACCAGCACCTTCAATTGCCCGCCGGGCTATACCACGCTGACCCAGCAGAATTACAGCGGGATCAAACAGCTGTGGAGATTTAAGTTTATATCCGGGTATTATGAAATCATTCCCCAATCGGATATCAGCAAACGGCTGACATACAATTCCATGGTGATGAGTATGGCATCCAGCGGAAATGACAATCAAAAATGGATCATATCCTGTCTGACGGACGGCTCCTTTAAAATTTCACCCAAGAATTATCCGGAAAGAGTCATTGAAGTGATGAATGCCTCAACCCAGCCGGACGGTGCCGTTCAAATCCTGAATTATGGCGGTTATGCCTGTCAGAGCTGGAATCTGATTGCCAACAGACCGGTGAATGACGGCATCTATGACATGCGCAACTACAAGTCCGGTCTCAGCCTTGACTCGGTCACCACCACAACCATCTGGTGTCCGGCCGGTATGTCCACGCTGACCCAACAGAGCTACACCGGCATCAACCAGCTGTGGAAATTCCAGTACAAAGAAGGCTATTATGAGATTATCCCACAGTCGGATTCGACCAAGCGTTTGTCCTATGTATCCATGGTTAATGCAGTAACGGCAAACGGCAGCGATACCCAAAAATGGATTGTTATGAAACTGGCCAACAATTCTGTGATTATTGCACCCAAAAACTATCCCGCCAGATCACTGGAGGTTATGAACGCATGGATGTTGCCCGCCGGTGTCCAGTGCATTCTATACGGTGGTTATGACTGCCAAAGCTGGAATCTAATCGAGAACAAACCGGTTCAAAACGGAATTTACAAGATCGAAAACAAAAATTCTGAATTGAATCTGGATTCTGTGATTACAACTATAGCGGGATGCCCGGAAGGCACGACAACACTGACCCAACAGATCTACAGCGGGCTCAATCAGCTGTGGCGATTCCAATATAAAAACGGTTATTATGAGATCATACCATTGTCAAGCGACGCAAAGCGACTGTCCTACGGGACTACGGTCAATATCGCAAATGCAGACAATAGTGACAGTCAAAAATGGATGATCTGGGCAGATACAAACGGCAATACCATCCTTGCGCCTAAAAACAATCCAATAGGCGCTCTGGAAGTGATGAATGCGTCGACTTTACCGGACGGAGTACAGTGTGCCACATACGGCAGCAATCTGCATCAAAAATGGAATCTTGTGATGAACAGACCTGTAGCTGACGGGACCTATAACATTCGCAACTATAATTCAAACCTGAATGTGGATTCTGTTATTACCACCACGTTTAACTGTCCGACCGGAACTTCTGCTCTGACCCAGCAAAGCTACAGCGGAATCAATCAGATATGGCGAGTGACAATGACCAATGAAGGTTATTATGAAATCACTCCCATTTCAGACATAACCAAGCGTTTGACCAACACACCCACAATCAATATTGCACCGGCGGATGGAAGTGATAGCCAAAAATGGCTGGTAATGAGATTGTCCGACGGAACTATGATGATATCACCAAAGAAATTCCCGGGAAATTCTCTTGAGATTATGAACGCATGGCTTTATGCGGGCGGTGGATTACAAGCCATTCCCTATGGCGGATATCCCTGTCAAAAATGGAACTTTGTCGAAAACAGACCGGTTTCTGATGGAATTTACAAGCTTCAGAATGAAAATTCGGGATTGCTTCTGGATTCTATAATCACAACGAGCTTCAACTGTCCCGAAGGGGCTTCCACACTGACCCAGCAAAGCTACAGCGGCCTCAATCAGCTGTGGCGTTTCCAATATAAAAACGGCTATTATGAAATTATCCCCATGACTAATGATACAAAGCGACTGTCCTATGCTTCCATGATCAATGTTGCCAATGCGGACAACAGTGACAGCCAGAAATGGTTCATCTGGAGACACACAAACGGAAATGTGATCATCGCACCAAAAAACAATCCGACCAAGGCGTTGGAGGTGATGAACGCGTCCATGTCTCCCACAGGAGTTCAGAACCTTTCCTATGGGGGATATGCCTGCCAAAGATGGAACCTTGTCCAGAATATTCCGGTGGAAAATGGAACCTACAGCGTTCGAAACGTTAACTCGAATCTGAGCCTGGATTCTGTCCTAACCACCACGTTTAATTGTCCGGCCGGAACCTCTGCCTTGACTCAGCAGAGCTTCAGCGGCGTCAATCAGGGTTGGGATATAGAAATGACCGAGGATGGTTATTACCTATTTATTCCTCTGTCAGACACAAGCAAACGACTGACAAACACGCCCACAATCAACATTGCTGCCGCAGATGACAGCAACAACCAAAAATGGCTGGTATACCAGCTGCCGGACGGCAACATGATGATTTCTCCCAAAAGCCTTCCCGGTTATTCTCTTGAGGTTATGAACGCAATGCCCACTGCCGGTGCAGGAATCCAAGCCATTCCCTATGGCGGTTATCCCTGTCAGAAATGGTATTTTGTAGCGTATTGATTCTCCATTGAAACCGATACCGCCCGGTATCGGTTTTTTTGTTGCAGAATAAAATTGACTGATAACCGTCATACTCTTCCGATCATCGTGCTATTTGTCAATCAAATCTGGTTTGAAGGGAGACAGCTGGCAACCGATAAACTAGGATCGGGTTTCACCATTCGCATTTTGTTCTGCATCCTGTTTGAACTGATGGTGGGCATTGTTATTTGGGCAAAAAGATAAAGATGAGTTTGTGTGTTTGGACAAACGGAAACCGGCACCGAGTAACCTCGGTGCCGGTTTTGGGTTGTTGATTCAGTTAAGAGCGATAGAAACGTCTTTTCATAGACCGTTGAATGAAAGTTAAGAAATCGCAATACCGCCGCTGACAATTGCGGAAGTGGTATTGATCAGGGATATTCCGCTTGCCGTGGTGGAAAACACAAGCATAACGCGGGTGCCTGCGGGTATGGAAGCCGACAGATTTCCTGTGTATCCATATACGGACTGTCCTGTAGAGATAATGCCTGTTAAGGAAGGAGCCAATGTTACGACCGCTCCGCTAACAGGTGTGAAAGATGAAGCTTCTGGACCGGC
>MKRK01000009.1:36710-37345 GCA_001896915.1 Clostridiales bacterium 43-6
GGTAGCTGTGACGGCAGTGGCCGAACCAAAGCCGATGGCCGATGAGGTTCCGGGAAATCCGCCTGCTATGGTTGTCATCGAAATCGCTGTGCCGGAAGAAAACGGGATAATGCTGGCTGCACCTGCGCCGGCAGGACCGGTTGCACCGGTGTCGCCCTTATCACCTTTATCACCTTTATCACCCTTGTCGCCTTGAGCTCCCTGCGGACCAATTGCGCCGGTTGCACCGTTTGCACCTGGTAAGCCTTGCGGACCTTGTGCGCCTGTTGTACCCATTGGTCCAACAGGTCCCATGGGTCCTGTTGCTCCCGAAGGGCCGGGTGCACCGGTGTCACCTTTCGAACCTTGAATACCCTGCGGACCAATTGCGCCGGTTGCGCCGGTTGCACCGTTCGCGCCTGGTAAGCCTTGCGGACCTTGTGCGCCAGTTGTACCCATTGGTCCAACTGGTCCCATGGGTCCTGTTGGGCCGGGTGCACCGGTGTCACCTTTCGGACCTTGAATACCCTGTGGACCTTGGGGACCGGTTGGACCAGCCAATCCTTCCGCTCCCATTGGTCCCATTGCACCTTGGATTCCCTGGGGACCTTGAGGACCAACTGCGCCGACTGCGCCTGTCGCACCCGTGGCGCCGG
>MKRK01000009.1:37429-37948 GCA_001896915.1 Clostridiales bacterium 43-6
GGTATCGCCTTTGTCGCCCTTTATGCCTTGAATACCCTGGGGACCTTGGGGACCAACTGCGCCGACTGCGCCTGTCGCACCTGTGGCACCGGTATCGCCTTTGTCGCCCTTTATGCCTTGAATACCCTGGGGACCTTGGGGACCGACTGCGCCGGTTGCGCCTGTTGCGCCCGTGGCACCGGTATCGCCTTTGTCACCCTTTAGGCCTTGGATTCCCTGGGGACCTTGGGGACCAACTGCGCCGACTGCGCCTGTCGCACCCGTGGCACCGGTATCGCCTTTGTCACCCTTTATGCCTTGGATTCCCTGGGGACCTTGGGGACCAACTGCGCCGACTGCGCCTGTCGCACCCGTGGCGCCGGTATCGCCTTTGTCGCCCTTTATGCCTTGGATTCCCTGGGGACCTTGGGGACCAACTGCACCGGTCGCACCTGCCGCACCTGTGGCACCGGTATCGCCTTTGTCGCCCTTTATGCCTTGGATTCCCTGGGGACCTTGGGGACCAACTGCGCCAGTCGC
>MKRK01000009.1:37981-38585 GCA_001896915.1 Clostridiales bacterium 43-6
CCAACTGCACCGGTCTCGCCTGTCGCACCGGTCGCACCGGTATCGCCTTTGTCGCCCTTTACACCTTGATTACCCTGCGAACCGGTTGCTCCTGCTTCGCCGACTGCGCCTGTGTCTCCTTTTTCGCCCTTTGCGCCTGTAATGCTCTGCACATTCGCATTGGCAGGCGTTGTTTCGGGGTTACAACCACTCAGTACCGATGAAATGAGAAGCAGTACCAGTATGAGGGCAACCCAACGGGAACTTTGTTTTTTCATTCGTATGACCATCCTTTCGTAAATCCTGGGACTTTGCTAAAACCATTGATATCAATTGTGCTTGATAACCTCTATATCCTTGATGGAAATTTGATCAATGACCGATTGGTTGTATGTAATCGTGCATTGTTTCTTCCATTGCTCCACCAATGCTTCAAAAGCGTCTCCTTTCATGGAAAACAATGCTTGCCGGCGGAGAATGTCCGTATAAACAGCGGCATCCACAGCGGAATATTTTTTCATAATATAAAGACCGTGCTCGGTTTCGATGAGCTTCACATCTCCCACGTTCATGGCAAAAGCGGTTTCTTTGTATTTGGGGACGGCTGTGTAATCATCGGTGATGA
>MKRK01000009.1:38617-39154 GCA_001896915.1 Clostridiales bacterium 43-6
TCCTTATTGTAGGTAATAATCAGTGAATCAAAATTATCATCCCCGCCGGTTTTTGATGCAAGCGCAAGCACCGTTTGTGCCGTGTCGCGGGCTTTGGTTTGTTCCTTTTTGGGAAGAGCTGCACCTTGGTCGCCCGTCAGCGGAATGAAAACGCTTTTGATCCGGGCATGCTGCTTGGCATAAAACGCATCCACATCGGCGCGGGGAACACCATACACACCGATTTCTCCGAAATAATAAAGAAACACCGATTCAAAACGGTCATAAGCCTCGTAAGCAGCCAGAACATCCCGATAATCGATTCCCTGTTTTTTCAGGGCGGCTTCCATTTCCTTTTTTCCGTTGTATCGTTTTTCTTCGTTTCCCATGTTGGTTTTCCGAAGCTCGTTTTGCCCTTCGGTGAAGGAAAGACCCAGCTTGTTGAACTCATGGCGAATGGCCTCGTCACGGATCAGACGGGACAACACCCAGTCATCCACTTCGTCACCATAAAGGGGAGAACCCTCGGCTTTGCGGTAATTCCAAACATCCTTTTCG
>MKRK01000009.1:39189-43618 GCA_001896915.1 Clostridiales bacterium 43-6
TGTCTACCCGTGCAACGGCCTTGTTCGCAGCCGGGCGGAATAAAAAAAGAATGGCCGCTGTCAATCCCAGCACGATAACCGCAAGGATGAGCAAAGACACTGCCTTTTTGTTTTTTTTTGCTTTGTACCCGATGGGTTTTTGTTTCAGTATTTCTGTTTCTTCCGGCTTATTATCCACGAACATCGCACCTTTTGTTGTGTAAAGATTTTGTTATCATTTCTGATTAGTATACAATAAATGAGAGGGAATTGGAAGCTTTTTTCGGGAATTAATTGTATTTATAATATAAAAAGGATGATTTTCTGCTTTTTCACCTGTAAAGCTAGCATTATAAAAAACGGCAATCCTCACTCCCTTATTTCCCATCCTAACAAGAGCCACAACAAGAAGGGGAGCTATCTGCCCCCCTTATCGAAACCTTACTTTTTATAAATGCTTTTTGCGTTCACGTCATACAGCGCCGCCATTAACATCCGGGTGCCCATTTTATACCCTTCGGCAAAGCTGTCGCATTCCACAAGGGATTCAAGGCTTAAGATGCTGGAGATCAGTTCCTCGGCTTTCGCCTTGTTGTGTTCCCCCAGCAGTTGATACACTTCTTCCTCCAACCGGCAGAATTCATGAATGTTCTCTGCATACTCCGATCCTTTTTCAAAGGTACGGTTGGCAAAATCAATGTTGCCCTCATAGATGTTCCGAATCACATTTTCTTCCCGTTCTATTGTTTCCATACTGTTGACCATCCTTTCATAAAGTCAATTACGGTTAGAAATCGTTTCTTTTAACCGATGGTAATTGACTCTGTGTTTAATTCCGCTCGATACTTGAAAGTAAACCCAACGCATGATATAATGATTTACGTTGATTGCCTTCGTGTAATCGGCGGTTTGGGAGGCGGCTACTACTTTGACGAGGGAAGAGCCGCTTCCTTTTACTTATTTTCGGACAAAAGCAATTGTAACCCCTGTCTGACAGCTTCCGTTCTGGAAACATTGTGTTTCTCACAATATTCAATCAGACTTTGATTGGTTTCTTCATCAAATCTGATTTTGATACTCATGTTTTTGGGGTTTTCCGCTTTTGGCCTGCCTGTCCGTGGACTCAGTAGAATCACCTCACTTTATGTACCCACAAATATATTGTATATTATGTACTCCGTAAAGTCAAGTGTTTTTTTGTCCGCTTGTTTGATTCCGCCCAACACTTGAAAGTAACATCAACGTATGATACAATATTTACGTTGATTGCCTTCGTGTAATCGGCGGTTTGGGAAGAGGTGTTTTTGCTGTCGAGGCGTGCACCCTTCCTATCATTTTTTCAAGTCGTCATACCGACGATGGATACTGTCGCGAACAAATTCCGAACGGTTAACTTTTTCAAGCTCACAGCATTCGTCCAATTTGTTCAAAGTATCCTTGTCCATTTTCACCCGTAGCATAAAGGTTTTTGGACTGTCAGTAGGGCGCCCCAGCTTTTTGTCTGCCACGAATTTACTCACCTCGCTTTACGTAGCACCCAAATAGATTATAATATACGTAGCACCTAAAGTCAAGAGTTAATTTACCCTTTTGTTTGATTCCACCCGATACTTGAAAGTCACACTAACGCATGATATAATGATTTACGCCAGTTGCCTTCGTGTAATCGGCGGTTTGGGAAGAGGTGTTGTTGCTGACGAGGCTAGCACCCTTCCTTTTACTTATTTTTGAAACTGTTATTCAGTTTGGCATAGATGACATCAATGCCTTCTCTGACAATCTCAGACCGTGTCTTCCCGGTTTGCTCACAACAAAAATCAAGCTTACTGAGTTCTTCCGCTGTCATTTTTGTTTCCACTCTCATTTGCCGTGGATTCTCGGAAATCGGTCTCCCAGTCCTCGGACTCAATCCATCACCTCACTTTATACCCGTACGTTAATTATAATTGATATACGGATAAAAAGTCAAGTATTAATTTTAAGATTTATAATAGTAAGGAGGGGTGAAATTTCACCCCTCCTTACTATTATAAGAAATTTGGATACAATTCATCTATTTATATATGGCTCTTCCATAGATGTATTCATGCGCAGTTGTATTTTTTAAGCTTATTATGTCTATAAATATTCTAACTCGTTTCTTGTTTTGGAACAATAAATTGATTGTTGTACTACTCTACCTTTTCAATAAATACACTCCCATTCATAAAATGGATTAAAATCGCTGCGCCTGAGGCAAATAGAATTTCGTGGGATAATGTTTGGTCGTCTACCGGCAAAAACTCATCATATCCCCAATCATCCATACCTTTCAACGCATCGTTGCCTTCTTTTTCGTTATAATCCATACAGAATTTTTTGATTCGTTTGTAGGTTATTTTATAGATCTTACTGTCATTGGTAACATAAATTTCTAAGGAAACCGGATTTTTTAACCCATATTCTTTGTGATTTAAAAACATGTTTTTGATTCTATAATCATGAAAACCGTGATTTTTCATATAAATTTTCAAAAACTTCTTTGAAAGCCTTGGCTTTATGGATTCAAAAATCGGCGTGTATTCCTGCATGTTTTTGTCCCATTCCGCCCATGCTTGGTTACGTTCTGCCTCTGATCCCTTATTTATCGTAGACCATAAACTATCCGTAAAATATTTCACGCAATTAACCCTCACTTTATTGATGCGATACCATTATTATACAACCAAATAAACCTCAAATCAATCATTTGAGAAAAATATACATAGGTCATAATAACGGCATTTATCAGACCTAAACTTCTCACATCTGCCCCACTCATCCCCCTTGACAAATATCACCACAAAAGAGTATGATTAAGCCAAACAACAAGGAGGGTGCGGGGATTGTCGAAATATATTGTGAGCAATAGTGTGAGGGCGGAGCGGTGTGAGGCGACGGAGATTGAGATTTATTGTTACAATGAAGCCGGGTGTGTTTCTTATCCGTCCTTTGAGGAATATACAAGAGCGGAAAAGGGTGAAAATTGCACCGTTTGGATCAACATGGACGGGTTGGCGGACACGGAGCTGATCCGGTCGGTTTGCCAGCGGTTCGGGATTCACGAGCTGGTGGTGGAGGATATTTTTCATACCTCCCAGCGGGCGAAAATCGAAGACCACGGGGATTCTATCACCATCCTTGCAAAAATGATGTATTACAAGGACGGGGAGCTGGTCAACGAACAGGAAAGCGTTTTCATCGGCAAGGATTTTGTGATTACCGTGGGGGAACGGCGGGGCGACGTTTTTCAAAAAATTCGGGAGCATTTGCAAAACAGCGAATCGAATGTAAGAAAAAACAAGGCGGATTTTCTGGCTTATCTGCTGCTTGACAGCATCGTGGACGGATATTTTGACGTTTTGGAAACCTTGGGAGACAGGATTGATGAAAGCGAGGACAGTCTGCTTTCCGACCCGGACATGGAAACCCTGCACAGCTTAAAGGAAATCAAAAAAGACCTGCTGTATCTGCACAAATCCATCTGGCCCCTCCGGGACATTGCCCTGTGGCTGGAGCGGGACCGTTCCACCGTCATCAGCCCCGACATCAGGGAATATGTCAGAGATTTGTATGACCATATCATGGGTGCCATTGACACCACGGAAACCTTCCGGGAGCTGGATGCGGGTCTTCGGGACCTGTATCTTTCCAGCGTCAGCAACAAACTGAACAATGTCATGAAGGTGCTGACGATCATTTCCACCATCTTCATTCCCCTGACCTTTATTGCCGGGGTCTACGGCATGAATTTTGTGAGTATGCCGGAGCTGACATGGAAATGGGGCTATGCCGCCGTGATGGCATTGATGGCCGTCATTGCTGTTTTGATGATCATGTTCTTTAAAAAGAAAAAGTCGTTTTAGGTTCCCCGATGCATTCCAGCATGAGCTGCATTCCGTCTTTGAAGCCTTCCCGGTAGTATTTTTCATAATAATAGCTGTTTTCCCTATAAATCTCGCCGACGATGTCATCCATGTCTTTCTCCAGTTTTGCCCGAAGGGAAGGATCGGAAATCCCAGTGAGCGTTTCGTCGAACCGATCCAATTTCTTTGATACATCGATATCGTGGTCATCCAAATACCGCCTGTCTTCCTCACTGATGACGGACTAGTCGTCTATCTTGTATCGATAAATCGCTTCCGTACCAAATTTACCCTTCATTGTTACCATCCTTTTCATCATTTTACAGTTTTTCAGACAGTATAGCACAAACCAATTTGAAATGATGATTATAGATAAATATTATCTATAAAAATCGGTTTTGCGATAAGACTGTTGATAAAACAAAGGACAAAGGGGGACGGATTGCCACACCAGAAAGCCAACTTTGTTGGCTCGGCGGACTGGGTTGCAATGACGCCGGGGTTTCTTTGCGGTGTTGCGGGAATGCTGTGTGCTATCGGTAGACGGATAAGGCAGGCTGATAATA
>MKRK01000009.1:43637-47023 GCA_001896915.1 Clostridiales bacterium 43-6
GCAGTCAAGCCCCCAGAGCGTCATTGCGAGCGCCAGCGTGGCAATCCGTATCTCCACGGCACAGGGACAAAGGAGGACGGATTGCCGCACCAGAAAGCCAACTTTGTTGGCTTGGCGCACTGATTCGCAATGACGCCAAACGGTACGTATTATGGTAAAAGTAGACCGATGTAAGAAACACACCATCATGTAGGGGCGTATTGCATACGCCCCAAAAGGGTGATTGGGATGGAAATGGCAAATAGAAAAAGCATGAGATTAAAAGGTTACAATTATCATTCGAAGGGAATCTATTTTATAACAATTTGTACTCGGGACAGAAAATGTGTATTTGGCAAAATTGAAGCCGAAACAATGGTGCTCAATTCATACGGGGTTATTGCACAAAAAGCGCTGTTGGAATCTGCGGAGATACGGAACAATGAAATAACGATAAAAAACTATGTTGTTATGCCCAACCATGTGCATTTTCTGATTGAAATTGTTGACAATGGCAATGATGATTCGGGCGTATGCAATACGCCCCTACGGTCTCCGTCAAAGACAATCGGAGCAATTGTGAGGGGAATAAAGGGTTCAGTCACGGGTCAAATCGGTTTTCAGGTCTGGCAGCGTGGTTATTATGACCACATTGTACGAAACGAAGATGATTACAATAAAATCTGTGAATATATCAGCACCAATGTTGTAAAGTGGGAAACGGACAGATTCAATCCAATGTAGGGGCGTATTGCATACGCCCAAAAAGACAGACAGTAAAAAGAATTGCCAGCAACGCACCATTATGTAGGGGCGTATCGCATACGTCCGCCAATCCGCTAATATAAACAAAAAATCGCCGGCGATGCCGACGATTTTTTATACTCCTCCACCGATTGATCTTATGTTCTTTCTTTGATTTCGCCAATGATGCGGTCGCAGATGGCGTCGGCTTTGGTGAAATCCATCGCCTTGCCATAGTAATCTTTCAGCCGGTCATATACCGTGTTGGCTTCTTTTGCAATGATTGCTGTGCCGGCGATCAGTTCTTTCACCGCTTTGCGGTTAAAGTTCATTTTCTGGCGGCGTTCATTGAGCAGCTTGGTATTGGTAAAACGGCGGGAATGAATCCTGCGTGTGGCGTTTTTGATGGGATGGTAGCAGTTTGATGTGCAAAATCCGAGGGACAGGGACGGGATGATGAGATGCTCCAGCTTTTCGTTGGGCGTGATGGAGCAGGGGCAGGTGATGATGTCATGACCGCTGTCGAGAGCGGCGGCACGCAGCACGGAAATGATGATGCGGGAGGCGGCGCAGTTTTCATCCTCCAAAATAAACACACGGTCACAAAGACTGTGTACGGTATCTTCTAAAATAATATGCCCCTGGGGGGTAATGGAGCTTAGAAACTGGATGGCTTCCTTGCCTTTTATGAGCTTGCGGGGACCAAACTCTTTTCTGGCTACGGACGAAGCAAAGCAAGCGGCCTTGGCGGCGTCGGTACAGTCCAGAGCAAGGCGGTAATTGTCATTGAGCAGCGAACCGATGGCGGCGGTATATCTGCCGGCACGTTCCCGCAGCATGGTACATTCCCGGTCGGTTTTCAGGATTTCCTCACGGTTTTCTTCCAGCACATGAAAATCCCAGCAGTCGCCCATATTGACAATGGTTTCGCAAACGCCGGGATGCTTGGGTTCGATGCTGTGAGGCTCTGTACCATCCAGCACACAGACCTTCAATTCGGGAATAATCACCGCATCAAGACTTTCGGGGTTGCCGCAGCAGGGACCCAGTATGATCTGATAATCCGATGCGAATTCGTCGGCTATTTTTTTCATTAAGGTTGATTTTCCGCTGCCCGGTCCGCCAATCAAAACATAAGCCCGCCAGCCTTCCTCAGCTCTGTAGATATAATCAAATCGAGAAAAATAACCCTGAGATGCGGTTGATCCGAAAAAAAACTTAGGCATACTGTCAAGCTGTTTCATATATTCCCAACCTTCCGAAATATGAACCTGCCCCATAAGGACAGTTTCATCTCTTTATAATCAACCCATTCTATGTGAGGGGTCTCGTCCATGACACTAAAAAACAATAAAAAAGCGGTGAAATCGATTGATTTTCACCGTTTTTGGTTCGTTTTATTGAAATTTATGCATTTCCGAGGACTTTTATCATTTCCGCCAGGGTGGGTCGGGACAGCTCCAAAAAGGCACTGTTGTTGAAATCATACAAGGTATGGGCATCGGAATTGATGAGAAACCGTGCTTCGGACAGTGCCGGGTAGCTGGCTGTCAGAGCGGACGGATCCGCTTTCGGAGTGATTTCGGCGGCACGAAAATGATAATCCGGAGGGAAATCGCCGAACACCGATAAAATGCTGTAGGACGTTCGGTCAATATGAGCAGGAAAGCAAAAACCGCCGTAGTCTTTCATCAGCTCCTGCACCCGGTCAATGCTGATTTCTGTGGCATTGATCAGAAGCTTTTCTTCGGTTCCTATGATCTCGTCGTTTTTGTCCATGATGATTTGCCGGCCGAACACCGCTTCCTCATTGAGAACCGGCGGCAGCTTCCCCGCCACGTATTTGTCAAATTCCATGGCTCCGTCCAAAGACGAAAACAGGCAAATCATATGGATCTCCTCTTCGGTGGTCAGCTCCATGCCGGGCACAAAGGATAGCCCGTTTTCTGCCGCAAGCGCCATGATGGCAGGGCAGTTTTTGGTGGTGTTATGGTCGGTCAGGGCGAGCAGGGACAGCCCGTTTAAAAGTGCCATGTTGACGATGTTGTTGGGCGTCATTTCCTCGTCACCGCAGGGGGACAGGCAGGAATGAACATGCAAATCATAATAACACCGGCTCATGAAAGCAGATTTCCTATCAGCAAGGAGAGCTGGAAAGAGGTTTTGTCACTCCCGATGACGGGAAGACCCAGCAGATCGGCTTTTGTCTTTGCATCATGGTCCAGCACAGCGCCTTCCGAAAGCAAGATGCAGGAAATATCCGACAGGGATGCCACCGCAACGGCGTTGATGTTACCCATGACCGTAATGAGACAGTCGCCCTCCCTTGCTCTTCCGATGATCCAGCTGAGCAAATCACAGGTATAGCCCCCTGTGACGGGATGTTCCGTTCCGTTTGCACCTGCCAGGATGCTGCCGCCGACCGCCTTGCATAATTCTTGTACCGTCATATTCATTCTCCTGTTTCTGTGTAGCAATCCCTGTTAGATTTCTGTCAGCTTTTCCGCAAGGGATTCGATTTGTTCTCTTAATTTATATACGCAGTCCGTTTCCTTGGCAAACCCACGGACGATATCCTCTGACAGGGTACGGCAGGTAGGGGAACCGCAGGAGCCGCAGTCCAGCGACGGCAAATGCTCGCAGAGCTCGTCAATCTGGTTCAT
>MKRK01000009.1:47082-47387 GCA_001896915.1 Clostridiales bacterium 43-6
TCCAGCTGATCTCGCTGTCGACGCTCGTGAACTCGGTGGCGTGGCGCGAGGTGAACGACGGGTCGGCGCGGAAGGCGGGGCCGACCTCGAAGATCTTGCCGAAGCCCGCGGGCTGGGCCATCTGCTTGAAGAACTGCGGGCTCTGCGAGAGGTACGCCTTGCCCTCGAAGTAGACGACCTCGAAGAGCTCGGCCTTCGACTCGCTCGCGCTCGCCATGAGCTTGGGCGTGTGCAGCTCGACGAAGTCGTTCTCGACCCAGTACGTGCGCCAGGCGTGCTCGAGCGTCGTCTGGATGCGGAAGATG
>MKRK01000010.1:0-496 GCA_001896915.1 Clostridiales bacterium 43-6
GCGTATTCACCATAACAGCGGCGGATGGCGGCATTCACCTTTGCGGTCAGGATTTGTGTGCTGAAGGGCTTGGTGATATAATCGTCGGCTCCCATTTCCATTCCCATGATCTGATGGGTTTCTTCGTCACGTGCGGAGATGAAGATGACCGGCACTTTTGATTTTCTGCGAAAAATACGACAAAAATAGAACCCGTCATAATAAGGCAGGTTGATATCCAGCAAAACAAGGTCGGGACGGATGCGTTCAAACTGCTCTTCGATTTTCTGAAAGCTACTCACAGTATGAACCCGGTATCCGTATTTTTGCAAGGTGTCCCTGATCAGCTCCTGCAGGGTTTCGTCGTCTTCAATCAAAAATATTTGATACATAACATCCTCATTTCTGGCAGTTTCCGCTTCAAAAACCGTATTGCCGGCATTGACAGGACAGTGTAAAAGCATTATGATAGAATTAACGGGGAAATGCAGGCTTCAAACGCTTTTTATCCTGCAAC
>MKRK01000010.1:506-14581 GCA_001896915.1 Clostridiales bacterium 43-6
CACTCATTGTTACCAATGAATTTTCTGATTTCTTCGATCAAAATTGTACCATATTTTCATAATTTTATCAATGAAAGAGGTAAAATGAAACCAAAAAATCAATACATTTCAAGTTTTGGATGGAACTGATGTGTTGATTCACCTACCATGCAGTGTTAGCATGTAGATGCAGTGTTTTTCACAAAAGAAAACGGCGTTTTCAAAAGCAGAACGCCATTCAGCATTTGGCTGTGCCAATCTTGAAACTTTTTTCACCGGGCACAGGAAAGGAAGGTATATTTATGAAAAACAAAATTATTTTATCTGTCGTATGTATTCTTGCGATTTTCAGCGTGTTCGTCCTCTATGCCAGTGCGGGGAAGCATTTTGTCGAGAATTCGGCAAAACTAGAACCCACAACAACCCTGACAACTTCTGAAAAAACAGAAGCAACAATTCCATCGGACGGCACAATGGCTATCACACAGACAACGGCCGCGAAAACCCAAATTGACACGCCTGCCCAGACAGTGATCACGACAACGAAAAAGCAGACCACTGCACCGACGACAAAAAAACCAACAGCAGCCCCACAGGAAAAAACGACCTGTCTCCCTAAAACAACTGTCAAAAAAACGCAGCAAAATCCTGCGATCACAACAAAAAAGACGACTCCGGGCAGCTTTGAAAGCCAGGTAATCGACCTTGTTAACGTGGAGAGGGCAAAAGCAGGTTTGAATCCCCTGACCGAAAACACAAATTTAAGCTATGTTGCCACATTAAAATCCGAGGATATGGCAAAGCTGAATTATTTTGACCATACCTCTCCGACTTACGGTTCTCCCTTTGATATGATGAAGCAATTTGGAGTTTCTTACCGTGCCGCAGGCGAAAACATCGCCATGGGACAAACCTCGCCCGAGCAGGTCATGAACGGCTGGATGAATTCTGAAGGTCACAGAAAGAATATCCTAAGCCCGAACTTCACCCAGATCGGCGTAGGAATTGCCAAAAACGCTGAGGGAAGACTATACTGGACACAACAATTCATCGGATAACCGTCAAATACACTGCAAAACAAAAATATCTCAAAACGAGTTTCGTTTTGAGATATTTTTTTATAAAGCCGGTTCCGGTTCTTCGGTTTGTATGGCCGGACGCAATTCTGTTTCGGGCTTTGTTTTTGTAAACACCTTTGAGGCGAGATAGGAGGTTATGGGGATGGACAAAATCACCGCAATGCAGCCCGATAAACCATGGATGACTTCAATGACCAGCATATCCATATTAATGAGCTGAATAAAGGGCAGCTTATACATAAAGAGCATGATCAGCACATTGATGCTGCTGCCCGTAAAGGCAAGAATCAGTGTATTGGTCATGGTTCCCATCACGTCTCTGCCCACATTCATTCCGGATTTGAACAGCTGTTTTTCTGTCAGCGACGGGTTTAGCTCCTTGATCTCTGCAATGGCAGAGGCAATGGACATGGTGGTATCCATAATAGCGCCCAGGGATGCTATGATGATACCGGCAAACAACAAATCCCGAATTTTCAAGGATGTCCTTTGAGAAACAAAAAGCAAATCCTGTGCTTCGTGGGTGTTCAGGGTGGTGATGCGTGTTACCAGTCCTGCCCCATAGGACAGACCGCCCGCCAGCAGCATACAGCCGATGCAGCTGATGCCCGCGGTGATGGTCTTGGTGCCCCAGCCGTTCAGAGACAGCAGCGTCACAGCAGTGGAAAGAACACTGATAATAATCGCCGCCAAAACAGGATTGACGCCGGAAATCACCAAGGGAATAAAGAGAAAAATTACGCAGACCAACGTAAACGCCAATGAAAAAATTGCTTTCAGCCCTTTGATTCTGCCAAAAAAGACAACGATGGACAAGAAAACAAGAAGCAGAATAAGCAGCTTGTCCTCCCGGCTGTAATTGATTACAGCAGTGGTGACGAAGTCGTCATAGCTGGTCACGATCAGCTTGGTGCCTTTGACGGCATGTATATTGTTCAGCCTGCCCACAAAATTCTTCGCCTGTGTGATCTTGCCTTTTTGCGGTCCCGAAAGAATTTTAAGCTCCAGCTGTTGTTTTCCGATTCGTATGCCCGGTACGTCCGGGTCCGGTCCCATATCATCCGACAGGACCTTTGTTACGACTGCTTTGGAATACACAATACCGGTTTCGATATCACCCGGCGGTGTATACTGCAAATTCGTGTTGAACAAATATAACGCGAGTATAAATATTGCCATAAAGGCTGTCCATATGTAAACGTTTTTTCTTTTGTCCATAATCATATCCATTCTCCGGTGAAAATATCACAACGCCATATCCGGTCACCGGACAGACAGGGCTGTTAACGGGGAAAAAGAACACCAGGGCGGAATAAACCGCCCTGCGTTCTTGATAGGGAAAAGAGAAATGAATTTAAGCGGCGATCAGGAAGCCTGCGATGATGATGTAATCTGCTGTGTTGACTGTGCCATCCAGATTGATATCAAATTTCTTGTCGATGCCCTGATAGTTGGCAAGGGCAAGAGAAAGGTCAGCCAGTGTGATTTTGTTGTCGCCGTTGATATCGGAAGCGTGGATGTAGGTATAGATTTCTGTGGTCACTTTTTCGGTTCCGATTTCAACCGCTGCATCTTTGGATCCGGTATCGGTCAGGAATGCGGTGTCTGCTTTTGTAAGCTTCACTTCTGTGCTGCCGTATGCAGCTGTATTTTTTACTTTGAAGGTGAATTTGACAACATCGGTTTTGCCCGTCTTTGTGATTCCGTTTGAAACACCAACCAATAAGCCTGCTTTGCCTGTGCTGTTCTTTGGCGATGTGAAGATTGTGCCGTTCAGAAGACTTTCTGATTTTACAAGCTCGAGAACGCTGTTGTCATAGGAAACTTCAACATTGAATGCGTTTGCATTGTGCAAATCGTTCAGTGAGGCCGTATAGGTTACTTCGCCGTTTATATCGGCAACGCCAAGGTTGGAGCCGCCGATGTCCGCAGTAATGGCAACATCTCTTTTGACAGTCAGGGTATCATACAAATATTGGGGTGTTGTAATGGTGTCGCTTGTGGTGTTGTATTTGAAGCAGTAGGAATTGATGGTGATTTCTTCATCGGTAACGGTAAATTCTGTGACCCACTGCTCTTGTTTGATATCGCTTTGGTCGTCGGTAGAGTTTTTATCAAGGAAGGAGTAATTTGCTGTGAGCGGGTCGCCGGCTGTAACGGTGTAATTCTTTTGTGAGTACCATTTCAGTCCGCCTGCGTGTCCGCCAACCATATAAAGCGGTGCGTTTGCAGGGTCATTGACTTTGCCGTCAGATCCCACAGTAGGTTTTGCATTTTCACCTGCTGCATTGATGAAGCCTCTGGAATATACATGGTCATGACCTTGCAACACCATGTCAATATCCAACTCTGCAAATTTGGGACCCCAGAATTTTCTGGCATCAATTACATCAGAGTCTGTGATGTGGGAAGCACCTGTATAAAGGGATTTGTGGAAGCCCACGATGGTCCATTGACCGGCAGCTTTTGCCTCGGCTGTCTTTGCACGAAGGAACGCTTCCTGCTTTGCTCTGGAATCTGTGCTGTATCTGGAAGCCTCCAGGTTTAACATGATGAATTTTACCATGCCGTAATCATAGGAATATACAACATTGCCTTCTTGTGCCGGTGCGTTGATATGACCATTGAAGGTATCGTTGTCGTGGTTTCCCTGAATGACGGAAATCGCTTTGCTGCGGAACATTTTTTGTCCGCCGTCCGGGAAAGCGCCTTGGTTATTATAAAGCAGCTCCCATTGTGCTTCGCTGGTTGAGGTATCTGTGATATCGCCTGCCAGATAAACAAAGTCGTGGTTTGATATTTGGCTTACTTTTTCCATGGTTGCGCCCAGCGCCTTGGCGTCTGTTGCGTTTGCAACCTGGGTATCGGCGAGATAGACAAACTTAAAGCTGTCCTTGCTGCCCTGTGCCAATGCTGTTTTGAAAGTACCGCTGAAGCTGTTTGTGCCGTCACCTACGGTATATTCATATTCTGTGCCGGCAGAAAGACCGATCACGGGAATCTTGTGGAAGATTTTGTTTGCGGCGCCCGCTGCTTCTGTACCGGCTACGGTTGTTTTTCCTGTTTCACCTTTTTTGTTCAACACAACCTGTGTGGATGTGGTTGAAGCCGTTGTGTAGGTGATGTTAACACTGGTAGCAGCATCCGCACCCAAGTGAACATTCACTTGTTTCGGTTGCTTGGTGGTGTCAACTTCCGGAAGCGCTGCTCCCAGTGTTGCTTTCAGGTTCATGGCAAAATAAATATCCGAGCTGTCGGCGTCTCTGTTGTGAACCGATACGGCGATTTTATTGAGGCCGTTTTTCAGCAGAGCGATTTTTGAGGTTAAATCAAGAACGGTGGAACCTTCGGGTGTAGAGGGTTCATTTACATAGTTGGCGTTGGTCGTGTGAGAAACTGTGCCCTCATTCATGTATGTTCTGTTGACCTCTGTCCCATTGATATACATGACAAAGCCGTCATCAAAACCAACGTTGGCTTCCAGCTTTGTGACTCTGGACACATCCGCTATAGTGAATTCTTTTCTGAAATAATAGGTCAAAATAGCATTTGGCTTGCTGACATTGTTAACCAGTGTTCCGTCTGAAATCAGACCGAAGGTGGGATTGGTATCCGTCAGAGGATAACCGAGAGGAGCCTTGCCTGTTTTCCATGCCGTGTCATTGAAGCCCTCGCTTCTGAAATCCGTTGCTGCGTCTCCGTACTGTGAGGTATTGGTGTCTTCGTACTTCCATTGCGATCCGCCTTCAATCAGTGTCACCACTTCGTCCTGCCCGGTTACGGCCGTAACCGTTCCAAAGGACGAAAACATAGTCATGGAGAATACGACGGCCATCACTAAGCTGACAATCTTTTTTGTACTAGTCATTCATTCTACTCCTTCTTTTGCTCAATTTTATATGTAAAACATAATACCCCAGCACGGCGTTTGCACATAGGCTGATTAACAGGAAAACGATAAGCGCCAGATTGCCCTGTGTGCCGTTGTCCGTATTATGATCATCGGAGTTTCCCATTACGCTTTTGGTTTCCGGAATGGTCGTTTCCTGAACATTGCCGTTTTCGTCCGTAATTTTGGTGACTCCGCCGGAGTCCGGAACGGTCGTTTCGTTCGGGTTTGTCTCTTCCGGCTCGTTGATCACAGCACCGTTCTTATCGGTTTTCTTTGCCGTGGTTATGGTATTTGTATCACCCGGTTTATTCGTTGCTACAGGAGGTTTGGTTGTGCCTGGGATTTTGGTGGTGGGAGCCGGCGTGGGGGTGGTGACTTCATTGTCCGCCCCGTTTTTGGCGATGTTGATGATGTTGTTCGGTGTTCTTTTATCCGTTTGCACCGCTGTTCCGCTTTTGGTATAGATACTTACGGTTTTTAGTACCAGGCTGCTATTTTGTGTTCCGGTATATTGTAAGCTCACAGTCGCCGTCATACTGCCCCGATACTCATTGCTGCCTGAAAAATAACTGAACCATGCAGTGTTCCCCACCATGGTCGGACCAGCTTTGGAGCTGCTTTTGCTATAGCTCACGCTTTTCACCGTCACGCCGTCACTGCAAACCAGTCCGAACTCAGCCCCCGCATAGTCCTCACTGTGATTGACGGTAATGGCAATGGAGAAATCCTGCTCATCCTTCCCCAAGGTAACCTTCTGGGTGCAGGAGATGGATACGGTTGCTGCAAATACCTCCATTGGTATCAGCGCAAAAATAAAAATCAATAATAGTGTGGTACATGCTTTTTTCAAACTGATTAACAGTCCCTTCACAGGCTAATTTACGCTCATTGTAATGAGGTATTGTAAAGAACGGATTAAATCCAGCTTAACTTTTGAGGAAACCGGAAATTTGTTTTGTCGGACAGCACAAAAAAAGAGATGCGAATTTATTCTCGCATCTCAGGGTATTTTCTTTATTTATATTCTCAGTCCATAGAAAACTTCTAATTTGATTTTTTTGGTTAACCTTTTTGCATCCCTTTCCCGTTTTGTTTGATTGAAAGATGCATAATACAGTGCCAGTTCGATAAATTCGCTTGTAGCCTTCCGATTGTTCAAGCGATGGGATAAATAAATCAATCCGCTTTTGCATTTTCTGATGTTTCTTCCGTTGATGGTCTCAGCAACAATGACCCTCTCGTCGACGGGTACCTTTTCTTTGATGTATTTGGTCACTTCAAGTAATTTCAGCAATGCATCTTCCGTTTTTAATATACTAATAAATTCCTCCATGGTTGAATACCAAATCCACAAATCATTATTGATTTTGCCATTCATAAAATCATTGTATAGAGTTTCTACGTGTTCGGTAATCCATTCAATTTCTGTTTCTCTGGTAATATGAAATTTATAATACTCTTCACCAATATATGGATTGTCTCTTCCCATCATGGAATGATTGCCCTTATAGCCCAAAAAGGTTTTTCTTGCGTCTTCCATTGTTTTCAGATAAACTTCCCTATGCAAATCCTCCATCTATTCTTTCACCTTTTCCACCAGCTGAAGATTTACACCGTTTGGATCCTTGATGAAAAAATATTTCACCATGGGGGTAATGACGGGTTGCCCGATGACCGCAATGCCATTTTCTTTGACCATTGCCATTGCATCCTCAAGAGATTTTACGGTAAATCCCAGGCTGATTCCCTTCTTTTCCTCGGTGACGGTTCTGTCTGCAAATTTGATCAGCTCAATCTCCATGCCGCTCTCATCGGTCAAAAACGCAATCTCCATGCCCGGATTCGGACTGAACTGCCTTTCTACCCTCAAGCCAAGGATCTCCTGATAAAATTTCACGGACTGCTCCAGATTATTTACCGTAATCGTACACCAGCAAAAATTCATTTGTTTTCCGTCCTTCCATCCTATAATTTCTAGTAAAAATGAGATGCTCTCACATCTCATTTTTATATTATTTAAATATTTTCGTTTTTATCAAAGCAGTGTGCAACAATGATCCAAGTCCGAAGCACATAGCAAATTCACCAAGCGCGATCCAGCCCGCTCCGATCAGATAAGCTGTTAACCAACTTGAATTCGGAATAAACGGTGTAACTTCCAAACCGATAATAATACCGTTGAACAAAACAGGCATCAACAACACCAAAAAAGGGATTCCTTTGATGTTTATTTTTCTTAAGTAATATCCTGTGGAGGCGGCCAAAAAGGATGCCAGCGTACCAAAAATAATATCGACCCATCCGTAAGGGCTTCCCAGATTGCCCAAAAAACAACCAATGGTAAGACCGGGGATCGCCGCCGGTGTAAACGCTGCCAGCACTGTCAATGCTTCGGAAAATCGAAATTGTACTGGGCCATATGCCCAGCCCAGCGACGCAGCCACATACGTAATGGCCGCATAAACAGCTGCGATAACAGCTCCCTCGATCAGATATTGCGTGGACTTCTTTTTCATTTTTCTCTTTCTCCTTGTTTTGTTTATAGTCAGGTAATTGCGACTGACTGATTCAGTTTTTCGTCTCAATCCCATTGATAAAAGCTTCCCCCGGGGTGAAAGCTTCTATTTCCTCATTCCGGTCTTTCCTTTTATTTCTCGCTTTTCTCACCAGACTCCGGCGCTGGGATCCGTTTTACCTGTACCCGTTGAATACGTCTGTCCTCAATGCTTTCCACTTTAAATGAGAAACCGTCGGTAATTACTTCCGGTGTTTCGCCCTCAGCGGGAATTCTGCCCAGCATGGACATAATCATACCGCCTAAGGTGTCATATTCCCCCTCGGGCAAATGCACGCCGAGAATGTCTTCCACCTCTTCAATATCCGTGGTTCCGTCTATATTAAAGGAGCCTTCCCCTGTTTTTTCGATGTCCTCCTGCTCGTCGTCATATTCATCCTGAATGTTGCCCACAATGGTTTCAACGAGATCCTCCAGAGTGACAAGCCCTGCGGTGCCGCCGTATTCATCCACCACAATGGCCATGTGGATGTGCTTTGCGATCATTTCTTCAAATAAATCGCCGCATCGGATGGAATCGGGAACATGATGGGCCAGGCGCATGATATCCCTTGCGGTACCTTCCTTGATGATGGATCTGCCCACAAAGGGTAAAAAATCCTTTACATAGATAATCCCGATGATATCATCCAGATCGTCTTCATAAACAGGAATACGGGAATAGCCTTCGTCGATGGCGATTTTCAGTGCGTCTGTTAAGTTTTCGTCCGCCTCCACCGCAACGATTTCGGTGCGGTGCCTCATTACGTCCGAGGCTGTAATATCGTCAAACTCAAATATATTGTTGATCATTTCCCGCTGGCTTTCTTCAATGACGCCCTTTTCCTCGCCGGCGTCCACCAGCATCATGATTTCTTCTTCTGTTACAACATTTTCGCTGAATTTCGGGTCAAGCCCCAAAATCCGCACACAAACATCCGCCGATACGGACAACAGCTTAATGACCGGTTTAAAAACGGTATCAATGACCAGCAATGTACCGACCGTGGAAAAAGCTACGTTTTGTGATTTCTGCATGGCGATCCGCTTGGGAACAAGCTCGCCGAGAACCAGTGAGAAATAGGAGATAATAATGGTGATAATGGCGACCGCCACACCGTCCAGCGTCGCAATTCCTGCCGTGCTGGTGATATGAAACCAATCCTGCATTTGTAATGACAGAGGCTGAGAGAAATTCTGTGCCGCCGATGCAGAGGTCAAAAACCCTGCCAAAGTAATTCCCAATTGTATGGTTGAGAAAAATTTTGCGGTGTCCTGGGTCAGCTTAACAACCTTTTTTGCTTTTTTGTTTCCTTCTTCAGCCATTTTGCGGATCTTATTATCGTTCAGAGTAATAATCGCAATTTCACTCGCAGTAAAAAACGCATTGATTAAAATCAGTACCAGCAACAACAATAATTTCAGCAAAATACTAAGCGGGTCATCCATTCTTAAAAACATTCCTTTCAATTCAGTGCCCTTTGGCTACTTATAGTTATGATACTATATTTTTAAATAAATGTCAAATTCAAAGTGACTTTTTTTATTGCCCCGAAAAAAATGCATTTTTTCATTATTTTTCAAACGGCTGAAATCGCCGTTTGAAAAGGGTTTTGGGGATATTTCTAAAAATATGAATAAAAATTCATGAAAAAAACACGATTTTTCAGCATAATATGTATTTACTTTTATGCGTATTAGTGGTACTATTTCAGTTGGAAAAAAATATTTTTATTTTTTATACTAATTTATTTTTATGTCAGAAGATATCAAAAAATAATTAGTAATAATCTTTTGGGAGGAAAACACTAATGGCAAGAAAAATGAAAACCATGGATGGTAATAGCGCCGCCGCTCACGTGTCTTATGCGTTTACCGATGTAGCCGCTATTTATCCGATCACGCCGTCATCCAACATGGCGGAAGAAACAGACAAAATGGCTACCGCCGGCGTAAAAAACCTTTTCGGTCAGACTGTCAAAGTTTCTGAAATGCAGTCCGAAGCAGGTGCGGCAGGTGCCGTTCACGGCTCCTTGGCAGCCGGCGCACTCACCACCACCTACACCGCTTCACAAGGCTTACTGCTCATGATCCCGAACATGTACAAAATGGCGGGTGAGCTTTTGCCCAGCGTTCTGCATGTTTCCGCCCGTGCTTTGGCCAGCCACGCTCTGTCCATCTTCGGTGACCACTCCGACATTTACGCTTGCCGTCAGACAGGCTATGCAATGCTCTGCTCCAACAACCCGCAAGAGGTTATGGATTTGGGCGCAGTTGCCCATTTGGCAGCCATCAAGGGCCGTGTTCCTGTCCTTCATTTCTTTGACGGGTTCCGTACTTCTCACGAAGTTCAGAAAATCCAGACATGGGATTACAAAGACTTGAACGACATGCTCGACTGGGACGCTGTCAACAGCTTCCGTCGCGGTTCTTTGAACCCTGAGCATCCCGCACAGCGCGGAACCGCGCAAAACCCGGACATCTTCTTCCAGGCCCGTGAAGCCTGCAACACCTATTATGACAACTGTGTGGATGTTGTAGAAGATTATATGAACCAGGTAAATGCCAAAATCGGAACAAAATACAAACTGTTCAACTACTACGGCGCAAAAGACGCCACCAAGGTTATCGTTGCTATGGGTTCCGCCTGTGACACACTGGAAGAAACCATTGATTATATGACAGCAGCAGGCGAAAAGGTCGGTCTTGTTAAGGTTCACCTTTACCGTCCCTTCTCTGTGAAGCATTTATTGTCTGCCATTCCGAAAACAGTGGAAAGAATCACTGTTCTTGACCGCACAAAAGAACCCGGTTCACTGGGCGAGCCTTTGTATCTTGATATCGTTGCCGCTCTCCGCGACACGAAATTTGCCGATATCCCTGTTTACTCCGGCAGATACGGTCTCGGCTCCAAGGACACCACACCGGCTCACGTAATCGCTGTTTACAGAAACATGGAAGCCTCCAGCCCGAAAAAGCGTTTCACCGTCGGCATTGAAGACGATGTAACAAAGCTTTCCCTGAAAATAAAAGAAAACCCCAACACCACACCGAAGGGCACCACTTCCTGCAAATTCTGGGGTCTCGGTTCTGACGGTACCGTCGGTGCCAACAAAAACTCCATCAAAATCATCGGTGACAACACCGACATGTATGCACAGGGTTATTTCTCCTATGACTCCAAAAAATCCGGCGGTGTTACCGTTTCTCACCTTCGTTTCGGTAAGAAGCTCATCAAGTCCACCTATCTCATCAGCAAGGCCGATTTTGTTGCCTGCCACAACCCGTCTTATATGGACAAGTATGACATTGTGGAAGATGTTAAGCCCGGCGGCACCTTCCTTCTGAACTGCTCTTGGAATGTTGACGAGCTTTCCACACACTTGCCTGCCAAGGTAAAAAAATACATCGCGAAAAACGATGTTAAATTCTTCACCATCGACGCTACTCACGCTGCGGTTGAGCTTGGTCTCGGCGGCCGCGTCAACACTATCCTCCAGGCTGCGTTCTTCAAACTTTCCAAGATCATTCCTGTGGAAAGCGCCGTTGAACTCATGAAAGCCGCCGTTGTGAAGTCCTACGGCAAAAAGGGTGAAAAAGTCATCGCCATGAACTATGCCGCCATTGACCGTGGGATTGCGGACGTGAAAAAAGTTAAGGTTCCTGCCGAATGGGCAAAGGCCAGCGAAACCAAAGAAGTCATCAAAGCCGAAGGAACCAACAAAAAGCTTACTGACTTTATCGATAACATCCTGACCCCCGTGAACGCACAGAGAGGCGACAAGCTTCCTGTTTCCGCCTTCAAAGATATGGCGAACGGCGAAGTTCCGCTGGGCTCCTCTGCTTATGAAAAACGCGGCATTGCAGTCGACGTTCCCACCTGGGTTCCCGAAAACTGCATTCAGTGTAACTTCTGTTCTTATGTATGTCCCCACGCTGTTATCCGTCCCTTCGCTCTGACAGAGGACGAAGCTGCCAATGCTCCTTCCAACATGGCAACCAAGGATCTGACAGGCGTTCCCGGCTTGAAATTCGCCATGGCTGTTTCCGCTCTTGACTGCACCGGATGCGGCTCCTGTGCCAACGTCTGCCCTGGCATGAAGGGCAACAAGGCGCTAGTGATGAATCCGCTTGAGTCACAGCTGCCTCAGCAAGAAGTATTCAACTATGCCATCACATTGCCGGAAAAGCCGGCTGTGGCTGATAAATTCAAATCCACCACCGTTAAGGGCTCCCAGTTCAAAACCCCGCTGCTCGAGTTCTCCGGCGCTTGTGCAGGTTGCGGTGAAACACCGTATGCCAAGCTTGTCACCCAGCTGTTCGGCGACAGAATGTATATCGCCAATGCAACCGGCTGTTCCTCCATCTGGGGCGGTTCCGCACCCTCAACCCCCTACACCGTCAATGCAGAAGGCAAAGGCCCCGCATGGCAGAACTCCTTGTTTGAAGACAATGCAGAGTTCGGCTTCGGCATGCAGCTTGCCAATATGCAGATCAGAGACAGACTGGCCGGCTATGCATCGAAAGTTGCCGAAATCGCAACAGGCGACCTGAAAGCAGCGGCTGAAGAATGGCTTGCGACCAAGGAAGACGGCGAACTGAACAAAAAAGCAGCCGAGAGACTGATTGTTGATCTGAAAAACACAAACGCTACCGGCGAATTAAAAGAGCTTGCCGATCAATTGCTGACCGACAGCGATTATCTGGCAAAGAAATCCGTTTGGATCTTCGGTGGCGACGGTTGGGCCTATGACATCGGTTTCGGCGGTCTTGACCATGTAATCGCTTCCGGCGAGGATGTAAACATTCTTGTATTCGATACTGAGGTTTACTCAAACACAGGCGGTCAGTCTTCCAAAGCTACTCCGACCGGTGCGATTGCACAATTCGCAGCCGCCGGTAAGGTAACCAAGAAGAAAGACTTAGCACAAATCGCTATGAGCTACGGCTATGTATACGTTGCACAGGTTTCCCAGGGTGCTGACTACAACCAGTGCTTAAAGGCCTTCAATGAAGCCGAAAGCTACAAAGGGCCTTCCATCATCATTGCTTATGCTCCTTGTATCAACCACGGTCTGAAGGGCGGTATGGGCATCGCACAAACAGAAGAAAAAGCCGCCGTGGCAGCAGGCTACTGGAACTTATTCCGCTTTGATCCGAGAAAAAGTGATGCCGGTGAGAATCCGTTCTTACTGGACAGCAAGGCTCCCACAGAGAGCTATCGTGACTTCATCATGAGCGAAGTCCGTTACAGCTCACTGTATCGATCAAACCCCGAAAGAGCGGACGCCCTGTTCACCATTGCAGAAAAAGACGCAGCAAACAAATACGAACACCTCGTAAAACTCAGCAAGCTCTACGAATAAAATGAAAGGGCGGAATTTCCGCCCTTTTTCTTTCAGGAAAGCTCAGACACCCGGTCTGAGCTTTCCTTTATCCTCTTGTGCAGATTTATCCCGCTTTTCTTCCCAAGTAAAACATTTACCCCCGTACAGAAGAAACCACAAGCTTATTCGGATATATTATAAATCATGATCTGCTTACTCTTTGCATAATCCACCGTGCGGACGGTATACCCGGTATCTCTTTCCATAAATGCCACACAAAAATCGGAACCGTCAACAAGCTTTTGGTTGAACTCACCGGGTGCTTGCTCTTTGCTGATCTGTGTGTGCACTTTGTCAGAATGATTCAATATGTAATGGTATTTTGCAATTTCCTCTTCGCTCCATCCCCCCGTTTGATTGATACATGGTATCACCAACTCCAGATGAATGTGCTTAAATTCCCGTTTCTGCTTGATTACCGCCAGCGCAGCCAATGTGTCAAATCCTCTTGCCCCACCCGAACGAAAGCGGGTAACCCCCTTTTGGATCAGCCCCTTGATAACGGTGTCAAGTTTTGACGTAATATGACTTATTCTGTCCCTGGCAATCTCCCTGTGACCGGTAAAACAGCATATCTGGGTGTCCTTCATATCATTCCGTCCTTTGAAGAAAAAATTTTTTTCGGTTTTTAGTTAATCAAATTAATCAATATGTTGATAATATTGTATCGTATACTGTATCATTTTGTCAATAAATTATTTTATATTCTATTAATTTACAGTTTACACAAAAATTAATGATTTACATATTCACATTTTAGTGATATTATATAACTATTATCAGCAAATTAATTACAGGTGATTGTATGAAAATTAAATGTCATTTATCAACATTGATGGGGAAAAACAAATTAACCATTAAGGATGTATGTGAGAAAACCGGACTGGCCAGAAACACAATCTCGTTTTTATACCACGAGAAGGTGAAACGAATTGATTTTGAAACGCTCGTGAAGCTATGCACGTTTTTCGACTGTAAGGTAGAAGATATTCTTGAATTTGAAAAAGAATAACATTCCGTGTCGGTCAGCCTTTTCCGGGCTGGCTTTTTCTATCGTTTATGGCTGTTGCTGTCCTCCGTATCGCGGGACTCGGTAATAGTAAAGAGTTTGTAGATCGGTTTTCCTTTTATTTTTCCTACCACTATTCCTACGACAACAAACAGGATAAACAGCACCCCCATGG
>MKRK01000010.1:14612-15789 GCA_001896915.1 Clostridiales bacterium 43-6
CGCCCCCCTTGATATGCCCACGGAAGCATAAATCAATGCAGCTGTAACGACCACAATCAGTAAAACCACCAGGACCGTAATCAGCTCCGACCCTTTTAATTTCTTCATTTTCATCCGCAACCACTCCCGGAGGCAATCGTAAGATTGTCTCTTTTATTTTCCTTTTCACCAGCTTGTCTTTAACACATATTATAACCCATGAATATTATAAATTGAAGTATTATTTTTGGAGTTATGCTTATGTTAGATATATTTACGCAAGTGCAAGCAAACAATTACGCAGCCCAGCTGCAAGCCTTCCTGTCGTATTTCATTCCCGCTTGCTTGATTACAGCCGGTGTAATTCTTGTATTGGCTATCGTACTGAACATCGGTTGGTTCACAACGCCGATTTCTGCGATCAATCAGATCAGGTCACGCCGCTATGTCAAAAAGGCTATGAAAAACGAAAAACTGCAAAACATTGTCGAGAAAGCAGGCTATGCTTATGATTTCGGACAGGATATTTTCTTTTCCACCATGAACCCCTGGCAGCGGAAAATGGGATTTTGCCGATTGTATGACGAAGCCGCCGCACCCATGGGTATGATTGTGGACAGCGAGCCCTTTTATTTCTACTATGACGGAAAGAACTGGATGATTGAGTTATGGAAGGGTCAATACGATCTGACCACGGGCGCCGAAATCGGTATTTATACCAGTGAGGGAGAACCCTTTGATCGACCGGAAAAGGAATTTTATCATTGCGCTGACGACAACGACCGGCTCACGATGTCCTACACCCTTTATAAAAACAAACAGGTATTGTTCAAGAGGGCGGAAAAGCACTGGTGGTTGACCGGATTTTCCCTGGGCGAGTTTTCGAGCCCCAAGGAACTGACCATGGACATCTACATCACCTTAAAAGACAAAACCATGCTGATAGCATTCATCAATGCCCTGGAGGATGCAGGCTATACTAAGGGCGAATATAAAACCTTTTTGAATACCGTAAAAATGTCCTTTGGCAAACCTCATTCCGAGCAGCCTATTACAAGAACGGCAGCAACAGATTTTCTGATCCAGCAAAAAAACTTTCTGCTTTGCAAGGAATTTGTTAATCTGACAGCGGACGAAAAAACCACCGACGATATCTTGCGGCTTCTCGAAGACACCAAGCCCGATATGCTGGAGCATT
>MKRK01000011.1:0-3130 GCA_001896915.1 Clostridiales bacterium 43-6
GATGGCGGCGGCTCTTTTCCTTGCCGGTAATCTTGCAAACAAAAAGATGATTACTGCCGGAGAAGGAACGCTGTCCACAAGCAATACAATATTCGTCGGATTGCTGATTGCCGTGATTTTTATCATTGGTGCACTAAGCTTCTTACCGGCACTTGCCCTCGGACCAATAGCAGATTATTTTACTGCAATGAAATAAGGTGATTATGATGAAAAATGAATCAAAAAACAAAATATGGGCGGACGCGTTAAAGCAGTCTTTTGCCAAACTTTCTCCACGCATCCAGGTGAAAAATCCTGTTATGCTTGTAGTATATATCGGAGCGATTCTAACAACAGTGCTGTATATTCTGAGCTTTTTCGGCATTCGTGATGAAAACGCCGGATACACACTGACAATTGCACTGATTTTATGGTTCACAGTTCTTTTTGCCAACTTTGCCGAAGCAATTGCAGAAGGCAGAGGGCGCGCACAGGCGAACTCTTTACGCAGTGCGCGAAAGGATGTTAAGGCAAAAAAACTGAAAACAGCGGAGAATCATGAAGATTTTACCGAAGTGCTTTCTGATACACTAAAACGCGGTGATATCTTTATTGTAGCAGCGGGAGATCAAATTCCAATGGACGGTGAAGTCATCGACGGTGTGGCCTCTGTAGACGAAAGCGCCATCACCGGTGAATCGGCACCAGTAATCCGTGAATCAGGCGGTGACCGCAGCGCTGTCACCGGAGGTACAACCGTAATCTCCGACTGGTTGGTGGTACGTGTGACCGCCGAGGCCGGGGAAAGCTTTCTCGATAAAATGATTGCCATGGTGGAAGGCGCATCCCGCAAGAAAACGCCCAACGAGATTGCTTTGCAAATTCTTTTGGTCACCCTGACCATTATCTTCTTGGTTGTCACAGGAACACTGATGCCATTTTCCGATTTTTCAAGCAAGCTGGCAGAAACCGGTGCGGCAGTTTCCATTACCAATATTATTGCATTACTTGTCTGTCTTGCGCCGACTACGATCGGGGCATTACTTTCTTCCATCGGTATTGCAGGCATGAGCCGGCTCAATCAGGCAAATGTGCTTGCAATGAGCGGGCGAGCCATTGAAGCAGCCGGAGATGTGGATGTACTTCTGCTTGATAAAACCGGGACCATCACACTTGGCAACCGTCAGGCAAGCGAGTTTATTCCTGTAAAAGGTGTTTCTGAACAGGAGCTTGCCGACGCGGCACAGTTATCTTCCATTGCCGACGAAACGGCCGAAGGCCGAAGCATTGTGGTGCTTGCCAAAGAACGGTTCGGCATTCGCGGCAGGGAGCTTTCCGGTTTAAATGCGACTTTCACTGAATTCTCGGCTAAAACCCGAATCAGCGGTGTGGATTTCAAAGATAATCAAATCCGCAAGGGTGCTGCCGATGCTGTTAAAAATTATGTATTCGAGCACGGCGGTGATTATCCCAATGAATGTACCGAAATTGTAAAAACAGTAGCCGGAAAAGGCGGCACACCTTTGGTTGTAGCTAAAAACGGCAAAGTGTTGGGTGTTATTTACCTCAAAGATATCGTCAAAAACGGCGTAAAAGAACGCTTTGGGGATTTGCGTAAGATGGGCATCAAAACTATTATGATCACCGGCGATAACCCTATGACCGCTGCCGCCATTGCTGCCGAAGCAGGCGTAGATGATTTCCTTGCCGAAGCAACGCCTGAGGCAAAGCTCGGTTTAATTCGTGATTACCAATCCAAAGGACACATGGTTGCCATGACCGGAGATGGCACAAACGATGCACCCGCACTGGCACAAGCCGATGTTGCTGTTGCTATGAACTCAGGAACACAGGCAGCTAAAGAAGCCGGAAACATGGTTGATCTGGATTCCAGTCCAACGAAGCTGATTGATATCGTCCGCATTGGCAAACAGCTTTTAATGACACGCGGCTCGCTTACAACGTTCAGCGTAGCAAACGACGTGGCAAAATACTTTGCCATTATACCGGTTCTGTTTTTCGGTATTTATCCACAGCTTTCTCGGCTCAATTTTATGGGACTTACCAGCAGCACCAGCGCCATCCTTTCAGCGATCATTTACAATGCGCTGATTATTATCGCTTTAATTCCCCTAGCATTAAAGGGTGTCAAATACCGCGAAGTTTCAGCAGGAAAGCTACTCTCACGCAATCTCTTGATTTACGGTTTGGGCGGTATTATCGCACCGTTTATTGCAATTAAACTGCTTGATATGTTGCTGACCCTTTGTGGCATTGTTTGAGGTAAAATGAAATGAAAAAATTATTAAAGACTTTAAGACCCGCACTTGTTTGCCTTTTAATCTTTACCGTAATTTGCGGTATTCTCTATACCGGCGCCGTTACCGGCATTGCCCAGCTCATTTTTCCGGATAAAGCAAACGGCAGTATCATAACCGTTACGTTGAAAGACGGTACGAAAAAGCAAATCGGCTCGGAACTCATCGCACAGGAATTCACAAAGCCGGAATATCTGATCGGCAGACCCAGTGGCACTTCAAATCTTTCCCCCGTCAGTGAAGAGCAGAAAAAGAAAGTGGATGAAAGAATCCAATGGTGGCATACATTCGACCCCGATAACAAAGCAGATATTCCAAGTGATTTGATCACAGCCTCCGGCAGTGGTGTTGACCCGAATATCTCTCTGGCTGCCGCAGAGTATCAGATTTCACGAATTGCAAAGACCCGTAATATTAGCGAAGACGATGTTAGAAAAATCGTTAAGCAGTACACAACCGGCAGATTTTTAGGCTTCTGGGGTGAACCGGCAGTCAACGTACTAAAGGTAAATCTTGCTCTGGATGGTTTATTGTAATATAATGATAAAAAAGGTGGTGAGTATGTGGTGGAATTCGATGAAAAACGTCCCGATCCGGATCGGCTTTTAAAAAGCATTCAGTCGGTAGAAACAAGCGGAAAAGGTAAGCTCAAGATTTTTTTGGGTTATGCCGCCGGTGTTGGAAAAACTTATGCTATGTTAGACGATGCACATGGACAGGTAAAATCCGGCGTGGATGTTGTTGTCGGCTATGTGGAACCGCATACCCGCCCCGAAACGCTCAATTTATTGGAGGAGCTACCAACCATAGCACCGCTTTCGGTACAATATAAA
>MKRK01000011.1:3138-15263 GCA_001896915.1 Clostridiales bacterium 43-6
TCTCAATGAATTTGATCTGGAAGGGGCATGAAAGCGAAAACCTGCTCTCATTCTAGTCGATGAGCTTGCACATACCAATGCGGAAGGTGTGCGCAATAAAAAACGGTATCAGGATATTGAAGAACTGCTTGCTGCCGGCATTGACGTTTACACCACAGTGAATGTTCAGCATATTGAAAGTCTCAACGATGTGGTAGAGAGCATCACAAAAATACCGGTCAGAGAAACGGTACCTGACTATATTTTTGAACAGGCAGAGCTTGTCAAACTGATTGATATTGCACCGGAAGAGTTGTTGCGTCGGTTTGAGCAGGGTAAAATCTACCGTCCCGAAAGGGCAACCGCTGCAATGCAGAACTTTTTTTCCAAAGAAAATCTGCGGCTGCTGCGTGAAATTACGCTTAGTAAGGTAACCGACCGAATCAGCTTTGAGAATCAAAATGAATATAAAAGCACCGAAAAAACAATCAATCAACGTTTTCTTGTCTGTATCGGTCCCTCGCCTTCATCAGCTAAGTGCATTCGCTGGACGGCAAGAACGGCAGAGGCTTTTCACGCCCCCTGGACGGTTCTCTATATTGAAACCCCGCAAAGCGCAGAGTTTACCGAAGAACAGAACAAACGCATCCGGGATCATTTGGATTTGGCAGCAAGGCTCGGTGCGCAAATTGTGACCTTAAGCGGTTATCATGTTGCAGAAACCATTGCGGAGTATGCCAAATTATCCGGCATCACCAATATTGTAATCGGGAAAACAAGAAGAAAAAAATCATTAAAAGCATTATTTGAAACCGATTTAGAGGATAAATTAATTCAGCTTTCCAATGTCGAAGTTTATATCATACCGGATCAAGATTCCGTGAAACCTTATAAACCGCGCATTCCATTGATAAGTCCAATCAATATCGTCTTTTCATGGAAAGATACTTATAAGACAGTGGGGTCACTCATTGCAGCTACACTTATATCTTTGTTATTTCAGAAACTTGGTATCGGCGATCAAAACAACATTATGGTTTATATCTTGTCGGTGTTAATCATTTCGAGAGTAACAACAGGCTACGCATACGGCATTATTGCATCTGTGTTAAGTGTTTTAACATTTAATTTCTTTTTCGTTAAGCCCTATTACACATTTACTGCGATACAGGCAGGTTATCCCGTTACTTTTCTAATTATGCTGCTTGTGGCTCTTTTAACCAGTGCTATGATGGTAAGAATAAAAGCACAGGCAAAGCTCGCTGTTACCAGAGAGCACAGAACAGAAGCACTGTATGAACTGAACAAAAAATTACTTGTAACAAGGGGACTTGAAAATATCACTCAATTGACCAACAATTACATTGCTACGCTATATGAGCGTTCTGTTATCTTTTATTCCGAAGACCCGATTAACGGGAATACGGGCGTTATTAAGAAAGCATCATCAGAAAAGGATGTGTCTTTTTTATGCTCGGATGATGAGCAAGCTGTGGCACACTGGGTCTTTGTAAATAAAAAACGGGCTGGTGCAGGAACAGACACACTCATGGGAGCAGGCGCCTATTATATGCCCATTTTATCACAGGGCAACGTGTTGGGTGTCTTGGGAATTTCATGTTTCGGCAGAGTAAAGCTCAACCATGATAACCGCGCTTTTTTAAGAATGATCGCATCACTTGTTGCCATGGCACTCGAACGGCAACGTTTATCCGACGAACAGCGTCAGATTATGGTTGAAACCGAAAAGGAAAGTATGCGCAGTAATTTGCTTCGGGCGATTTCCCATGATTTGCGCACGCCCCTTACCGCTATTTCGGGCGCAAGTTCGGCAATACTGGAAAACAAGAAAACTATGGACGAGCAAACCCATGACAAGCTTGTGAATGACATCAAAGAGGATTCCCAGTGGCTCATCCGAATGGTGGAAAACCTGCTTTCGGTCACACGCATCAATGAAGCTGCCACTAATGTTGCCAAAGCGCCACAAGCAGTGGAAGAAGTGGTCGCAGAATCAGTCGCAAGAGTCAGAAGCAAATTTGAAGGGTGCAACATAAAAGTAAAGGTGCCGGATGAGCTTTTGCTTGTTCCTATGGATGCAACACTGATTGAACAGGTCATTATTAACCTTTTGGAGAATGCAATCAAGCATTCGGAAACAGGCTCACCGATTGAACTTATCGTTAAAAAGTACGGTGACGGCGCTATTTTTGAAATCATTGATAATGGCGTTGGTATTCCTGTACAGGAACTTCCGACTATATTTGACGGATTTTCGCCCGGTAAAACCAAAAGCTCAGATTCATCCCGCGGAATGGGAATTGGCTTATCGATCTGCCGTTCGATTATCAAAGCACATAACGGAAAAATTGAGGCAAAAAACAAAACCGGCGGCGGAGCAGTATTCCGTTTTGTTTTACCGCTTGACGGGAAGGTTATAAATGGAAAATAAACCAATAATTTTAATTGTCGAAGATGAAAAAGGCATCAGCAATTTTATTTCAGCTATTTTGACATCAAATGATTATAGTGTTATAAAATGCACAAAAGGCAGCGAAGCGGTTTCCATGACTGCATCTTATTGTCCGGAGTTGATTTTACTCGATTTAGGATTGCCGGATATTGACGGTATTGAAGTGCTCCGAAGCATCCGGGAATGGTCTGATGTTCCGGTCATCGTTGTAACGGCACGAAACAATGAAGCGGAAAAAGTCGAGGCGTTCGATTTGGGAGCAGATGACTATATCACAAAACCGTTTGGCACAATGGAACTGCTTGCCCGAATTCGAACTGCAATCCGGCATAAACAGAATAACAGTTACAACCCCCTTCAAACAGACAAGATTAAAATTGGCGGACTTGTGATTGACGCTGTAAAAAGAAACATCAGCTTAGATGAAAAAGTCATTCATCTTACTCCGATCGAATATAAAATACTACTCCTTCTAGCCAAAAATGCCGGAAGAGTGCTGACTCTCGATTTTATCTGCAAAGAAATTTGGGGACCATATACCAATGAGCAAAACGCTCTGCGGGTCAATATGGCGAACATACGCCGCAAAATTGAAGAAAATCCTGCTGAACCCAAATATATCCTCACAGAAGTCGGTGTTGGTTACCGGATGGTGGAAGGCATTTAGAAATAATATTAAGCAAAAACAACGTTACGTAAACCAAAAACTTACGTAACGCTGTTTTTATTCTGAACTTTATAACCATTTGACACAAAGACTCATCAGCTTATTTTTAATGCCCATTGCAGTCGTTGTTCCACAGAAGTACCGCATGACTCGTCGCCGGTAACTATTTTTAAAAGAAGAAGCATTGAAAAGAAAAAGGCAACCCGGTTTTCTTTATTGCTCAGTATTTCATCATAATGAGAACGGCATATATGCACCTTCCTTATATCGGGCGAAACTCACGTCAAATTCGCTTGAATCTTTTTTATCAAATGATCCTATCCGGAACCTGTTGAAAAGACGGAATATTTTTTAACAGGTTTTTCTGCGTGGAAATATAAATCAATGCCTACTTTATAATAACTTTAAGTACTGAAAGCTCATAGTATATAATAGCGCTTTTTATAAGAAATAGGTGCACACAAAACAAAGGAGGAAAACTCAATGTGTTGTCGGAGACGCAGATGCTGCCGGAGACGTCGGGGCTTTTGCGGTTGCATATTCGGACGTTGGTGCTAGTTCTTTTACAGGTTTGCATTCACGCAAGCCTGACTACATGAATCATACATTGTTTTTCATTCATATTCTCATTTGAGCATCCCGTCCGGAGCTTTGACATCTCTCTGGCTTTAAAAGCATTTTATACTTTCATTGATGGGTCAATCCGAATATATTTATCTGACCATCAAAATTCCATATGCATATGAATAAAGGGTGATCTAGATGAATCCCTGCGAGCTGAACGTAGCAATTGCGGCCTTGACCAATTATTTCTATACGGAACTCACAAAAGAAGAATTTATTTGCCTGAGCATTTTTTTAAATGAGTTGAGCAAATCCATGTTTACCACATCTTTATTCCAGGATCTTTGCAATAAAGAGGGAAAATTCAACAATCACTCGAAATAATACCGAGCACTGCAAACCAGGTTCTTTTCCTGCAGGAAAAGCCGATGCCTCTTCAATACAGTATCTTATGGGAAACACTGTAGACGAAAGTCTGTGGTGTTTTTATTTGAACAATGTCAGCAGTTGAAGTTAGCCAATTTCTTTTGTCTATCGGGTGTCATACTCATTTCAATTTTCCCCATAAAACATTTCAGCAAATCGGTTTTCCTCATAGTCAAAGGTCTTTTTTATCAAATCTTCAAGGCTTTCCCCTTGTTCTCTTATATCGTCTATCATCACATCGTATGCAACTTGCCCTTTGTATAAGATAATCCCACGGTCGATGAGATTTTCAATCTCATCCAGCAAATGCGTTGCAATCACAATGGTTTCGTCCGCTTTCAGGCTGTCCGCCATGAGCCGCAGGAAATTGCGCCGGGTAAATACATCATTGCCCAAAAAGGGTTCGTCCAGCAAAAGATACTTGCCGCCCTTAGAAAATCCAATGGCGATTTCCAGCTTTGCTTTCTGCCCCCGGGAGAGACTTCTTGGCTTTCGGTGCATGGGCAGCTCAAAAAACTCCAGCAGCTTAAAAAACCGCTCCCGGTCAAATTGCCTATAAAAATCCGAGAGAAAATCGGCATGGGCTTTGATGGACAAACCATTGAAAAATGAAAATTCTTCCGTGATAAATATTACTTTTTCGTGCAGCTCGATATCATTCTGAATATCATCAAACAGAATATTGCCTTCCAGCCTTAACAGGCCGGAAATCGCCTTTAACAGTGTAGTTTTCCCTGCCCCGTTGGCACCGATCAGCCCGATCATCTGACCATCCTGAATTTCAAGGCAGTCAATCGTTAGCGCGCATAGATTGCCGTACATCTTCCGTACATCTTTGATGGTTATCAAGCCGTTCACCTCATTTTAATTCTAAAAAATAATAGTCTCGCATGTACAAACGATAAGTACTACGGGTATCGTATTCCTGAAATTGATAATCCTCATCGATATCAGAACGGATTTCACCTTCATAAATACATAAGCCTTTCTGAAATGCCATGATTTTTACATGAGTTTCGGTGGTCTTCCCATTGACCGCTGCCCGATATCTTTGCAGAGCAAACAGAATATTGTTTTTATAAACCATCTTCGTATTCGATAACATAATACTCCTCTCATCGATGAGTATATTCGAAACAGCCTCCAGAACATTCTGCTTCATCAGATCGACCGCATAAAAGCTTGTGGTCGCCCCATTGAGATAATTGAATGAATTGCCCGTCGCAAAATCGGACTTAACTGCCAAACACAAATTACTACCCATCACTTCGGTTTCAACAAATTGGGAGTGGATGGTTTCGCTGTCATCACTTTGTGTAAAACCGTAGTATTTGTTTGTGACATCATATCCTCTTTTTATGGTATTCCCTTTGGGAACAGGGCAAATCTCGATATCCTTTTCAAATTGTCTTGTAATCAGATTATAGGGTCTTATGTAAACCATGCGGTTTTTCACCAATATATAAACCAGTCGATTGTCCACCGCCTCCAAGCCTTCAATCTGAATCTTGCCGCCCTCCAGATCAACCGGCGCTAGATTAGGCAGCTCCTGCTCACCGCCGTTTTTTTTGCCGTTGTAGCAATCTGTGATGTCATAGACCCCGCCGTAGCCGGTACAATCGGAATCGGTAAACGTATACAGATACACCTTGTTTTCCGTTTCAACGATAAATTTCGTATCAAACAGGGTGGGATATCCCCCGTTGATGCTTCCCTTGATTTCCTTCCCGTCAGGAAATTCGGTATAGGGCTGGATCAGCTCATCTCTGTGTACAACCTGTGTTTTCAAGGTTGCCGGTTTACTCTTTGGGAAGCGACCGGTTATTTTATAGCTGACCAATGCTTTATCAAATCGGTATTCCCCATTTTCTCTGCCGTTGTCTTCGGTATTGAGCTTCACTTTTTCCACATTTGCATCCGGCGCCATTTCCATCACAGGCAAAACATCTGTTGAAACCGACGGGCTTTGATAGCGATAGAGGGCAAAAGCATCCTCGTTTGTAACCATGCTGAACTTCTTCTTTATTCCATTTCCCGTAAACTCAAATGATGTTTGTGTAATATCGTCCGACAACACACCCCGAATGGCTATCGGATTCAGCACCGCTCTGTCCCCGGATATATCCTTGATTTGTAAATTATCCAGATATCGTCCCGAAGATAAATTGATTACGGAAACACCCAATCCCCCTATCACCATTATTAGAACCAAGGGCAAAATCAAACGCTTTACCATCCTCATCCTTCCCCCTTTTCAGTCGATTTCCATATAATAATAGCCCCGCACATCGTCTTTGCCATAGCCGCTGTACATATCGGCTTGCTGATATTGAAAATCCAATCTGGCATCGGACACAATATCTCCTTCATAGACACTGTAATCGTCCCGGAACACGATGATACGCACACAACATTCCGGTGTCGGATTGGTTTTTCCGGGCATATATTCGAACCGCTTGTATCTGTACAGCACATACAAGGCACCGTTTCGTTTTCTACTGATTTCTTTATCCGCCCCATGTATCTCGCTCCTTATATCATTGTTTTCTGTTTTATCATCCGATGGCTTTGCACAATGAACCAAGCCGTTAAGACTGAGCTGATACCAATACATACCATTGTGGTAGTATCGGTATTGGCAATGGAAGTCTGATTGATCATGGTAACAAGCTGCCACAAGCAGTAAACCTGAATCAAAACAAGGACAAGCCTTAAAAATTTTCTGCTGCGTTCACAAAAAGCTACGTAGATAACGGTTACAACAGGGGCGATTAGCATCACTATGGATCGTGCCAAATCCAAAAGGTTCAAAGGCAACAACAACCTTAAATAGTCATATCGTACAAATGCGAGAAACAGATTGTTGTGCATATAGGCAGTGGATTTTATTTGGGCAATGTCCATTCCGCCCATCTGTGCTGTTTTTCTCATAATCAGGTATTGATTACAGGCAAATACGCTAAGAATTTGCGTCAGGCAGAGCATTAAAACAACCAGTATCGCCGGCAGGATGAAGCTCCAAAACAATGCACCCCTGCTGACCGGTAGTTTCATCAATGTATAAATACTCTTTGCGCCAAAATATCGCTGATAAACCGACAATGCTATCACTACCAAAATCAATAGGTAAGCCACCAGAAACATAGTGTGAAAATTCGAACGCTGCATGAACTGTTCCAGCCGTATCCCGGAGCCGAACAGTTGCCCGGAAAACGCAATGAACTGCATGACAAACAAACCGGCACAGACCAAAAATGCTTTCAACAGCATGGAATAGAACTGAAAACTACTGAGTTTATATAAGCCTTTCATAAAAATCCCCCTAATATTGTAATAACACTATAATACAGTTATTCGTCCCACAGCTTGGTGATGAGGGCAATCGTCTCCTTATAGGAAAGATTGATTTCTTTCGCGTAACGAACAAAATCAGCCGCTGCCCCTTCTGTTAAATCCGCTTGGATGCTGTCTTCAATTTGTTTATTCACCGTTACAACGCTTTTGGTGTTGTTGCCGGTTGACAAAATTCCTGCATCCTCCAGCCATTTATATGCCTTTTGCACTGTGTTCGGATTGATCCCCAGGGTAGCGGCAAGCACACGGCGAGAGGGAAGCTCATCCCCGTGCACAATTTGCCTTATGTGTATTTTTATTCTTACATACCGGATGATCTGCAAATACACCGGTTCCGAATCATTCAGCTTCATATCTGCAAACAGGTTCAAGCCTCCACCTCCTTCCTTCTTTCTGTATTATATCTATAATACACTTGTTTGTCAATATTTTTTTAATGTGTGAATCGGAATAGCAAAATACCGCCCGTAAAATACGGACGGTATCAAATTGGATTGTGATATAATTTACAACACAGCATATACTTGACTCAATTTTAACTTTTTTGTATTATTTCCATTCAATCTTCACCGAAGTAGGTTGCTTTCCGTTCTGAATTACTTCGCCTGTTTCAATGTTGATGTCAAAGGAAAAGGATGGATTGATCATAGGATAATATATTTTAGGATACACACAAACCTGAAGCACAATGGTTCCTTTTTTATTCCGGCACAGCCGTTGGTATTCAATTTCATAGCTGCCGTCAGTATAAATCAGATGATAATAACGGTCAATGCTTTTGTTCATCTGATCTTTGTCAATAACGGGAACGGTTACTCCTTGAAACATGCCGCGATATTGGGATTCATAATTTGAAATATCCCCGAATTTATCAACTCTGACATTGATACGGTCCACTGTTTCATAATCCTGAATTTTCACAGCATAGCTAAAATTATAATTGTTCTGATCGGAGACCTCATGACTGTCAACAGGTACATACTTTTTAAAATCAACAAAGCTGTTTAAGAATTGTTCAGCAATCGCTTTTATATCCTCCTTTGAAACAGCCTTCATCTCTTTTTCGATAACAGCATCGGCTTCTTTGTATCCTACCAGCTCGCCTGTCACATGGAGAAAACGATAGCTGTTCCCAGCCTCGTCCCGATAGGCATCAATGGAATTAAATCCATCTGTTTGAAATGCCTCCCTGAATTTCAGTACCCGTTCGGTACCGCCCATGGTTAGCCGGTATGTATTTTTATGACAAGGGTAAACAGAAGCAAAAATAAAATTCCACAGAAAAATAACCCCTGCAATGATGCAGACGAAACCAATGACAACAGGCAGGATAAACCTCTTTTTCGTTCTGTCTTTCTTTACCCGATAGGCTTCGTAATGATCTTGCTCACTCAAACAATCATCCCTATGTAATGTTTTATTATATATGTATGATTGAATTGTATCACTTCATGGTAAAGATTACAAGATATGACGATAAAAAAGCAGCCTTTCGGCTGCTTTTTTATTTATTCATTAGTTCTTCAAAGCCTGCATGGGTGCGGGGATTCTGCCGCCCCGTTTGATGAATTGTAACGGCGATGCGGTGTTGACCTTCATGATCGGACCGTATCCCAGAAGACCGCCGAAATTCAGCTCTTCGCCGGCTTTCTTGCCGATGGCGGGGATTAATCTAACTGCTGTGGTTTTAAAGTTGACCATACCGATGGCAGCTTCGTCGGCAATAATACCGGAAATCACCTCTGCCGGTGTATCACCGGGGATGATGACCATATCGAGACCCACGGAGCAAACCGCCGTCATGGCCTCCAGCTTTTCAATGGTTAAAATACCCTTTTGTGCCGCTGCAATCATGCCGGCATCCTCCGAAACAGGAATGAACGCACCGGAAAGACCGCCCACGTGGGAAGACGCCATCACACCGCCTTTTTTCACAGCGTCATTGAGTAGTGCCAGCGCCGCTGTTGTGCCGCAGGCACCGCAGGTTTCAAGACCCATTTCTTCCAGGATATGCGCAACGGAGTCACCGATCGCCGGGGTGGGCGCCAGGGAAAGGTCTACGATACCAAAAGGCACGCACAATCTTTTTGATGCTTCCATTGCCACCAACTGACCCATTCTAGTAATTTTAAAAGCGGTTTTTTTAATTAAGTCTGCAACGCCGGTCAAATCAAGATCCTTTGATTTGGCAAGCACCGCCCGAACAACACCGGGACCTGAAACACCCACATTAATGACGCAGTCCGGCTCACCGGCACCGTGAAAGGCACCTGCCATAAAAGGGTTATCCTCCGGCGCATTACAAAACACAACCAGCTTTGCCGCGCCGATACATTCCCTGTCTGCCGTTTTTTCACTGCACTGGCGGATAATTCTGCCCATCATAGCGACGGCATCCATATTGATGCCTGCCTTTGTGGAACCGATATTGACAGAAGCACAAACATGATCGGTAATGGACAAGGCTTCCGGAATGCTTTCAATGAGTGCGTAATCGCCGGAAGCAAAGCCCTTTTGTACCAATGCCGAATATCCGCCGATAAAATTCACACCAACGGTATTGGCAGCCTTTTCGAGTGTGACTGCAAATTTCACGATGTTTTGTGACTGACAGGCGGCAGCCAGCATGGCGACGGGCGTCACCGCAATACGCTTGTTGATGATCGGAATCCCGAACTGGGCTTCGATGTCGTTGCACACCGGAACAAGCTCCTTGGCGTATCTTGTGATTTTTTCATATACCTTATCACAAGCCTTATCTATATCACTGTCAATACAATCAAGCAAGGATATCCCCATGGTAACGGTTCGGATATCCAAATTCTCATCCTGAATCATTGTAATTGTTTCTAAAATGTCTCCTGCGTTCAGCAAACTACCATTTCCTTTCTGAAATCTGATTAAATCCTGTGCATGGAATTAAAAATATCCTCATGCATCACATGAATAGAAAGACCCATATCTTTCCCCAGCTCACCCATTTTCGCTGCAAAATCCGTGAAGGGGATATTACAATCCTTAATATCCGACATCATAATCATGGCGAATACATCCTGCAAAACGGATTGTGTCACCTCTGTCACATTCACGTTACACTGGGCACATGCCCCGGATACCTTTGCCAAAATTCCAACTACGTCTTTTCCGATTACCGTAATAACAGCACGCATAATTTTCTCCATTTCCCAGAACACTCTGTATGTGTTTGATTCATTCTTTATTTTAACACACAAAAGATAAATATGAAACAAAAATTAAAAAATTCATTTATTTTGCTTGAAAACACTATTATTTTTAATACGAATATGTTAAAATTTATATTTGTAAAGGAAGAAATGAGAGGATCCAAATGAAATATAAATCAGTATTTGATATGCACACGCATACGTTTAATTCACCGGACGGAAATGATTTTGCCATTTTAATCTGCGAGAAAGCTTTTTTAAAAGGCTTGACTGCCATTGCCTTGACAGATCATTTTGAAATTCCGGAAATCAATGAAGGATATTATGAACCCGCCCTGAAACAAGGGTATTACGATATGATCAAGGCCAAAGCGGTTTATGAAAAAGAATTTGATGTAATCATGGGCATTGAGCTGGGCGGCGCCATTTATGATGTGGATTACGCAAAAAACCTGTTATCTACTTATAAATTTGACTTTGTGCTGAATTCCTTACATGGTGTGACAGGGACCGATTATCACCTGACCGATTACACAGTGCAGGATTACCGCCCATTACTTACAGAGTATTTTGCTGTTTTACTGGCACAGTGCAAGCTGGATTTATTCGACAGTCTGGCACACCTTGATTATCCCGCCCGATATGTAAAGCTGGCAGGCATCCCCTGTGACTTAACGCAGTTTGCAGAGCAAATTGACGAAATATTAAAATTCCTTGCCGAGAACGGAAAGGCTTTGGAAATCAATACCTCCGGTCTGTTTGCCCCCTTCCGATCGACCCTGCCGGAATATTTTATCATCAAACGGTTCAAGGAACTGGGCGGTGAATTCATCACAACCGGCTCCGACGCACACACCAGCGACCACATCGGAAGAGGTCTCGAAGACGCTATGGAGCTGATGGAAACCGCAGGCTTTTCCTATGTGACCTATTATAAGAACAGAAAACCCATCCCGGTAAGAATCGAAAAAATATAGAGTAAGGCGGTATACAATATGAAAAAATTACTGGAACTGTTGGCGGATAACGCAAGATATACGAATGCAGAAATCGGGGTGATGCTTGGAATGAGTGAAAAGGATGTGGAAAACGAAATCCGCAGACTGGAAAATGACGGCGTCATCAGAGGCTACAAAGCAATCATCGACTGGGATAAAATTTTAAACGACCGTGTCACGGCACTCATTGAGCTGAAGGTCACCCCCCAGAGAGATGCCGGCTTTGAAGACATCGCCGCAAAAATCATGAGCTTTCCCGAGGTGGAAACCATTTATCTCATGTCAGGCGGATATGATTTTGCCGTAATCGTGAAGGGGCACACCTTCAAGGAGGTCGCCATGTTTGTCGCCAAACGCTTGGCGCCCTTAGACAATGTAATTTCCACAGCAACGCACTTTGTTCTGAGAAGATATAAAGATATGGGCGCCGATATGATCGATTATAACGGCGACGACAGGGGGACATTCTCATTTTGATG
>MKRK01000011.1:15274-15703 GCA_001896915.1 Clostridiales bacterium 43-6
GATTATCAATCCGAATGTGGTTTCTCTGAAGCCCTCGGGAATACGAAAATTCTTTGACATAGCCGAGGAGATGGAGGATATTGTTACACTGGGTGTCGGTGAACCTGATTTCCCCACTCCCTGGCATATCAGAGAAGCCGGCATCAATTCTCTGGAAAAAAGCAGAACCCGCTACACCAGCAATTGGGGCTTGAAAGAACTGCGCAGTGAAATTTCTGCTTATATGAGACGCAAATACAAGGTAACCTACAACCCGAAGGATGAAATATTGGTCACGGTGGGCGGCAGTGAAGCCATTGACACCTGTATGAGGACGCTGATCTCACCCGGCGACGAGGTTTTGATCCCCGAGCCGTCTTTTGTGTGCTACACCCCCATTACAGAGCTGTCCCGGGCTATTCCGGTAATCATCGAAACCAAGGTGGAAAA
>MKRK01000012.1:0-1673 GCA_001896915.1 Clostridiales bacterium 43-6
TACCGGCGGAGAAAACAGTTGCGGTTATCATTTCCAATGATAATAAACAGCTGAAAAAACGTTTGTGTCCTGTCATTGGTCATCCTCCGTTGTGAGTAATGCATTTATTATACCATGTTTTATGAAAAAGGTAAACAGAGGGGCCGGTGCATGTAACAACTGCAAAACAGAACAGAATCCCGAACGTGATGGAAAGAAGGGCTGTTCTTAATTTTTCCCCTTTTTTGTATCCAATAGCGAAGGAGCCCGCACCCTGATATGTGTGCCGGCTCCTTTGTTGTTTACTTTTGATAAATGGTTGTAATTTTTAAAAGGTGCTGTTTCAGTTTATAAAGATCCAGTACATCTGCCGTTGTGCCGTTTCTGTCTGTATCCGCCGCCTGTAAAAATTCATTTTTCAGCGTTTTTTTACCCAGGATGTGTTTTTTGATCTTCAGTAAATCAATCGCATTAATGGCACCGTCTCCGTCGACATCTCCGAAATAGAGGATGGTATACTGCTCAATGGTACTGCCGTCACGGTTGATTTTTGCTACCGTCCCGGTGCCCAACAGTCCGGTCGTCACCTTGGTATTGTTTTTGTGCGCCTCAACCGTCACACCCGATTGGGTTGTGAAGGAGGATAAAAAGCTTGGAACTCCGGACTGGGGCAGTCCCCAAAGATACCCGCCGCCGGTAAGAAACGGGCTGGTATAGGGTGCTGTTGTGGTTGTTTCGGCACCTGCATAGATGACAGAGCCAGCCAGCAGCGCAAGCACAAAAACAATGCCCAGAATGCGTTTTGCTAACATTTTCATAAAAACCCCTCCAATTTGATATGGTTGCCCTACAGCTTTATCCAAAATAATTGTGAAAAAAATAGTAAGAAAGCAATAGGGTTGTACACACTGCAGCGGCATTCCCATACCATACATATGATGCTTTTCACGGTTTTAAAACAGGATCCCTGGAATAAAAACAATCGCCTCATCACAGCTGGTGATGAGGCGATTAACTTTGGTGTAGATAAATTAATTTTGGCGTATTTGAATCATTTTGAGTAGATGTTTTTTTACTTTTAACAGATCAATGACATTGACGCTGCCGTTTGCTTCCCGGTCAACATTGGCAGAAATGTAACTGTTTCCGGTCAGCAGAGTTTGCTTGAGCAAATGTCTTTTGATGCTTATCAGGTCAAGAACACTTATGGTTCCGTCGCCGTCCACATCACCGTAAACGATGACTGTGTACTGTTCTTTCGGTGAGCCGTTCTGCTTAATCTTGATCACACAACCGGTTCCCACCAGACCGGAGGTTATCGGCTCTTCTCCTTTATAGACTCCGATCTCATAGCCCGGTTGAGAGCCAAAGGCGGACAGGAAGCTAGTGACCGAATTGTTGTCGAGGTTAATTCCTCTCAGATAGGTATCAAAAGTAACATACGGGTTTACAAACGGTTGTGGGATGGTTGGTACCGTTGCGGATGTTGTCGTCGTCTCTGTCGTAGGAGAGGTGGTAATGGTTGTTGTCGCAGTGGTTGAAGCTGTAGTTGGGGCAGAAGTAGATGTGGTAGTGGTCGTCGACGTGGACGTAGTTGTAGATGTGGTAGTGGTCGTCGATGTTGACGTAGTTGTGGTGGTTGAGGTGGATGTATTAGTCGAAGTGGTTGTGGATGTTGAGGTTGAAGTGTTAGA
>MKRK01000012.1:1712-17097 GCA_001896915.1 Clostridiales bacterium 43-6
GGCTGGCTGCAGTTTTACTTTTATCAGCCCATTTTATTGTATACCATCCCCCTGTTGATGTGACACTCACCGTATAAATCACACCGTTGCTGAAACGAATGTCAACGGTTTGAGACGCCTTGCTGGTGCCCAGCCAAAGCTTTAGCCCGAGGGTGTCTGTGGCCCATCCCGCTGGTAATGTAATCTGTAATTGGGACTTGTCCGAATAGGTCACATACCAGGATCCCTGGATGCCCACTGTGCTTCCCGGCGCAAGGCTAGGAATTGAGGTAGCCAGATATCTTGTGTTCCAGATAGACATATCATTGTTGTTCAGACCGGCAATTCCTTTATCGGTTTTTCCCTTCTGGGTTTCCCAATCATAAAGGACCCTCGTGTTATCCTGGACGGCGGTTGTAATCGTCGGCGAAGTAGGTGCAGTCGTAACGGTCGTGGCCGTCGTTGGGCTAGAGCCGGAGGTGATTACCTCCAAAGCCTGGCTGGCGGCGCTCTGTGCATACAAATTGGTCGCCGATTTACGTTGATACACATGGTAAACCGTTGAACTGTTCAGGCCTGAAAACACATTGCCTGTCTGCCAGGTGCCTTTGTCGAGTGAATATTCATACCCGCTTTGGGGCTGTACTGTAATGGAACTTTCCGTTTTGGAAACGAGCTGCGGCAGAGCGGATTGATAAACACGCACATAATCCACATAATATTTAGCAGGGAAAACCGTAGAATCGTCAGGGCTGCCGGGCCAGCTGCCGCCCACAGCAAGATTGAGAATAAAATAGAAATAATTTTTGTCAAAAACAGAAAATTCATTGTCTGTTTCAGTGGTATAATATATGGTGTTGTCGATATACCATGTAATGGTATCTTCGTTCCACATGACGCCATAGGTGTGATAATCATTGGCAAGAGGAGCAGAATTGTTATAATTCCAGCCTTCTGAAATTTGATTGCCGGATGCGTTGGCGGCATGGATGGTACCATATAGTTTTGCCGGTTCGCTGCCGATGTGTTCCATGATGTCCAGCTCACCGGTATTCGGCCAGATTTTATTGCCGTTTTCGTCTACGCCCAGCATCCAGAACGCCGGCCAGATTCCCTTACCGGAGGGAACCTTTGCCCGCATTTCAATGACGCCGTACTGGAAGGTTTTCAGATCTCGTGAAAAAATAGAACCACTGGTATAGTTATAATTGCCACGGGTTTCCTTGCGTGCTTCAATCACCAGATTTCCGTTTTCCAGATAAACATTGCCTTCTTCATCTGTGTCGCAGTAAGTCTGAAGCTCGTTGTTGCGGTGCATTGCGCTGCCTTCGTATCTCCAGTTGGTTTTATCAAGTGAGGTGCCGTTGAATTCGTCCGACCAGGCAAGATTCAACGTATTTTTGTAATCATCAATGGTTGCAATATCCGCCTCAGCACGCATTGGAACAGGTACGCTGAGGGTGATGAGCATTATGATCATCATGCAAATAGTAAACGCAGATATTCTGAATGAAATTCGAGTCATGGGTTATCTCCTTTTTTTCGTGCAATTTCGATATTTTAATGATATCATAGGGTGACAAGACTCACAATAACGATAATTGACTATTTATTATTGATTTTCCGCCGAAAACCTTGTTTTTATATATGAATATTGCTGTATTATAAAACCATTGATACATTGTAATTATTTATATATAATAAAACATATATATAAGCAGAGTCAATTCCCATCGAATCGAATCGAAGGCGAAGGTTTCTGACTAAATTGACTTTATGAACGCAGGTTGCAATCCGCCGAAGTGTGAGTGCTTTGCATTGATTGGATTTATGAAAATGAGGGAGAATGATGAACATTAAAAAATTTTTTAATATGAGGGTTTTGATGGGGTTTATATTCCTTTCTTTTGTTTTTTCTGCTGTTTATGTTTTGATTAAGCTGACGATAGCTCCCACTGTCGCACCTAATTCACAGATTATAATCCGTGTAAAAAGCGATTACATTCTCATGCTGCTTCAATCGGTTTTCGGCATTGTGGCTATGCTGTTTCCCGGTTTTTTAATCAAAAAGGTCAGGCTTTCCATCCCTTCCTTTATGCTCATTGCCTATGCCATTTTTCTTTACTGTGCCATTTACCTGGGTGAGTTCCGCTCTTTTTATTATAACGTTCCTCATTGGGACACGGTATTACATACCTTCAGCGGGGCTATGCTGGGCTCCTTCGGCTTTTCCTTTATTACGATTTTGAACAAAACCGATACAGTCCCCATGAATTTGAGCCCTCTGTTTGTGGCGGTATTCACATTTTGCTTCGCTGTCTCCTTGGGCTCTTTTTGGGAAATTTATGAGTTTTCCGCCGATTATATTTTTCACACCAACATGCAAAAATATATGCTGGAAAACGGCACCCGTCTGATCGGTCAAGACGCACTGATGGATACCATGAAGGATTTGATGGTGGACATTGTGGGAGCCTTTGTTATTTCCTCCATCGGCTATGTTTCACTGCGATACAAAAAAGGTTGGATGGAAATGTTCCAGATGAAAATCACGAAATAGGTTTCTTGTCAAAAATCAGCAGGTGAAAGCCCGCTGATTTTTTATGCATTGTTTTAAGCCTAACTGCTTTCGTGAAAAAATCACAATGATTGTAAAACCCTGCTATAACGAGAAACACAGAAACACAGGGTTACACTGTTAGCACAGCAAAACCAAGCCTTTTCCTGTTGCTTTCAAAAAATTCAGGCGGTTACCAGCAAAGACAGCACCATCAATAATCCACTTCGGCTAACGGATACCATGGATGAAAGATAGCTTCCAAATGATTTCAAAAATTGAGTTTCCGGGGATTCTTTATTCAGCTTTTGTATGGATTCGTTATTTGATAAGATCTGCCATAATGGTTAATTTTATCTTGTGTTTCTGAGGAATATGTATTATAATCTTACATATTGTAGTACTTTTTTAATGATACAGAATAGACAAAAGCGAGGATGGTTTTATCAATATGAATGAACAAACGAGACCAAAAGTCCTTAATATCGTAAAATACATATGGTCTCCTCTGATTGTTATGATTGTGATGTTAATCATTTACAAAATGAAGGGAGTATACCCTTTCGGGGAAACAACCGTGGATTACGGCGATATGGCCCAGATGAATGTCCCGCTGTATTACCATCTTTATGATGCAATGCACGGTGCAAAATCATTGTTTTATGATTGGTATTCCGCGTTGGGAATCAACATGACCGAATCGGTATCGATCGGAAGTCTGCTCAGTCCCTTTAATTTATTTTTTTATTTTGTTCCCAGAAGCAAAATCCTTCAAAGCATGTCTTTCTTTACAATGATTAAGCTGATGGCAATGTCCTCTACCATGTTTATATTTCTTTACAAAAAATTTAAGGTCCACTTACTTTGGCCGGTCGTTCTGGGCGTAAATTATGCTTTTTGTGGTTTTGCGCTTCAATATTACACCAATAGTCAATGGCTTGATATTGCTGCTTTCTTTCCGTTGTTGATGCTTTCCCTGGATCATTTGTTCAAAACTAAAAAGATATTGCCTTATACCATCATGCTTACCATTTGTCTGATAACAAACTTCTACAACGCAATGATGGTAGTAATGTTTGTATTCTTTGTTTCCGGGCTTTACTTAACATTGATTACTCCCAGATACGCACGATTAAAAAAAGTGTGGTCGTTGGGTCTTGGAACAGTTATGTCGGCCTTGCTGTCGATGTTCATTGTTTTTCCAACATTACTGCAGATCATGCAGTCAAAAAGGCTTAGCGATCAAAAGAAAGATTTATATCAGTTCTTCCTTGATATTTACAATGCAACCAACTACACAGAAAAGGCAAAATGGTTCATGTTATTTGGTGTGTCCTTTGCTGTGGTGGTAACCGTTAAGGGCATTATCGCCAACAAAAAGGACAGAAAACGTAATTATTTTGTGATTGCCTGTATTTTGAGTGTTTCTTTACAAGTCTATTTCGAAAACGTTAATTTACTATGGCATGGCGGAAGCTATGTCGGCTTTCCCATGAGATTTGCGTATATTCTAACTTTCGTTTTAATTAGTGCCGCTTGCTATTATATTAGTAAAAATCCTGCTTTAAATCAGTTAGATAATGATTCTGTGTTTTTTAAAGGAATCAACAAAACAAACAAAATCTTTCTTGGGCTATTGGTTATGGTCATCTTCGTTATTTTTTATATGAAGGTCTATAAAAAAACACAAGCAGGAGATTATTGGACCAGCCTGTTCAGCTTTACTGTGATTGGTTTTGTGTTGTTTACGTGCGCATATGTGATTATTTTAAGCAGGAAAAATCGTCGTATCAATTATGCATTTATCAGCTTTATATTGGTTGCAGAAATGTTTCTGGGCGGGTATATGTTCATCAGACCGCCTGTGAATCTAATCAACGTGAACGCTGAACAAAAATCAAATTTTATTGCAGTAACGAACAAAACCAAGGATACATTGCAAATACCGAAAACAAATCTGAACAGAATCAAGAATGACGGAAACACCTTAAACAGCAATTATCCATTTATATTGCAGCAACCGGCATTGTCAAACTGGACCCATACGGTAACCGGCAATATACAGAAAAACTTTGACGCACTTGGCTATTCCATATGCTATACCCGTCTTTTGGATTCCGGCGGTACAATTTTTTCAGATGCGCTGCTCAATGTTAAAAACACGTTATCATTCAATCAGCTGGATCCCAGGCTATATACCTATGTAAAGTCAAGCGATAAGTTAAAGCTGTATAAAAATAATTATACATTGCCCTTTGGGATTACAGCAAATGAGAGCATTTTAAAGCTAAACCCGAGCTACTCAAATCATTTTGAATATCAAAATGCATTGTTCCGTGCTTTATCGGGAGAACCGGAGTTAATTCATAGCATTAAATATAATGCTGATATTGATAAGAGTATCGTCCAATCGTCGGATGCGCCCGGGGATAAGCAGACGATAAATTATACGTTGAATATTCCGGGGAATAAGGTTTTATATTTCTATTCCGGAAGTGCGGATCAACAGGTTAATATTTATGTGAACGATAAATTAATACCCGTCCCTTCCATAGAAAACAACTCCAATATGCTATATCCGATCTTATTTAATCGAAATATTCTTTCCCTCGGCGCTTTTTCCAACGAAACAGTAAAACTTAAATTCACCAGCACCAAAGCCTATCCTGAAGCGCAAATCCAATTGGCTTTGCTTGATTTGGACAAGCTGAATGCTTTTACACAAAAATATAATCAATACAATACAAACCAGAAAAGCACTCATCAGGGTCTTACGCTCACCGTCAACGGAACTGCCGATAAGAATATTCTTTTTCTGCCCATTGCTTATGACGACGGTTGGAACTGTACCATAAATGGAAAAAAAGCGGACATCGTAAAGATACAAGATACATTTATAGGGATAAAGCTGCAAAACGGAAAAAATGATATCAAGATGTCTTTCAGTCCCAAAGGCATGAATACAGGGCTTCTCATCAGCCTCTCTGCACTCGTTTTGTTGATTGCGGGATTATACATTAAAAAGAAATACAAGATTAAAATTTCTGCACCAAGATTTTTACAGTCCATATTAGAAACATTCTTTCTGCTAGCTTGGTATGGTTCTGTTGTTGTTGTATATCTGGTACCGGTTGTTTACACACTTTTCTTCAAAGTATTGTTGAAGGCTTAAACTGAAATTATTAATTAGGGAGATTGTAATCATGAAAGTTGTTATACTAGCAGGCGGATTCGGTACGCGTATTTCTGAAGAAAGCCATCTGAAGCCAAAACCAATGATCGAGATAGGCGATCAGCCGATATTATGGCATATTATGAAAATATATTCATCCTATGGATATAATGATTTTGTAGTTTGTCTGGGCTATAAGGCTTATATGATCAAAGAGTTTTTCTCGGATTATTTTCTTCATACATCGGATGTCGCTTTTGATTTGCCCAAAAATGAAATGACAATTCTGAATAATTATTCAGAACCATGGAAAGTAACCCTGATTGATACAGGGCTGAATACAATGACCGGAGGACGGGTAAAACGGATCCAACCCTACATTGGCAATGAACCTTTTATGCTTACATACGGAGACGGAGTTTCTGATGTTAACATTAAGGAGCTTGTGGAATTTCATCAGCAAAACGGTAAAATGGCAACATTGACCGCGATAAGACCGGAAGGCCGGTTTGGTGTGCTGGATATGGACGGGAATAAAATTCAGGCGTTCCGTGAAAAGAGCAGAGATGACGGTGGTTGGATCAACGGCGGATTTATGGTTTTGCAGCCTGAGATTTTTGATTATATTGCGGATGACAGCACAGTTTTTGAGAAATATCCGCTGGAAACGGCAGCTGCAACAGATCAATTGATGTCCTATAAACACGAGGGCTTTTGGCAGTGTATGGATACCCAGCGGGACAAACAAAAGCTGGAGGAACTATGGTTTGAAAATAAAGCACCTTGGAAGGTATGGTGATTTATAATGGATTTAAGCTTTTACAAGGATAAGAGGGTTTTTGTAACAGGTCATACCGGATTTAAGGGCACTTGGCTGTGCAAAATACTAATTAACGCGGGTGCAAAGGTAACCGGGTATTCTCTTTCCCCGCCCACCAATCCCAATTTATTCGGTATTTGCCAAATAGAAGCTTCCATGACCTCGGTCATTGGTGACATACGCAATTATGGACAGCTTTTTGATGCGATGAATCAAGCAAAGCCGGAAATTGTTTTTCATTTGGCTGCTCAGCCAATCGTCCGTGACAGCTATCAGAATCCTCATTATACGTATGAGACCAATGTAATGGGGACTGTGAATATTTTGGAATGTGTTCGTAACATCCCGGGGGTACAGTCTTTTCTCAATGTTACCACCGATAAGGTTTATCAGAACAATGAATGGGAATGGGGCTATCGAGAAAACGAACCATTGAACGGTTTTGACCCGTATTCTAACAGCAAGTCCTGTTCTGAATTGGTGACTCAATGCTATCTGAATTCTTTTTTTCAAAACAGCAATCCCGCAGTTTCCACTGCACGTGCCGGAAATGTTATCGGCGGCGGTGATTTTGCCAATGATAGAATTATTCCTGATTGTATTCGTGCGGCTATGAAAAATGAAAAAATCATTGTGAGGAATCCTCATTCTGTCCGCCCCTATCAGCATGTACTGGAACCGCTTTTCATCTATTTAACCATAGCAAGAGCGCAGTACGAAGATAGAAAATATGCAGGCTTTTATAATGTTGGTCCGGATGACTGCGATTGTGTGACAACCGGAGTGCTTGTGGATTGTTTTTGTAAATCATGGGCAGGAGGATTAACATGGGTAAACCAGTCTGACGGCGGACCTCATGAGGCAAATTTATTGAAGCTTGATTGTTCAAAAATAAAAAAGACGTTTCATTGGAAACCTACATGGAATATTGAAACGGCAATACAAAAAACAGTTGAATGGGCAAAAATTTATATGAACCATCAGGATATTTCCACTTGCATGGATCACCAAATTTCAGAATTTTCGGAAAGACAAGGAGCTTAATTTATGTTTGATAATATGCCTGAGGAAAAGGCCAAGGAATATATTCTTCAAGTCGTGAAGGAATACAGCAATACTTATCATCAAACGAATAAACCATTTCAAGAGGGTCAGCGTATTCCCTACGCTTCGCGTGTTTATGACCACGAAGAGATTGTTAATCTGGTTGACAGCTCTTTGGAATTTTGGCTGACATCCGGCAGATATACCGACCAGTTTGAAGATGAATTTGCAAAATATCTACAGATTAAATATTGCTCCCTTGTAAATTCCGGATCTTCCGCTAATTTACTGGCGTTTATGGCGCTGACATCTCCCTTGCTGAAAGAAAGAAGAATTGACCGCGGGGACGAAATTATAACCGTAGCATGCGGATTTCCTACCACGGTAGCACCTATCATTCAATATGGTGCGGTTCCTGTTTTTGTTGACATCACCATACCTCAAGACAATATTGACGTAACGAAGCTGGAAGCAGCATTATCGGAAAAGACCAAATGTGTCATGATAGCCCATACGTTAGGGAACCCTTTTGATTTGAAGATGGTAAAAGAATTTTGTGACAAACACAATCTTTGGCTCATTGAAGACAATTGTGATGCACTCGGTTCACGCTATACCATAAACGGGGAAACAAAGTTCACCGGCTCGGTGGGTGATATCGGTACCTCAAGCTTTTATCCGCCGCATCATATGACCATGGGCGAAGGCGGTGCAGTTTATACCAACAATCCTCTGCTAAACAAAATTGTCCGTTCCATACGCGACTGGGGACGTGACTGTGTCTGTCCGTCAGGCAGGGACAATCTTTGCGGACATCGTTTTGATAAACAATACGGAGAGCTTCCGATGCATTATGACCACAAATATGTATATTCCCATTTCGGATACAATTTAAAAGCAACGGATATGCAGGCTGCTATCGGTTGTGCACAGCTTAAGAAATTCCCTTCCTTCGTTGAACGCAGAATATATAATTTTAACCGCCTGAAGTCCGCACTCACTGAAATAGCCGACAAAGTTATCTTGCCGGAAGCCTGCGAAAATTCACAACCCAGCTGGTTCGGGTTCCTGATTACCTGCCGTGAGGGAACAGACCGCAATGCAGTGGTCCAATCTATTGAAAAAAGCGGCGTGCAAACCAGAATGCTCTTTGCCGGTAATCTTGTTAAGCACCCTTGTTTTGATGAAATGCGGAAAACCGGGACGGGGTATCGGATTTCAGGAGCGCTTACAAATACGGATATCGTAATGAATCAAACATTTTGGGTAGGCGTTTATCCCGGTATGACGGATGACCATATTGATTATATGGCGAAAACGATTATAAAAGCGGTGAGGCAGTGAGTTTGTTTTCAAAGTTTAATCAAGAGAATAAACAAGGTTTCATGAAACTGTTCATACAGTTTTTCAAGTTCGGTATTGTCGGTTTGTCCAACAATATCATTTACTTGGGAATTTATTATATTTTTATTTTTATTGATCATCATTTATATATCGTGGGAAACACCACAGGTTTTGTCGTCAGCGTTCTGAATGCTTATTACTGGAACAGTAAATACGTCTTTAAAAAGCAGGAAAAAAGGCATATACGGCTCATTTTAAAGTCATTTGGTGTATATGGCTTAACCTTCTTGTTGGGAACAGGTCTTATGTATCTGATGGTTGAATTCATGGGAATTTCAAAGGTGATTGCACCTATTATCAATTTATCCGTTACGATTCCGCTCAATTTTTTGCTCAATAAATTCTGGACATTCCGGTAATCCAATCCCCCTGGGGGGCATGGATGGCTTCCTTGGTTTAGGGTATCCAAACGGTAAAAAATATCAATATTTTGAGAGGCTTATGTTTCATGAAAATCAGTGATTATATCGTTTCATTTTTAGCTGATAAAGGAATTACGGATGTTTTTGGGTATCCGGGCGGCATGGTAACTCATTTGATGGATTCCTTCAACAAGCAAAACCGGATAACCGCTCATGTAAATTACCATGAACAGGGCGCTGCTTTTTGTGCCTGCGGCTATGCCCAGGCTTCCTTGCGTCCCGGTGTTGCCTATGCGACCAGCGGACCGGGAGCTACCAACCTCATCACGGGTATCGCAAACGCATATTTTGATTCTATCCCCTGTATTTTTATTACCGGGCAGGTGAATACCTATGAATCAAAGGGCGGTTTGTCGGTGCGCCAAAAAGGATTTCAGGAAACAGAAATTATCGGGATTGTACAATCCGTGACGAAGTATGCCGTGCAAGTCACAAAGCCCGAAGAAATACGCTATGAACTGGAAAAAGCTTTTTGTATCTGTGCGTCCGGCAGACCCGGTCCTGTGTTGTTGGATATTCCTATGAATATTCAGCGTCAGGATATTGAGCCGGAGGAACTGCATTCTTATGAGCCGGAACCAAAAAAAGAAAAACCCTTTCATTTGGCTGATATATTAACAGAATTAAAATCCGCAAAACGCCCTTGTATGATTGTCGGAGCAGGGGTGAAAATAAGCGGTATGCAAAAGCAGCTCCGCAAGCTTTCCGATCGTTTGGGTATCCCGGTTGTAAGCAGTATGATTGCGGTTGATGTATTGCCCGGCTCGTATGAAAATTATTATGGCTTTATTGGTGCGTATGGGGAAAGACGTGCTAATTTTATTGTGGCAAAAAGTGATTTGATTCTATCCTTGGGAAGCAGGCTTGATTGCAGGCAGGTTGGCACAGTCAAAGAGAATTTCGCTCCCGACGCTAAGCTCATCCGTGTTGACATAGACGCTGATGAGATGACAAATATCATAAAGCCCGATGAATTGCAAATTGCCGCAGACTTACGGACAGTCATTCCATGGCTGATTGAAAATACGGAGGAAAGCCTGAAGGGGCAATATTCTGACTGGATTCATGTGTGCAATGATATCACCGACCGTCTTTTGAACATTGATCAGGAAGCTTCCAATGGCATCGTAAAAGAATTAAGCAAAATAATTCCCGAGAACACCGTAATTACTACTGATGTGGGACAGAACCAGGTTTGGCTTGCCCAGTCTTTTGACATAAAGGATAACCAAGAAATGTTTTTTTCTGGCGGTCATGGTGCGATGGGCTATTCTTTGCCTGCGGCCATTGGTGCCTATTATGGCAGCGGAAAAACAGTAGTCAGCTTTAACGGTGACGGCGGAGTTCAGATGAACATACAGGAGCTACAGTTTATTGCAAGAGAAAAAATTCCTGTCAAGGTTGTGATTCTGAACAACCATTCGTTGGGAATGATCCGCCATTTTCAGGAAATGTATTTTGATTCTATCTACACCCAGACCGTCACCGACAATGGATATACCGTTCCATCCTTCCAAAAAATCGCAGCTGCTTATGACTTGCCTTATTATTGCATCAGCGAAAACATTCCTTCTGACGACAAGATTTTTTCTGAGGATGGTCCTGCTGTGATTGAAGTCATGTTGCCCCATGAAACCTATGTGTTTCCTAAGCTGGCAATGAATAAGCCCAATCAGGATCAGGAACCGGCTATCGACAGAGAAATTTATGACTATTTAATGAATTTATAAATTTTTGCTTAACTTGAAAGAAGAATAGGAATGAAAAACGCTGTTATTACAGGTGCAACGGGTTTTATCGGTGGAGAACTGACAAAATTGCTTTTACAAAACAACGTTGAAGTTTATGCCGTGGTTCGTCCGGATTCTCCTCATATCCACCGTTTGCCAAAATCGGACAACCTTCATATCATTGCCCTTGATATGAAGGACATCGCAATGCTTGCCCAGCTGAAATTACCCCAAATTGATACCTTCTATCATTTGGCATGGGATGGAATAAGAGCAAAAGCGAGAGATGATGTCCTGCTGCAGGAGAATAATTATAAAATAGCGATGGAAGCGGTTCAGACGGCTCACGCATTAAAATGCAACCTGTTTGTCGGTGCGGGTTCGCAAGCTGAATATGGGATCACAGAGGGAAAGCTTGATGAACAGGAAAGAAGCGAAAATCCCGTCACTGCTTACGGAAAAGCCAAACTGAAGCTTTTTTATGATGCTAATCAGCTCGCAAAGGAATTGAAAATGCATTTTGTGTGGGCAAGGATTTTCAGCCTGTTCGGTCCCAACGACAATGAAACCACGCTGATTATGTCGTGTATCAAAAAAATGCTTCGAAATGAAGCGGTGGATTTGACACCCTGCGGCCAAATGTGGGATTTCCTTCATGTATCAGACGCCGCAAACGCACTTTATTTACTCGGCAGCTCCCCGAAGGCAAACGGGATGTATCATATTGCATCCGGAGAACCCCGCATATTGAAGGAATATATCCTAGAACTGGCAGAGCAACTACACGCAAAAGTCCCCCTTCATTTTGGAGCCTTTCCTTACCCGGCTGAAGGAGCGGTGGGGTTCCAACCCTCTGTTGACCGATTAAAGGTGGAATTCAACTGGAAACCCCAATTCAGTTTTCAGGAGGGTATTTCCGATATTTTACGAGGGATGAACGAGACAGACGAAGTATAAAACGATCTCTCATCAATGGATGATGTCCCTATTTTTCTTCTCACAGCTTTGACCGTTAGCGGCAAATTTGAAAGGCAGGAATATATGAATGAAAACCATCAGCGTTTTGATCCCTACATACAATGAAGAGGAAAATGTAAAGCCTTTGACAGAAGCCATCATTGAAGTATTTCAGAAGGATTTACCACAATATCAATATGAAATTGTTTTTATTGATAACTTTTCAACTGATAAAACAAGGTCTATTCTCAGCGACCTGTGCAACAATAACCCGCAGATCAAAGCAATCTTTAATTCCAAGAATTTCGGGCAATTCAACTCGCCCTATTATGGATTGTGCCAAACAACGGGCGATTGCACCATTTTAATGTGCGCTGATTTTCAGGATCCTGTCGATATGATCCCAAGATTTGTTTATGAATGGGAGCAGGGCTTTCACATTGTATGCGGAATCAAAACCTCCAGCAAAGAAAATAAATTTGTTCGTTTTCTGCGTACCTGCTATTATAAAACCATTAAAAAAATGTCCAATGTGGAACAAATTGAACATTTTACGGGATTTGGTCTTTATGACAAATCTTTCATCGCTGTTTTAAATAACATTGATGATCCCACTCCGTTTTTACGGGGTATCGTAGCCGAACTGGGACCTGTTCGTAAAGAAATCCCTTATGAACAGCTGAAACGACGTGCAGGAAAGACCAAAAACAACTGGTACACATTGTATGATGCAGCTATGTTAAGCTTTACTTCTTACACAAAAATCGGTTTGCGTTTGGCAACTATCATCGGCTTCTTGTTTTCTGCAATCGGTTTTTTGGTTGCACTTGTTTACCTGTTCATGAAATTGATTTTTTGGAATTCATTTGTGGCCGGAATGGCACCTATATTGATCGGGGTATTCTTAATTGGCTCAATCCAGCTTTTCTTTATCGGTCTTGTGGGCGAATATATTATGAGCATCAATGCCCGTGTTACCCGAAGACCTTTGGTTGTTGAAGAAAAGAGATTAAATTTCAACGAAATCAGCGAATAGAATCATATCATGTTTATAAGAGTATAAGAGGGATCTTACATGTTAAAATTAAAATTCGAGAGTTTTTTAAAAGCATACCGCAACAGCCTTGAACCATATAAAGCTGAATGGATTATTTTATTTTCCATGATTGGGATCATGTTTTTTTCACATCTTTATTGGGATATCGTTATTACCACACGTCATGGTATCAACGTATGGACATCTTTATTTGAAGGACACTTAAACAATTTTTATTTTGATAATACACAACCTCAGATCACGAACTATGCCACATCCTGTGCGATATATCCCTTTCCCGTTTATATTGCTTTTGCAATATGGAACTTTCCGTTATGGGTCATGGAGCATGTTTTTCATAAAGACCCCTTTACCTCAACCGTTGCCCTGATGTATGCAAAATGCATATTGCTCCCTTTCTTGCTGGGTTCGGCTTATCTTGTCAAGAAAATATGTATTCAGTTATCCATATCCGTTCATCATGCAAAATGGTGTGCCTTTTATTTTTTATCCAGCAATCTTGTGTTTTTTGCTGTGGTTGTTACCGGTCAATATGATATTTTTTCTGTATTTTTTATTTTATTGGGTTTTTATTATTATGTAAAAAACGACGTGCAAAAATTTCTTTTGTTTTTTGCGATTGCGTTTTCATTTAAATTATTTGCAGTTTTCATTTTCATCCCTCTTCTTTTGCTCAAAGAAAAGAGGATTTTCCGGATTTTATTGTATTGCATCGCCAGTTTAAGCATTTACTGTATTTCATCTATGATTTTCCCCATGCCGGCAGGCTCCTCTGCGATTGCGATAAATATGATCGGTCGTCTTTTCTCTCAGGTGCTTCCGCTGACCTTTATATCCACTCCCATTTTCGTGATTGCGACCGTTTGTCTGTGGCTGTTCTGCTATATTAAAAACCCTGATGAGGATAACAATCGGATGGCTTTGTATGTGTCCTTTTTGGCCATGGCAATTTTATTTGTTTGTTGTTACACCAATCTATACTGGATTATACTGTTATCTCCATTTGTTTGTATGCTGTGTTTTACGAACCAAAAATATTTGAAAATTAATATGCTGATAGAGACCCTGCTATGTGGTACGGTGATATTTTCGCTTGATATCGCAGGAAGCCCTGTGTTTTCCCTGTATACAACAAACAATACATTCCTTTCAAAAATATTCGGAAATATTCCCTATGACAAATACGATAAATATTTTGGCTCAATTCTAAAAGACATTATAAAAAATGAAACCGTGCTTTCTTATCTTGCTCCCTCCTGCACTGCAGCTTTTGTTGCGGGACTTGTGGTTTTTTCCATCCTAAACTTTCGTAAGGAACAGTCAGAACAGGAAGTTGCCGTAGACAGAAATCTGATCTTGTCAAGATTACTGATCAATGCCTTCATTTGCGGTTTGCCTCTTATTTTATTTTTATATTATAAATTTTCATCCTGATCCCGGAAGTATCGATAAGATTAAAACATCCGACATTGTTCTGAAGCAATGTCGGATGTTTTTCATTCCGTCCGGACGTGTGCTTGTTCAGCTTACCTGACCATAAAATGAAAGCTGCAGGCATCGCTGTGAACCTCATCCGCCAGCGTGTTGTAAAGCAGTCTTGCCCGTTTCACGGTATCACTGCCATATTTTCCCCGCAGCAAATCGGCGCTTTGCTCGGTGCTTTCCCGTTTTTCCTCTCTGCCTGCATCGCAGTAAAAGGAGCATTGCAGCCCTTCCCCTTCCGGCAAAAGCCGCCCGGCCCGAATGCCGATGGTACGCAGCGGCTTTTCCCAACGATGGTGCTTTGTAAAAAGCTCCAGACCGTGCTTCGCTAGCTCGTAGCCGGAACGTACAGGGACAGAAGGTGTCATCTGATGCTCCTCGCTCTCCAAATCATTCATTCTGATATAAATCTGCACCAACCCGGCAGTGAGCCGGGTCTCCCGAAGCTGGCGGGATATGCTGTCCGACAGCTGCAACAGCACCCGCCAGACATCGCCGTTGTCCTTTAAGTCCCTGCTGCAGGTGACGGATTTGCCGATGCTTTTGGCTACAGAGGCATCATCCATGCTGACTACCCTGCCGCTGTCGTAGCCTCTGGCATTTTCCCAGATCGATATGCCGTTTTTACCGAGAGCATTTTCAATCACATACAGCGGTGCATTGGCAATATCCCCGATGGTGAATATCCCCAGCTTGTTGAGCTTTCCTTTGGTCGCCCTGCCCACAAACAGCAAATCATCACAGGGAAGCGGCCAGACAAT
>MKRK01000012.1:17152-19341 GCA_001896915.1 Clostridiales bacterium 43-6
TTGCAAAAATCTTGTTAAAGCTCACCCCCACCGAAACCGTAAGCCCCGTTTCGTTTTTTATCCGTTCTCGGATGGTATCTGCAATGTCTCGACCGCTGCCGAACAGTCTTTCACTGCCGGTCACATCCAGCCAGCATTCATCGATGCCAAAGGACTCAATACGGTCCGTATAGGTTTTGTAGATTTCTCTTGCCATGGTTGAAAAATGCAAATACCGCTCATAATGGGGGTGGGCGATCATCAGTTTGGGACACTTTCGCTTAGCCTCCCAAATGGCTTCACCTGTTTTTACCCCGTACTGCTTGGCCTTCTGGTTTTTGGCAAGCACAATGCCGTGCCTTTCCTCCGTGCTTCCGCAGACGGCAACGGGAAAAGGTGCCAATTCGGGATGGTCACGGCATTCTACCGACGCATAAAAATTATTCAAATCGCAATGCAAAATCACACGCTCTCTCACAACTGCATCCCCCTTTGTTTTTAAATTGGAACATTTGTTCTTTTTATTTATACTCCTTTTTCCCCCGTTTGTAAAGTGAAAATTCTTCCTATTCAGAAGGATTTTGAATGCAATATTTAATGTTAGATTTTTGAGTGGCTTTATGCTATAATAATTGTAATTACAACAGAAAAAATTATTTGAATTTATGTTTTTTTATGATGGAAAGGATAGGTTTCCTATGAAAATCAGAGAATTGGTTGAAATTCTTGAAGCCGAGATTATTTGCGGTCAAAACAATCTGGATATTGAGCTGCATTCCGCCTGCGGGTCGGATATGATGAGTGATGTGCTGGCCTTTGTCAAGGATCAGTCTGTTTTGCTGACGGGGCTGATCAATCCCCAGGTGGTTCGGACCGCTGATTTGATGGATATGCGCTGCATTGTCTTTGTTCGGGGCAAGGAACCCAACGAGCAGGTGATTGAGCTGGGCAAGGAAAGAGGGATTGTTCTGCTAAAAACACCCCTGCGGATGTTTGTGGCTTGCGGAAGGCTGTATGAAAAGGGGCTTCGCGGAGGGCAGGACAGAGAATGAACGATGTATTGAAATTTCATTATGAGGTCCCCGGCGACGATTTCACAAGCGCCGGCGAAGCCTCCACCTCGCTGAAAAAAACCCTGAAGCAAATCGGATATGACCCGGAAATCATCCGTCGGGTGACCATCGCCATGTACGAGGCGGAGATCAATATGGTCATTCATGCCAACGGCGGCACGGTGGACGTGGAGGTCAGCCTACATAAAATCGATTTGTGGCTCCGGGACACCGGTCCGGGCATTCCCGATATCGAGCTTGCCATGCAGGAAGGGTATTCCACCGCGCCGGATAATGTCCGCTCTCTGGGCTTTGGCGCCGGAATGGGTCTTCCCAACATCAAAAAATATACGGACGAAATGAAAATCGACTCTACCGTCGGCGTCGGGACAACGGTTTTTATTTCCGTCCACATTAAATAGAGCGTACCCGCTCAAGGTGGTTGAGTCAAATGGATGTAAGCTTTCATTCTGTAACCCTTGACACCGACAAATGCAAGGGCTGCATTACCTGTATCAGCCGATGCCCGACCCAGGCGATCCGTGTGCGCAGTGGCAAGGCAAAAATCATCTCCGAATTGTGCATCGATTGCGGGGAATGTATTCGTCTTTGCCCGCACCATGCCAAAAAGGCTGTTTCCGACCATATCGATATCATAGAGAATTTCGACTATAAAATCGCCCTGCCTGCCCCGTCGCTGTACGGTCAGGTCAATAACCTGACGGATATTGATTATGTGCTGACAGCGCTGAAAATGATGGGCTTCGACAGTGTGTTTGAGGTTTCGGGAGCAGCCGAGCTTGTTTCGGAAGCCGCCCGGATCATGATTGCCGACGGCAAGATCAAAAAGCCGGTGATCTCCTCTGCCTGCCCTGCCATTGAACGGCTGATCCGGGCAAGGTTTCCTTCCCTGTGCAAAAACATTCTGCCCATTCTTTCCCCCATGGAGATTGCCGCACGGATGGCAAAAGAAAAGGCGGCAAAGAAAACCGGCTTATCAAAAGATAAAATCGGCGTGTTTTTCATTTCCCCTTGTCCGGCAAAAATCACCGATATCAAGCGTCCCATCGGGTGCGAGACCTCCTCGGTGGACGGCGCACTGTCCATGAAAGAAATTTATCCGAAGCTCATTCATTACATCAACAAAATCGACGACCC
>MKRK01000013.1:0-8773 GCA_001896915.1 Clostridiales bacterium 43-6
TTGACAGCACAGGCACCCAGGTGGTATCCTATAGCTATGACACATGGGGCAATATATTGAGCGTCACCGGTTCCATGGCAGATACCGTAGGCCAAGCAAACCCCTACCGCTACAGAGGGTATCGGTATGATAGCGAAACCGGGCTTTATTATTTGCAAAGCAGGTATTATAACCCGCAGTGGGGGAGATTTATTAACGCGGATGTTGAGTTAACAGGCGACTTAATCGATATGAATGTATTTGCTTACTGTGGTAATAATCCTGTTTGTAGAATAGACACCTCTGGACAAGCATGGTACCATTGGGCATTAGGAGGCCTTGTTGTTGCTGGGTGTGCTATTGCAGTAGTTGTAACTGCCGGGGGAGCATTGCCAGCAGTAGCGGCCGTAGGCGCAGTATTAAGTGGTAGTGGTGCTGCAACAGTGGCTACTACCGTAGCAGCAAGTGCATTTGTAGGGGCTGCTACGGTGTATGGGGCTGCTGCTTTTTCAGCGGCGGCAACATCAAATACGATAAGTGACTTTAATAATAAGGGAAATTGGGGAACAGTTACTGACACTGCTGTAGGTGCCGTTGTTGGTGGTGCAAGTGGGTATAGTCCCAATAAATCTAAAACAAGTAAATTGGAAAAATACATCAAAGAGCCAGAAAAAAATGTCCAACCTATAAAAATACAGAAAATAGCTATGAATGAAAAATTACAAATAGGAACACTTTCTAAAGGAAGTCATATGGGGCAAGGTCTTAAAGTTACTTGGGGTGGTGACCGCTTATTACAATATCATCCCGGTGGTGGCCATCATGGTCCCGATTCGTATTGGAAAATTAGTTCAGGAGAAACTGGAACAATCAGAATTTTCAACAATTAGAAAGGAGTTTTATGATGAAAAATTTAAAGAACATAATGAATGCCAAAAATAATTTTAATTTTTTCTATCCTCAGATAATCGAATTGCTTCGATTGCTTGCCTCTCCATTTGAAGTTCAAATCTCTGTATTTCCCAAAAACGAATGTCCTCCAGATGAAATTGCCGATGAAATTGACTATAAATGTTCTGTGGCTAAAACATTATTTGATGAAGGATTTTTCTCTTTAATTCAGTATGAAAGTATAAAACATATAGATGAAGAATTTACAACATTTTTAAAGGAAGATTGGACATATGAAGCGATGGAGAAATCTCTGAAATGGGAACACATTCGAAAGTTAGCCATAAAATCTTTAGAAGAATTCAAAGTTGATTACTCAAAACCTAATCTATATTGGTACCCTTTAATTTCATTATAAATATGATTTTGCTTATTCATTAACATTTAAATGGAAACAAAGGGGCAGATCATTTGTTTTTATAAGTATACCAAATGGTTATTTTGTCCAACTAATCTAAGCAGGGTTGAAGTTTCAGCCCTGCTTAATTATTCCATTCTGGTAATAAAACCTTATCGATTATTTCTACTATTTGTTTAACCGTCTTGTCCCGAAATGCGCAGCGAACAAATGCCTGGAGGAACCGAAGGAAATCACGCCGACACCGGAAGGGGTTTTAAAAACCGCACGTATGACAGCACAAAAACCGACGATGCAAACCAGAGATGGAACGTGGATTTGGTGAACCAACCCACAGGGCAGATCATCATGTCGGAAGCAGCCTATGTGCAAAACGGGAATTATGTGGATAAAATCACGGATTCTTTGGGCAACGTGGAGGATTATTACAACGAACCCATCAACGGGCTTTTAAGGAACAATAGGGGACGTGCCTGATTTTGCGCAATAAATTTGACAAACTATAGTGGATATGGTACATCATGTATGTATAGATAAATAAAATGTAAACCGACAAGGATACGAAGGCGTACAGTATGTACCAATATTATTAATCGAAGTATAAACAGGAAAGATATAACAAGAATGCATAAGATGAAATGAATTGAAATTTATTCACAAATTGCAATAGAAAGTCGAACAAATGATTGATTGACAGGGATATCGAGAGGTATTATAAAAAGATCAAACGTGTAAAAACAGGCACGTCCCTATTGGTTTTTCTAGTGGTATGGTAAAACCTAAGGTGGAACATTTTATTGATGATGTTATTCCTGACGGGGTTTGATATATATTTGAAAATGTGATATAATGCTAAACAATTGATTAAGGCAATTTATTTAGTGGAGGCGACGTAATTGTGTATAGATGGTGTGCAAAGCATGGTAGATTAGTAATGTTTTTATGGGCAGTGCCTATCTCTCTGATTTTCTGGGCAGTTTTTCTTTATTTAGAGTTGCCAATTTGGATTGTTGTTTTATTCACTCTATTTATGATTTTTACAGCTTGGGGATTTGTTAATTCTTGTGCAAGACAATTATTGTTAAGAGCAGAAAAGGCATTAAGAGAACAATGTGATCCTTACCCTTTACTTAAAGAAACCGAAGATCAATTGTTATATAACCGCTCTCAAACATATAGGCAAATTCTCACAATTGATTATTGTTGCGCGCTTAGAAATATGGGCGAATATAAAAAAGTACTTGAGCAACTAGAATCAATAAATATTGATAAACATGCCGGAACTTTGCCTATTACCAAAGTAATCTATTATAATAATTTGGCTGATATTTATTTATGTTTGAATGAATTGGAAAAAGCCGAATTATGGCATAATAAATCTAAACAATTGCAGAATGATTTGACAAATAAAAAGCAAAAAGAGATGTTTTCATCATTAATTCAGCATAATGCAGCTGAAATCAGTTACTGTAACAAGGATTATGACAAGTCAATTGAAATCCTAAATAATGTAGCTGAAACTAATATGCGAGATGCAGTATATAAGGCTTTATTGTATGCAAGGATTTATATTACACAAGGAAAATTTGATGAAGCAAAACTAAAACTTCAATTTGTTGTTGGAAATGGAAATAAGTTAATTGATGTACAAATAGCAAAGGATTTATTATTAGAAATTTGAACCACATTATTATGCGGTGGACAACGTATTGGATTTACGGTGTGGCAAAAACTAAATAGATACCCAGCTTTCAAGAATTTATAGTTGATCGCGATAACATCCAATCGGTACATGCTTGGTCTTGTATCATAGCATTTTTTTATTCCACGTAAGAAAAGGCTGTTGATGAATTTTATCTGCTGCTGGATGTATACAGCAAAGAAGCAATCGTGTCAGTCATATAAAACCATACCCCATCCATTTGGGTTATGGTTTTTTCATTCTCAAAACAACAAAGAAACTAAGTCTGTGAAAATTTTTAAAAAACCTCTTGACAAATCATCTCCTTTGTATTATTGTATTAAACAGTTAATACAATAATACAAAGGAGGCGGGAAGGTGGACTATGAGTATAACCCGAATATTCCGATCTATATTCAGATCATGGATATCATTAAATTAAAAGTACTGTCAGAAGAATGGAAGGAAGGGGATAGAGTGCCGTCAGTCAGAGATTTAAGCATTGAGTTTTCGGTGAACCCAAATACCATGCAGCGGGCGCTTAGCGAGCTGGAGCGGGAAGGACTCGTGTATTCCGAACGAACCGCCGGGCGGTTTATCACAACAGACAAAGGGAAAATCAATGAAACCCGTGAAGCAATGGCACGGCATACCATCGAGAGCTTTTTAAAGCAAATGCAGAAAGTCGGATTTACCACAGAGCAAATCATCACGAAAATCAAGGAAGTTTAACCACATGAATTTGAAACATCTGCCGCAAATACGGCGGCAGGTGCCGGGGAGGAATCACAGTATGAGCAAAAATCTATTGGAAATTAAAAATCTCCTGAAATATTACGGAGATAAGCTGGCGGTGGACGATTTGTCCATCACAGTGGAGGCGGGCAAGATCGTAGGTCTGTTAGGACCCAACGGCTGCGGCAAAACCACGACCATGAAAATCGTCGCAGGGCTGATCAATGATTACAAGGGTACGGTTTTGATCGAAGGAAAAGAGCCGGGGGTCGAGAGCAGAAGCGGCATTTCCTATCTGCCTGAAAAAACTTATTTAAGCGACTGGATGAAGGTGTCCTACGCCATTGATTATTTCGCTGACTTTTACGCTGATTTTGACAAAAACAAGGCCTATGAGATTTTGACCAGATTTCAGCTGGAGGGCAACATGAAGCTGAAAGCCATGTCCAAAGGAATGCAGGAAAAGGTCCAGCTGATTTTGGTCATGGCCAGAGCGGCAAGGCTCTATCTGCTGGATGAACCGTTGAGCGGTATTGATCCGGCGGCACGGACCACCATGCTGGATATCGTTTTGCAAAACTACACAGAAGGCTCCTCCATCCTGTTATCCACCCACCTGATCTATGACGTGGAGCGCATTTTTGACAGTGTGATCATGATGGGCAACGGCAAGCTGATTTTGAGCGACACGGTGGATAACATCAGGGAAACCAGCGGTAAATCTGTTGATGAGCTATTCAGGGAGGTATTCAAATGCTAGGTAAATTATTAAAACACGAGTTTCAGGCAACCGGAAGATTGATCCCGTTCATCTTTGCCGCCATTGGCGGGCTGCTTTTGCTCACGTATCTTTCCACGCTGTTTGACATAGTAGTGTTCACGGAGATGGCATCCATGCTGCTGTTTGCCTGCTGCGGTGCGGCTGTGATAGTGACCTTGATTGCCGTGATTTCAAGATATGCAAAAAGCATGTTCGGCGCAGAAGGGTATCTGACCAACACGCTGCCGGTATCCAAGAAAAGCCTTGTATTGTCCAAAGCTCTCGTGGCTTTTATCTGGCTGACACTGAGCTTCTTGGTGGTGATCGTCGCAACGATTGTATTTATGTGGTTCATGGGGGTGTTCAATGATTCATTCCAAAAAGGCTTTGATGAGTTCCTGCAGCTGGCGGGCATAGGCGGAACATCTGGACTGATAAAGCTGCTGATATTTTTTACGGCAATGATGCTCGTTCAGCTGGTTGTGTTTATCACACAGGTATATCTGGCCATTACCATCAATCATGTAGCGCCCTTCAACAAGCTGGGACCGGGCGGTGCATTTGTTAATTTCATTGTGATTTATATCTTCTTTCAGCTGATTGATACTGTTTTGATGTTCTTTGTACCCCTTTCCTTGAAAATCGGCGGCGGAGACATAAGCCTCAGCACACAACCGATGGGTGGGAGTATTTTTGCGGCATCCAGCGATACTATGCCGCCGGCGATCGGCTTGGGGAGCTATTTGTTCAACATCATTGGTATTGCGGTAATGTTCTGGCTCATCATCTGGATGACAAAGAAAAAAATAGCATTGAAATAACACAGAGGGTGAAATTTCGGGACAAAAAGTCTGCGAAAATTTCACCTTCTTCCTCTATACAACAAATTCCGGATGTGCTATACTTGATAGGATAAAAATATACTGTATGAGGAGCGTATTGATGAGTATTAAACTAAAATATTTCCCTGAGGGTAAAACCAAAGCGTTGACCATGAGCTATGATGACGGCTGTAAGTTTGACAGAAGACTTGTGGAAATTTTCAATACATACGGAATCAAAGGATCCTTTCATCTCAATGCGGGTCAGCTGGGGGCAAGTGACTGGTATTTGTCAGAGGAAGAAATTTCCGAGCTGTTCAGAGGTCATGAGGTTTCCGCCCATTCCTATACCCATCCGAACTTTTGGCTGAACACCAAAATGGGGATTGTGAACGAAATGCTGGAGGATCGCCGCAAGCTGGAAAAGCTGGTTGGCTATCCTGTCAGAGGGATGTCCTATCCCTTCGGGATTTATGACGATCGGGTACAGGAAATCCTTCCTGCCGTGGGCATTGAATATGCCAGAACGGTAAATTCCACCAATCACTTTGATTTGCCGAAAAATTATCTTCAATGGAACCCTACCTGCCACCACAAAGGTGAGCTTATGGAAAAGGCCAAATCCTTTTTGGAAGACGGTGGCATCATTCGCAAGGTGTTTTATGTCTGGGGACATTCCTTTGAGTTTAACAGCGACAACAATTGGGAGCTGATCGAAGAATTCTGTCGGCTCGTGGGTGGCAAAGACGATGTTTGGTATGCCACCAATATTGAGATTGTAGACTATGTAAACGCACTGGATAACCTTAGGGTTTCCGTGGATGAAACCATGATTTACAACCCTGGCGCTATCCCTGTTTGGGTAGAGCTTGACGATAAGATGATCAAAATTCTGCCGGGAGAAACGGTGTCACAATAAAAGCTGTTGTGGTCCATCGGTCCAAATCGGAAGACAAGAGAAAGCATCCGAACGGTACAATAAGCGATCTCAGTCAAGCAGAAAGGAAGGCACTGTATATGAAGCGACTGTCTGTATTTTTGACTTTTCTCATAATCATCGGAATGGTGCTCTTAATCGTTTTCTTCTGGGCACACGCCAAAGCTTTGTTGATCGGTATGCTCCACGGGGTGATTTCACCCGTCACGCTGGTGATTTCCTTTTTTACAAACAAGGTACATTTCTACAGCAACACCTATACGGGGCTGTATCATTGGCTCTATGACCTCGGGTTTTTTCTCACCATAGCCGGCGGCACAGGAGCGACGATATCCAAAACAAACAATCGTCCATAAAAACAGGAAAAGAAATTCGGGGAAATCATAGAAAAAAGCTTGCAATTTTTGTTTACTTATGATATACTTCTATAGAAGGATTGAAGAAAGAGTGGGGTGACCCGCTCTTTTGTACATTTTGAGGTGATTTATTTGGGTAAAAGCAAGGGCGGAAATACCGTCGATAAGGTTTGGAATATTGTGGAGCCGATTGCCCGGGAGCTGGGGCTGATGATCTGGGATATCCGCTATGTCAAAGAAGGAGCATCCTGGTTTCTGCGAATTTTTATCGACAAGGAAGACGCCGTAACGATTGAGGACTGCGAGCGGCTTTCCAAAGCCATCGATCAGCCCTTGGACGATGCCGATCCTGTTTGTGAGAGCTATTATCTGGAGGTTTCCTCCCCCGGACTGGGCAGGGAGCTTTCCCGGTCCGAGCATTTCGAGCTTCTCGAGGGCGAGGAAATCCGAATCAAGCTGATTCGCCCGGTGGATAACGTAAAGGAGCTGACAGGGCTGCTGGCCGGCTACGCCGACGGAATCATCACCATCAATAAGGATGGTCACCTCATCTCGATAAAAAAATCGGATTGTTCTAAAATATCACTGAATGATGATAAATATATTGGAGGGTTTTAGAAAAAATGAATAAGAACGAGTTTTTTGATGCATTGAATTTAATGGAAAAGGAAAAAGGCGTTCCAGCCGAATTCTTAGCCGAAAAAATCAGCAACGCCATTGTGGTTGCAGCCAGAAGAGATTACGGCGGAAATGATATCGTTTATTGTAATATTGACGTTGCCAATCATATTTTTGACGTGTATGTCCGCAAGACGGTTGTGGACGAAATCATGGACGAGGACACGGACATCTTAATTGATGAAGCAAAGAAAATTTCGAAAAAAGCTGTGGTGGGGGAAGAGGTCGAGATTAAGCTTGACACCAAGCAATTCGGCAGAATCGTTGCCCAAACAGCGAAGCACGTAATCCGACAGGGCATCCGGGATGCAGAACGGGGTCAGACCCTGCAGGAATTCCAAAGCCGCCATCAGGAGCTGGTCACCGCTCTTGTCCAGCGTGTTGATCCGAAGACAGGCAACGTAACGCTGGAAATCGGACGCAACGAAGCGGTGCTTCCCAAAGCCGAGCAGGTACCCGGTGAGGTCATCCGGGAAGGAACCCGAATTCGTGTGTATATCGTGGATGTAAAGGACAGCGAAAAAGGACCCAAGGTCATGATTTCCCGTACCCACCCCGGTCTGGTCAAGCGCTTGTTTGAAATGGAGGTTCCGGAAATCTTTGAAGGACTCATCGAGATCAAATCCATTTCCAGAGAAGCAGGCAGCCGTACCAAAATGGCGGTTTTCTCAAAAGACCCGGATGTTGACCCGGTGGGCGCATGCATCGGTCCCAAAGGTGCCAGAGTCAATAAAATCGTAGACGAGCTGGGCGGCGAAAAGATTGATATTGTGAAATACAGCGAGGACCCGGTTGTGTTTATCACCGAAGCCTTGTCTCCGGCGTCGGTACTCAATGTGGAAATCGAGGAAGGCAACCTCAAAGCATGCCATGTTACCGTTCCCGACAGCCAGCTGTCCCTTGCCATCGGCAACAAGGGTCAAAACGCAAGACTGGCCGCAAAGCTGACAGGCTGGAAGATTGATATCAAGCCGGAAAGCGGCTTTATTCTTCAATAAAACAAGGTCAAGACCCATGGCGGTAGTGACTTTATGATAGATTCAAAGAAGGTGAGAAAATGCAGGCTCGTAAATTGCCGCTGCGCAAATGCACAGGCTGCGGTGAAATGAAACCCAAAAAAGAACTGATCCGTGTGGTTCGAAACAGCGAAGGGGTGGTTTCCCTGGACCTGACAGGAAAGAAGCCGGGCAGAGGCGCCTATGTCTGCCACAGTGTGGACTGCTTCAAAAAGGCAAGAAAGGCACGACGGTTTGAAAACGCATTTTCTTGCCAAATTCCGGATTCTGTATATGATATGATGCAAAAGGAGCTGTCTGATGACTAACAAATTTTTGTCCTTGCTGGGCATGGCCAAAAAAGCGGGCAGATTGTCCTGCGGCTACGAAAAGGTGCTGGAATCGGTTCACCGAAAAAAAGCACGGGCAATTTTTGCCGCCGATGATCTGTCGGAAAAAACCCTACGGGGCATTCAGTATGCATGTGAAGAAACAGGAAATGAAGTGCTCAGGCTGCCGGTA
>MKRK01000013.1:8792-24132 GCA_001896915.1 Clostridiales bacterium 43-6
AGGACAAAGGCTTCGCAGGCAAGCTTCTGATGTACTATGAAACAGATATGAGTGGAAAGGTTTGATGTTAATATGATGAATAAATATAGAGTCCATGAGGTAGCCAAGGATTTTGATGTGGGCACGAAAGAAGTGCTGGAAATTCTAAAAGACCATGTGAAAGAACCCAAGAAGGGTATGACAGCGCTGGAGGAAAGCGATCTGGATATCATTTTTGATGTGATCACACAGCAAAATCAAGTAGATAGCTTTGACGGCTATTTTGCCAAAGGGGAAGAGGCAAGACAGCAGAGAGCAGATAAAAAAGAAGCGGACAAAGCGGCCATACTGGCTTCTCAGGCTGCTGTCGCTCAGCAGCTTGCCGCCGCAAAGGCAGCCGGAACACAGGGCGGCAACACCCAGCAGCCCAAACAGCCGGACAACAGACCAAAGCCCGTTCATCAGCCCAGCCCCCAACCCCAGTCCCAGCCCAAGAAGGCTGAAAATCCCCAAAACCCCCAGGCCAAACGGGGTCAGGTGGAGATGCACCGTATCGACACCAGAACCAGCAATGTTGAGTTGGAACGTTTCAATGAAAAATACGAGCAGATTGCACCGGTCAATATCGTCAAGGACAATATGCAGCAAAATAAACAGAAAATAAGACAGCGCTCCCAGACCTACGGACGTCCCCAAAGCGCAAAAAGGGAATCCGAAGCCGATAAGCTTCGCCGCATTCAGCTGGAAAAAATCAAGAAAACGCCCATTAAGATCATTGTGGGTGACGAGATTACCGTGGGCGAGCTTGCTTCCCGTTTAAAGAAGACAGCCGCAGAAGTCATCAAAAAGCTGATGCTGCTGGATATTATGGCGACAGTAACCCAGACCATCGATTATGACACCGCTGAAATGGTCGCAACCGAGCTTGGCGCAAAGGTAGAGCGTGAGGTTGTTGTTACCATCGAAGAGCGTATTATGGATACGGTGGAGGACACCGAAGAAACCTTAAAGCCCAGAAGTCCCGTTGTAGTTGTTATGGGTCACGTTGACCACGGTAAGACCTCATTGCTGGACGCCATCCGTGATTCCGGCGTTGCCGAAACCGAAGCGGGCGGCATCACACAGCACATCGGCGCTTATACCGTCAACATCAACAGCCGTGACATTACCTTTTTGGACACACCGGGCCATGCGGCATTTACCTCCATGCGTCAGCGGGGCGCCAATATTACCGATATTGCCATCCTCGTTGTTGCGGCAGATGACGGCATCATGCCCCAGACCATAGAGGCCATTGACCATGCCAAGGCGGCGGGCGTTCAGATTATCGTTGCCATCAACAAAATGGATAAGCCGGGTGCAAACCCCGACAAAATCATGCAGCAGCTGACGGAATATTCACTGGTTCCCGAAGAGTGGGGCGGCGAAACGATCTGCATCCCCGTTTCTGCAAAAACACGCATGAATTTGGATAAACTGCTGGAAAGTGTTCTTTTGGTCGCGGACGTGATGGAACTGAAAGCGAACCCCGACCGTCGTGCAAAGGGCGCTGTCATTGAAGCCCGTCTGGACAAAGGACGCGGACCAATTGCTACGGTTCTTGTGCAAAAGGGTACCCTCAATGTGGGTGATATCATCGTTGCCGGTACGGCAGTGGGCCGTGTCAGGGCAATGGTCAGCTCCAAGGGTGAACGATTGGAAGCTGCCGGCCCCTCCGTTCCTGTTGAAATCACAGGTCTTGCCGAGGTCCCCTCGGCTGGTGACAGCTTTGACGCTGTTTCCGACGAGCGTCTTGCCCGTGAGCTGGTCGAGCAGAGAAAACAAGGCCAGAAGGATGCCCAGTTCAATGCCATCAATAAGGTTACCCTTGACAATCTCTTTGAATCCTTAAAAGACGGCGAGATGAAAGAGCTTAATCTTATCATCAAGGCAGACGTGCAAGGCTCTGTGGAAGCACTCCGCCAGTCTCTCAACAAACTGTCCAATGAAGAAGCCAGAGTTAAAGTCATCCATGGCGGCGTGGGTGCCGTCAATGAGTCCGATGTTATGTTAGCCAGCACGGCCAACGCAATCATCATCGGCTTCAATGTTCGCCCCGACCTGTTGGCACAAGCCGCAGCGGAACGGGACGGCGTGGATTTACGGTTATACCGCGTGATTTATGACGCAATCGAAGAAATCGAAGCGGCCATGAAGGGAATGTTAGCCCCGAAATTCCGTGAGGTTGCCATGGCCAGAATTGAAGTCCGCGCGGTGTATAAAATCACCAATGTGGGCGTTGTGGCCGGCTGTTATGTGCTCAGCGGCAAGGTGACAAGAAACTGCGAAATCCGCGTGGTACGTGACGGAATCGTCATCGCCGAGGATAAGATAGACAGTCTGAAACGCTTCAAGGATGATGTCAAGGAGGTCGCTTCCAACTATGAATGCGGCATTAGTCTCATGAAATTCAGCGACATCAAGGAAAGCGACATTTTAGAAGCTTTCATCATTGAGGAATATAAAGACTAGTATGTTTCAAAGCATGATTTGGAACTCTGAAAACACAACCAGGGTTTTCGGAAGATAAAATGTAATTTGAAAAAACTACTTTTTACAGGGATAGTTTTATCTCATTGCAGCCAATAATAAAGAAGAAAAATGATTGACATCAGAAAGGATGATACAAGTGGCTTCACACAGAGTCGGCAGGACGGCAGAGGATATCAAGCGGGAATTGACGGATATCATCCGCACCCTGAAGGATCCCAGAATCAAAGGGATATTGTCTATTGTCGGGATCGATCTGGCAAGCGATTTATCCTATGCAAGTGTATATATCAGCTCTCTTGATGGTTTTGAAGCTGCAAAATCATCGGTGAAGGGTCTCTCTAGTGCAAACGGTTACATCAAACGCGAGCTTGGAATGCGTATGGATCTCAGAAAAATTCCTGAACTTAAATTTATACCTGACAATTCAATCGAGCATAGCGCACATATTTCAGAGCTCTTAAATTCCGAAAAGAGGAAGTCCTGAAACTAAATCGCAGTTTTCTGAATACCGAACGTCAAGGGATACGAACAGATAGGATCCTTGCAATCGGTTATCGGGCAAATTGCTGTGTTCGGGATCCGTCGAAAGGATTGAGGGAACAATGAAAACAGATTTAAAGGATGCCGTACAGCTTCTTTCGGAGAATGATAATTTTTTAATTCTCATTCATAAAAATCCGGATGGGGATACCATCGGTTCGGGCTATGCGCTTTGCAGGGCACTGCAAAAGGCAGGCAAGCATGCCAGAGTGGAATGCAGCGACAGCATTCCTGAGCGGTTTCAGTATATTTCATCTTCGGTGGAAACCGAAGATTTCACCCCCGGTTTTGTGGTGGCTGTAGATGTGGCAGACACAAAGCTGCTGGGCGATAAGTTTGACGAAACAGTACAAATCGATTTGTGTATTGATCATCACGGCTCCAACACACACTATGCCAAACACAATTATGTCAATTCCACCTCGGCCTCCAACTGCGAAAATATCTATCATGTCATCCGTCTGATGGGGATTGAGCAGGACGCCGAAATGGCAAAGGCACTCTATACCGGGATTGCAACCGATACGGGCTGCTTCAAGTTTTCCAACACCACCGCGCAGACCCATATCATTGCGGCGGAATTGATGGAATACGACATCAACATTGCCGATATCAACAAGGTAATGTTTGACACCAAAACCAAAAGCCGTGTGGCGGTGGAAAAGCTGGCGCTGGAAAATATGGAGTTTTATTTTGACGACAAGCTGGCGCTGATTACCATTACCAAAGAAATGCGGGAAATATCAGAGTCTGACGGGGATGACTTAGAAGGCATCACCTCACTTCCGACCCAGATAGAAGGTATTTTAATCGGGCTTACCATTCGGGAGCGATCCGACGGAACATACAAGGTATCGGTCAGAACATATGACCCGATCAATGCGTCGAATATGTGCAGAACCTTCGGCGGCGGCGGACATGCCAGAGCGGCCGGCTGTGAAATGGAAGGCGATTTACAAAGCGTGAAGGACAGGCTTCTTACAGTGTCCGCACAAATGTTAGGCGTGAAATAAATGCAGGGATATCTCTTAATCAACAAACCGACAGCCGTCACATCCTTTCATGTGACGGCTTGCGTGCGCAAAAAGCTGGGAATCAAGCGAACCGGTCATGCAGGCACCCTTGACCCGCTGGCAACCGGCGTTTTGCCGGTCATGGTAGGGCAGGCAACCAGACTCATCGAGCTTTTGCCTGTAAGCGAAAAACGATACAAAGCCCGGTTTCAGACAGGGCTTACCACCGACACGCTGGACATCACCGGACAAGTGTTAACAGAAACCAAAGCAGAGATCAGTGCCGGAATGGTAGAAGCGGTGCTGCAGCAATTCCGGGGCGAAATCAAACAAATCCCTCCCATGTATTCAGCGATTTCCAAAGACGGCGTCCGGCTTTATGAGCTGGCAAGACAGGGAATCGAAGTGGAACGGGAAGCAAGGGCGGTTTTCATCTCATCCCTTGCTCTACTGAGCGCGGGAAAAAACGAATTTAGCATTGATGTGCGATGCAGCAAGGGCACTTATATCCGCTCGCTCATTGACGATATCGGCAAAGCCTTGGGGTGTGGGGCAGTCATGACCGCACTGGAGCGAACCGAGGGCAACGGGTTTTCCTTGGAAGACTGCGTGTCGTTAGATGCGTTCATGGAAAGCGACGGAGTGGGCTATCTCAATCCGCCGGACAGAGCGCTGCAGCCCTACAGTCAGATCACCGTCACCCCGGCACAGACCACGCGGTTTCTCAACGGGGGAGAGCTGGATATGGGCAGGATCACACTGCCGGGCAACCACACCAACTATATCAGAGTGTATGGGAATGATAGGTTTTTGGGCTTGGGGCAAATCGACAGGGCAAATCAGATGCTAAAGGTGAAATGCGTGTTTAACGAAGCATAGGCAGGTGAAAAGGATGTTATTTTGCGAGGATTTTCATATTGGGCAAAACGATGGAACGAGCATCGCTCTCGGCAATTTTGACGGGGTTCATAAGGGTCATGCCGAGGTCATCTGCCATGCCGTTAACAGCACCACACTCACCTCTGTGGTGCTGACCTATAAACATCATCCCTTGTGGGTGCTGACAGGTAGAACCGTCCAGCTGCTTACACCACCCTCCATCAAAGGCAAGGAAATCGAAAAGCTGGGCATCGAGGTGTTCATCAACATTGATTTTGAGCTTGTGAGGAACCTTTCGCCTGAGGAGTTTCTCTTATTGCTGAAAGAACAGCTGAATTGTAAAAAAATATCCTGCGGTTATAATTTTCGTTTCGGAAAAGATAGGACAGGAAATACGGAAACACTGATCAAGCTGTGTGAAAAACATAATATTGAAGTGAACATAACCCAAAGCATTTTAGAGGACGGCGATGCGGTTTCCTCCACCAGAATCCGAAAGGAGCTGATGGTCGGGAACATCACAATGGCCAATCAGCTGCTGGGCAGAAATTTCGGTTTTGATTTTACCGTAATCACAGGGGATCAAAGAGGGCGGCTCATGGGCACGCCCACCATCAATCAAAGGCTCCCCGAGGATTTCATCAAACCGAAATTCGGGGTATATGCTTCCTTGGTTACAATTGAGGAAAAGGTGTATCAAGCCATTACAAATATAGGTCTCCGCCCCACCTTCGGCGAAGCAAAAGCGGGGGCAGAAACCTTTATCATTGATTATTCGGGGAATCTGTATGGTCAAAATATTTATGTTGAGCTGACGGATTATATCAGAGACGAACGAAAATTTACATCGGCTGAGGAATTGAAACGGCAAATTGCAGCCGATGTGGAACAGCGAAAAGTTATTTGTCAATAAAACGAATTGGAATAGTCATCACTTCCGGTGACGGTTTAATGCTTTCACTAGGTAATTGAGAAATAGATGAAAAAGCCTATTAAAAATGGCCGTGGTGCAAACCACGGCCATTTTGGTATATTAGATTACATTCTGTCTTTTAACGAATTCAACAGTCCGCCTTTGGCGATGATGTTTTGGATAAAGGGCGGGAAGGGTTCGGCCTGATAGCTTTTTCCGGTGGTGATATTGGTGATGAGACCGCTGTCAAAATCAACGGACAATTCATCTCCATTTTTGATGTCGCTGGCGGCTTCTTCACATTCCAGAATCGGCAGACCGATGTTGATGGCGTTGCGGTAAAAAATCCGGGCAAAGCTGGCGGCGATGACGCAGGAGATGCCGGAAGCCTTGATGGCGATGGGGGCATGCTCACGGGAGCTTCCGCAGCCGAAGTTCTTGTCGGCGACCATAATGTCCCCGTCTTTAACCTTTTTTATAAAATCTGCGTCGATATCCTCCATACAGTGTGCGGCAAGCTCAGAATGAACCGCAGTGTTGAGATAACGGGCAGGAATGATGACGTCGGTATCCACGTTGGAGCCGTATTTGTGTACTGTGCCTTGTGCTTTCATTGCTATTTCAATCCTTTCTGTAATCAATTAAACATTTTCGGGGTCGGTGATGACGCCGGTCAGTGCGCTTGCGGCGGCAACGGCAGGGCTGGCAAGATATACTTCGGATTCCGGATGACCCATTCTGCCCACGAAGTTACGGTTAGTGGTGGCAACAGCACGCTCACCTTTGGCCAGAATACCCATATGACCGCCCAGACAGGGACCGCAGGTGGGTGTGCTGACGGCGGCACCGCTGTTGATAAAAATTTCAAGAAGACCTTCCTTCATGGCCTCCAGATAAATCTTCTGGGTGGCGGGGATCACAAGACAGCGGATGCCGGGGGCAACGGTTTTGCCCTTCATGATATCGGCGGCTACACGCAAATCCTCGATTCTGCCGTTGGTGCAGGAACCGATGACCACCTGGTCGATTTTGACTTCGCCGCATTCGTCGATGGTACGGGTGTTTTCAGGCAGATGGGGGAAGGCGACCGTGGGACGGAGCGTGCTCATATCGATCACGATTTCTTCGTCATATTCGGCGTCTGTGTCGGCTTCGTAGACTTTGATCTCTCGTTCAAAACGGTCGGTTACATAAGCCAGTGTGGTTTCGTCCACCGGGAAAATCCCGTTTTTCGCGCCGGCCTCAATGGCCATGTTGGCGATACACAAACGGTCATCCATGGTCAAATCGGCAAGCCCGTCGCCGGTAAATTCCAGGGAGCGGTACAAAGCGCCGTCCACCCCGATGATACCGATCAGGTGAAGCACAACATCCTTGCCGCTGATCCATTTGGCTTTTTTTCCGGTCAGCGTAACCTTGATGGCGGAGGGAACCTTGAACCATGCGGTTCCGGTTGCCATACCGGCCGCCATGTCGGTGGAACCGACGCCGGTGGAGAAGGCGCCCAGTGCGCCGTAAGTACAGGTGTGGGAATCGGCCCCGATGATACAGTCGCCTGGTCCTACCAGACCTTTTTCCGGCAACAGTGCGTGTTCAACGCCCATATCTCCCACATCAAAATAGTTTTTGATGCTGTATTTGCCTGCAAATTCTCTTACTTTTTTGCAATGCTCTGCGGCTTTGATGTCCTTGTTCGGGGTAAAGTGATCCATGACCAGTGAAATCTGGGTAGTGCTGAAAATTTTATCGGCACCGCTTTTTTCGAACTCGTTGATCGCAACAGGTGCGGTAACGTCATTGGCAAGCACCATGTCGAGCTTCGCTTCAATCAGCTGACCTGCCTTAACCTCCGAAAGCCCCGCATGTGCGGCCAATATTTTTTGTGTCATCGTCATTGCCATAATTTTGTATCCTTTCGTAAATAATTATTTTAATTTTTAAAATTTAATTTGTATTCGATGGAATCCACCAGCGCAAGCCAGCTTGCTTCTATTATATCAGAGGAAACGCCCACTGTCGACCAGATACTGTTGCCGTCGGTGGAGGTAATTAATACCCTGACCACGGCGGCGGTGGCTTCCCGGGGCTCCATAACACGAACTTTATAATCGATCAGATGAATATGGGACAGAGAGGGGTAAAAGGTGCCCAGTGCTTCACGAAGCGCTTTGTCCAGTGCGTTCACCGGACCGTCTCCTTCCGCTGCCGCTACCTTCAGCTGTCCGTCCACCTTAACCTTGATGGTGGTGGTGGCAGAAAAATTGTTGTCATAAGGAAGCTCGTCAAGCACCTTGTAGCTGACTAAGTCAAAGGAAGGCGTGAAATTGCCGAGGATTTTTTGGACAAGCAGCCGGAAGCTGCCTTCCGCCCCCTCAAACTGATAGCCCTTGTGCTCCAGCTCCTTGAGCTGATCGATGATTTCCTTAATGTAGGGCGAGTTTTTATCCATATCCGGTGCAAACTTGCTGATTTTTTTCAAAATGGCAGTTTTGCCTGAAATTTCAGAGACCAAAAATCTTCTTTCGTTCCCCACTGCGGCCGGGTTGATGTGCTCAAAGGATTCGCTGCACTTCATCACGCCGTCTGCGTGCATGCCTGCTTTATGGGCAAAGGCGGACAGACCTACAAAAGGTTCATTGTTGTTCAGCGTGATGTTGGAGATTTCTGCAATCTCCATAGCTGTTGTGGTCAAAAACTGCATAGTTTCTTCGGGAATACAGCGATATCCCAGCTTTAGTTGGAGATTGGCGATGATGGTGGACAAATTGGCGTTTCCCGTGCGTTCGCCAAAACCGAGATAGGTGCCCTGCACCTGGGTCGCTCCGGCGTTCACCGCCGCTATGGAATTGGCAACGCCGAGACCCCCGTCGTTGTGACAATGGATGCCCACGGTTACTCCCGGAAAACGTTCGGTCACCGTTTTCACGGCAGCTTCAATTTCAAAGGGAAAAGACCCGCCGTTGGTGTCGCAAAGGGTAAGGCAGGAAGCACCGCCTTTCACAGCCGCACCCAAAGCCTCCAAGGCATAATCGGGGTTTGCTTTGTATCCGTCAAAGAAATGCTCGCCGTCAAAAATAACTTCCTTGCCGTTTTTCACAAAGTATTCTACTGTGTCAGTGATCATAGCAAGATTTTCTTCCGGTGCCGCATTTAATATCTCTGTCACATGCAGATCCCAGCACTTTCCGAAGATGGCAACAACCCTTGTGTTTGCGGTCATCATGGCGATTACATTGTTGTCCTCTTCTGCTTTGCTGTTTTTTCTCCGGGTAGAGCCGAAGGCAACCAGGGTGGAATGTTTTAGGTTCAGAGAAGCAGCCCGCTGAAAAAATTCCAGATCCTTCGGGTTGGAGCCGGGATTGCCCGCTTCGATGTACCCGATACCCAGTTCGTCCAGAGCACTGGCGATGTTCAGTTTATCCTCCACAGAAAAAGAGATGCCCTCTCCCTGAGCCCCGTCCCGCAGGGTCGAATCGAAAATGTCGATTGCTTTTTTCATAGTTACCCTCCTTATTGGTTTATGGTACCGTCACCGGCGGACAGAGCGGTCATTCCGGTACGGGCAAGCTCTAAAATGCCGTTTCGTTCCAGATGTCCGATGAAAACGTCAATGTCCTGTGAGCTGCCGGTCAGCTCCAAAGTGACGGATTTGGCGGCGGTGTCCAGGATTTTTGCGCCGTATGCCTGCGCGGTTTTCAGGACAGACGCCCGTTCGCCGTTTTCTGTTTGTACCTTGACCAGCAGCAGCTCGCTGCTGATGGTGGTTTCCTTGTCAAGAATCAATATTTTTTTTGTATCCTCCAGCTTAGCCAGCTGCCTTACCACCTGCTTGATGGTGGTATAATCCCCGGGGACGACAATGGTCATTCTGGAATACAGCGGATTTTCGGTTTCACATACCGTGAGGCTGTCAATGTTAAAGCCCCGGCGGGAGAAAAGACCCGCAACACGAACGAGAACGCCGGAATGATTGTCGACCAAGGCGGAGATAACGGTTCTTTTTACCTGTTCTTGCACGATGGTTCCCTCCTACATTTCTGTGATGATTTCCTCTGCCGACCCGCCCGGCGGGATCATGGGCAGAACATTTGCGTCCGGTGAAATCCGGCAGTCGATGATGACAGGTTTTTGTAAGGCAATGGCCTGTTTGAGGACCGGTTCCACATCCTCCGGGGTTTCGATGCGCAGCCCGTCAATTCCGAAGGCCTTTGCCAGAGCGACAAAATCGGTCTTTCTGTGGGGGTCGGTCTGGGAAAAACGGTTGCCGTAAAATACCTTTTGCCACTGGCGCACCATGCCCAAAACGGAATTGTTCATGATAATGACAATCACAGGGAACCCATAGGATGCCAATGTGGTAGTTTCGTGGAGATTCATGTGAAAGCTGCCGTCTCCCGAGAAAAGCACAACCTGACGGTCCGGCATACCTGCCTGAGCGCCGATGGCGGCACCAAGCCCGAAGCCCATGGTGCCCAGTCCGCCGGAGGTAAGGAAGGTTCTGGGGGACTGAAACGGATAATACTGTGCCGTCCACATCTGGTGCTGACCCACATCGGTAACGACAATGGGGTCTTTGCAAAGAGCATTGACTTTTTCAATAACAAAATCGGGATGCGGGAAATCAGAATGGTCTACTTTTTTTAACGGTTTCCTGTGTCCTTCAATCACCGTCAGCCATTCGCTGTGGTCGGCAGGGGAAAGCCCCTTGTCAAGTTCGGCAATGACTTCTTTTAAGTCGCCGGCAATGTGAACGGAGGAAACCACATTTTTATCAAACTCTGCGTAGTCGATGTCGATATGAATGATTTTGGCGTGTTTGGCAAAATTGCTTCTGCTGGTGGCAACACGGTCAGAGAACCTTGCACCGGCAACGATCAGTAAGTCACATTTGTGTGCGGCAAGATTGGCGTGAACCGTTCCGTGCATGCCGATCATGCCCAAATTGAGGGGATGATCGGCAGGAATGCAGCCCAATGCCATCATGGAGGTGGCAACGGGAATCTGCAGCCGTTCCCCGAACGTCACAAGCTCCCTGCTGCACTCAGAGGAGATTACGCCGCCGCCGGCATAAATCATGGGTTTTTTACTTTGTTTTATCAGCTCCAGGGCCAAATTAATTTTCTTTTCCTTGGGGGGCAGACTTTTGCGTTTTTCCGCCGCTTCTTTTTTGGTATATTTTGTTTTCTTTGCGGTGATATCCTTGGGGATATCAATGAGAACAGGACCTTTTCTGCCGGAATTGGCAATAACAAAAGCGTCTCTGACGATATCGGCAAGGGTCTCGATGTCTTTCACAATATAATTGTGTTTGGTAATCGGCATGGTGATGCCGGTGATGTCGATTTCCTGGAAAGAGTCTCTGCCCAGCAAATCCACCGCCACATTGCCGGTAATGGCAACCATAGGGATAGAGTCCATATACGCATTGGCGATGCCGGTGACCAGATTGGTGGCGCCGGGGCCGGAGGTGGCAATGACCACGCCGGTTCTGCCGGTTGCCCTTGCATAACCGTCCGCAGCGTGGGCGGCGCCCTGCTCGTGGGCGGTAAGAACATGCCGGATCTGATCGGAATATTCATACAGCGCATCATAGATGTTTAAGACAGCGCCGCCGGGATACCCGAACACAGTGTCTACCTTTTGCTCCAGCAAGCATTCAATTAGTATTTGAGCACCTGTTTTTTGATTGTCCATAGAAATGACCATCCTTTCGAATGAATCGGGATGCTTCTCCTGAAAACAGCAATTGCCGGTTTCTGTTCGCACACTCCTCCGCGGTGCGAAACCAAAGCATATCCACCCTCTGCATTATGTATTGATGCATGGAATATCGTAGATAAAAAGAAAAAGACGATTTTACAAATCGTCTTTTGGAGCGGATTACGAGGCTCGAACTCGCCACATCCACCTTGGGAAGGTGGCACTCTACCAAATGAGCTAAATCCGCATTGCCTGTTATAATTATAAATAATTACGTTCCGGCTGTCAAGACATGATTTGTAAATTGTTTGTGAAATAAAAAAAGCTTTCGTCCCGTAAAGGACGAAAGCTATCGCTTCGCTATACCACCTTTTACGACATACGAAAGTTCTGGTTACAGAAATTTTTATATGCGTTCCCGATAACGGCGGAAAACCGTCAGTCCCTACTTGAAAATCGTTCGGTCTGAAGCTCAGGCGTGATATTCATCATTGCTCTAGTTGTTTCGGGCTTCCACTGTCCCCGATTCGCTGTAACTTTCAAGCAAAAATTACTGTCGCCATCAAAGCTTTATACGATATTTACTATATTATAATCCAAAGAGCTCATTTTGTAAAGAGTTTTTTATGCTTTGTTCGAAATATTTTCAAAATACAGCTGTTCTTCGAAAAGAGCGGTTTCATCATTTTCGTTTCCGAAGTATTTTGCAATGAGCATATCAGCCGCAATAATGGAGAAAACAATTCCGTTTTCGGCAGGAACCAGGTCATAATAAATTCCTTCGCTCTCTCCGACAATGGGAAGATTCAACTCTGTAAAAGCATACTCATTGAAATAATTGTATTCTGCTTCGATGTTTTTGATGTTCGGGAACATTTGCATGAGCTGAGTATGCAGAGCGGCATATTTTTTGTCTGCCATCTTCTCCGGGGAGATGATACCGCTTTTTAGTCCAGCAATGCCGCAGTCCAGACCGCTGATGATGATGCGCCGGTCCGGTGTGGTGCGAAGACGGATGTTGTCACAGCCGGTTTTGCACAAGGTTGCTTCCTCCCACCAGCCGGTAAAATCACTGACCGGGCGGGTGACGAGGGAATAGGTAACCTTTTCTTGGGTTTCGGTTTCCAACTGCCTTGCGGTTTCCAGTCCGGCGGCAATGACAACCTTCTTGGCGGTCACGGTTTTTCCAAAATCAGAATATAGCACATATTCTTCGTTTTCGTTCTCCACAATTTCGGTGATCATGGTATTTTCAAAAATCTGTGCTCCCGCCGCCGCTGCGTTTTGGCAAAGGGAATGGGTTAATAAATACGGGTCGCATTCAATGGCACCGTTGGGTATGAGCAGTGCCGATTTTACCGGAAAAGAAAATTTTTGACGGGCGTCGGTTTCATGATACAGCTCGGCAGGAAAATTATTATGGTGCAATGCCTGATATTCTTCGCTGAAAGCATTGGCATCGTCTTCGGAATAAATCACACTGTCTTTTCGCTTGTAAGGAACCGGCGGCACAAGCTCGTTGATGATATTTTCAAGAATATTGACAGCAGCCTCGCATTCACCGTAAACCTTTGGAGCCATATCCGTGCCGATGTTGGCAATGAGACCGGATAAGCCTCCCGTAAGGCTGACCGATGCAACTCCCTGAGACGCTGCCGTGGTGCAATACCCCACGGGGCTTTCGGACAACAAGGCAACCTTCACACCCATTTTGGTAAACTTATAAGCTGCCATAGCGCCGGAGACACCACCGCCGATAATGGCAACATCACAAAAAGCGCTGCGGTCAAGCCAAGGGAACTGGGAAGGAACCGGATTGGTCTCCATAAAATAAGGAGCGCCGCTAACTGTAGTTTTCATATTAAAACCATAACCTTTCCTATCATAATTTTTAATCTTCTATGTATTTTTTCCTATCTTTAGCATTTTATTCAGTGCATTTTTGAAGCAAATATGCTAAAATGATTTCATAAAGAATAAAGTGTATATTTATGCTAAAAATTCATATTGATACAGTTTGTTCATAATTCTTAAAAAAATGTTCACCAAAAACCAATTGGCTATCCCTATAATGAACTCAGGATTAAAAATTATACTTGAAACCATAGAATACAGATCAGTGAATTCTAACATCGGAAAGGATGGATCACAATGAGCAGCGAAAACAGAGTACTGGTTGTGGATGATGATTCAAATATTTGCGAATTTTTACGGCTTTATCTGGAGAAAGACGGTTATGAGGTTTTCATTGCCAATGACGGGCAAAGTGCGCTGGATGAATTTCATAATCACACACCGAATATTATTTTGCTGGATATTATGATGCCGAAGCTGGACGGCTGGCAGGTCTGCCGCGAAATCCGAAAAACCAGCGATGTTCCGATTATTATGCTGACGGCAAAGGGTGAGGTGTTTGATAAAATCCTCGGACTGGAGCTGGGTGCCGATGATTATGTGGTAAAGCCCTTTGATGCAAAAGAGGTTTTGGCACGTATCAAAGCAGTGCTTCGCAGAACCTCTCCGGTGGAGGAAACCGCATTCAAGGAAGTACAATACGAAAAGCTTTCCATCAATTTAACCAATTATGAAATGATTGTGGACGGCAAAAAAATAGACACTCCCCCAAAAGAGCTGGAGCTTATTTTTCACTTGGCCAGCAATCCCAACAAGGTTTTTACCCGTGACCAGTTACTGGACGAGGTCTGGGACTTTGAATATTACGGTGACAGCAGAACCGTGGATGTACACGTAAAAAGACTGCGGGAAAAGCTGGAGGGTGTGTCAGACCAATGGTCGCTGAAAACTGTTTGGGGCGTGGGGTATAAGTTTGAGGCCAGAGCATAGGCTGATGATAACCGTCGCCAATCCATTTCATGCCACCGAAAGGCGGATATTATGAAAAGAAGCATATTTAAAAAATATTTTACCTTGACTGCGGTAATAATATTTACCAGCTTTACCATTTTCGGTGTTGTTTTGATCGGATTTTCCAGAAACCTATGGTTGCGTGAAAAAAACAAACTGCTTGTGGACAATGTGCATACGGTGTCCAGCGTAACCACCGAGAACATCGGAACATGGAACTTTCAGGAGAACATGAAAAGAACCATCGGAACCATCTCCAAAATTATTGACGCTGATATTTTCATCACCGACAACGAAGGCACGGTCATCATATACAACAATGTTGAGAACAACGAGCATAAAAGCAATGTGATCAACAAAAGCATTGTAAAAACAGTTCTTTCCGACCAACAAAACGAATACAGCGAAACAGGAAAGCTGGGCGGTCTTTATGCGAAATCAAACTACATTGTGGCTGTGCCGGTATATAGCAACAGCCAGGCTGTAGGTGCCGTGTTTGCTGCTGTGCCCATAGCGGATTTGAATGAATATATGCAGGAAATTTTAAAAATTGTTCTTGCTTCCGCCTTGCTGACTATTGTACTTTCCTTTATTGCGGTGTATTATTCCACCATCCGTATCACACGTCCTCTGCTGATGATGGCGGAAGCCTCCAAACGCATGGCAACCGGCGACTTTGTAACAAGAATCCCTGTTAACCGGGACGATGAAGTAGGCGAGCTTGCCCTGGCTTTTAATAATATGTCCCAGTCTCTGGCGTCTTTGGAGCAGATGAGAAGAAGCTTTGTTTCCAATGTTTCTCACGAACTGAAAACCCCCATGACTACCATTGCGGGATTTATTGACGGGATTTTGGACGGGACCATCCACACCGACAAACAAACCCATTACCTGGGCATGGTTTCCCGGGAAGTGAAGC
>MKRK01000013.1:24144-26869 GCA_001896915.1 Clostridiales bacterium 43-6
AAGCTTTCTCAATTCAACATCACCGACACGGTGGTCAGGGTTCTTTTGTCCTTCGAACAAAAAATCGAAGAGAAGCAAATCCGGATTGAAGGCATCGAGGACGCACCCGCAATCAAAATACATGCGGACATCGACCTCATCCATCAGGTGGTGTATAACCTCCTTGACAATGCCATCAAGTTTACACCCGCCGGAGGTTTCATCCGCTTTATCGTGGACGACAGACCCGATGAGGCCGTGGTTACCATTCGGAACAGCGGAGAGGGGATCGGCGCAAGAGAACTCAGCAGTGTGTTTGAACGTTTTTATAAAACAGACCGCTCCAGAGGCATTGACAAAACCGGCATGGGGCTGGGGCTGTATATTGTGAAGACCATCATTGACATTCACGGCGGAAGAATTATTGCCCGCAGCGTGGAGGGCGAATATACGGAATTTGAATTTATATTACCGAAAGGGTTGGGTCAAAATGAACGAGTATGATAGCAACGAATTGAATCAGGAGGACCAAAAAGCACAACAGCAACCGCTGGGGGAATCGGAAATATTACCGGCAGGGAAGGAAACACCCGAGACACCCGAAACAGAATTTCAGCCAATTCAAGAAGGCGCAAACGAACCGGCAGGAGAAACCTTTTATCCCTATCATCAAAGCCCCGATATGGGCTATTATGACAGCGGGTATTATAACAACGGTTACCAGCCTCAACCCCAACCGGCTTATCAAGAACCCTTATACCCGCCCCAGCCCCAACCCGTCAGTGAATTTCATTCCGAGGAACCACAGCAGACAAATGAACCGGAAATCCAAGAAAAGCCCAAAAGCAATATGACCGGACTGCGCGTATTTTGCGCCATCATGGCATTGGTGGTTTTCACCAGCATCGGGGCCAGCGTGGGTTATTTGGTCGGGGTGAAAAACGACGGGGTAACCAGCGGTGTGGGCGGTAAAATTGATTTTTCCCAACAAGAAACGCCTACGGTTGCCGATGTGAAACCGGATGCAAGCGGCAAATATACCACGGCACAGGTTGCCAGGATTGTATCACCATCGGTTGTGTTTATTTATGTATATACAGAAGGCAATAAAACCACAAACACCCAGCCGGTGGGCGGGCAGGCATCGGGAATCATCATGGATAAAAACGGGTATATTCTCACCAACGACCATATTTACAGCGAGGTTCCCAACGCAAAGTTTTTAGTCGCCCTGTCCGACGGCAGAGAGCTGGACGCAGATTTTGTTGCGGGGGACTCCAGAAGTGATTTGGCGGTGTTGAAAATCAGAAATCCGTCTAACCTGACACCTGCTGTTTTTGGAAATTCCGATGCACTGCAGGTAGGTGACGATGTGATTGCCATCGGCAGCCCGGACGGGCTGGACGACACGGTTACCAAAGGGATTGTATCAGCGGTGAATCGCAGAGTGACCGGCGGCAGCCAGAACCAGACGAAATACTCCATGAAATGTATCCAGACGGATACGGCCATCAATCCCGGGAACTCCGGCGGTGCTCTTGTCAATATGTACGGTCAGGTCATCGGCGTGAACTCTTCCAAAATTGTGGATGAAACCGTGGAGGGCATCGGATTTGCCATCCCCATCAAAGCGGCAAAGACGATTGCCGACAGTCTGGTGAAAAACGGCTATATCATAAACAGAGGAAGATTGGGCATTACCTATCAAATGGTGGATACCCTGTCCTCCAGAATTTATAAAGATGAAATCGGTCTGAAGATCAGCGAGATCGCACTGGACAGCGACCTGAACAACCGGGGTATCTCTAAGGGGGATACCATCAAGAAAATTGACGGCAAGGAAATCACCAACAGCGATATGGTGCTTGACATCATAGAGAGCAAAAAACCGAGCGAAACCGTAATACTGGATATTTACGTTGCGACCACCAAACAAATAAAAACGGTAACGGTGAAACTTCTGGCAGACAAGGGAAGCTCCAGCTACAATTCTACCCAGCAGGGCACCACCCTCAATAAGAACAATCCATTCGGTCAATAAAAGCTATGAAGAAGGCGGTGAAGCGACGTTTCATTGCCTTTTTTTTATTTTATGTTTTATAGATTACATGATTTAAAGAATTAAACAGAAATAACAAATTATTTCTTATATTTTGTTGATTTTATGTAAAAAAAGTAGTAAAATAATAGTAATCAGCACTCTCAAATCAGGGAGGTTCTATGAAAAACAGGCACAGAATGTTGCTGATGGGTTTCTTATTATTGATTCTTCTTGTCATTTCAGTTTCCGTTATACATGTGTATTATCTCAACCAATTCAGTTCCCGTCTCAAACGTACCAATGACCATGAGCTTGCTGTTGCGAATACTGCACAAGCGGCACAGGCAAGCATATACCTCATCCACAATGCTATGAAGGATATCGTTTTATCAAAAAGCGATGTCGAGTTTAGTGCTGCCCAAATCAAGGCGGAACAATACGAAAAACGTCTGCAAACTCAAATCGACAACCTTGCGAAGTTAGAGAATGGCTTAAGCGCAATGGAGGAAATCAAACGTCTGTATCACGACTGGCAGCCCATGAAGCAGGAAACGGTCGGCTCTGTGCTGGCAGGCGACAGAAAACGTGCGGAAGAAAACAATAAAATAACAGAAGAAAAACAAGTGTCTTTGTTGAGGGACAAGTTGGATAACCTATATGCCCATGCTAAGAACGAGGAAAATCGCAACATTGATTATTTATACG
>MKRK01000013.1:26917-27918 GCA_001896915.1 Clostridiales bacterium 43-6
CATTGGAACCGCCGTGTTTGTTTATCGCAAAATTTCCCGCTACCAAAAAGAACTGAGGGACGAAAGAGAGAATCTGCAAATAACTCTGCGTTCCATGGGTGACGGTGTGATTACTACCGATTTGGACGGCAGAATTCTTTTGTTTAACAAATCTGCCGAGGAAATCAGCGGGTTCAGCGCCCATGAGGTTCTGGGCAGAACAATCACCTCCGTTTTTTCCATTCGCAACGAAATCACGGGTCAGTATAATTTTGACCCGTCCTATGAGGTTCTGCATTCCGATGCAGATATAGAGATATCCAACCAAACCATTCTGACTGCGAAAAACGGAGAACTTAAAAATATTTCCGACCGGGCTGCTGCCATGATGGACGAACACGGGAACAAAACCGGTGTTGTTATTATTTTTCGGGACGTGACAGAAAAAAGAGCAATGGAAACGGCTTTACAAAAAAGCGAGATCCATTATAAAATGCTGTTTGATTCTATGCAGGGAGGCTATGCACTTTGCAAAAAGCAATATGACGAAAACGGTATGGCATATGACTGCAACATTATCGAGATGAATGCTGCGTTTGAAGAAATCACGGGAATGCAAAAAGAAAACTGCTTGGGCAAAAGCCTTTTGACGCTTTTACCTGCCTATTCCTACAACAAAGAGGAATATAAGCGTCTGATTAAGGGTGAATCCCCCGTGGTCTATGATATGTATTTTGGCAACAAACGATTTGTTCAGGTGCTTGCCTTCTCCCCCATGGAAGATTATTTTGCCGCTGTCATTACAGATATCAGTGAACGAAAACGGATGGAAAAAGAAATCTTTGATGAAAAGGAGCGGCTTCGGATTACCTTTGCATCCATCAGTGACGGTGTGATTACAACAGATGTTCATAAAAAGATTACCATGCTGAACAATATGGCGGAATTCATGACCGGGGTAATGTCACAAGAGGCAATCGGCAAAAATTTTCATGATGTATTTTTTGTTTCATCCCAAGGGA
>MKRK01000014.1:0-2397 GCA_001896915.1 Clostridiales bacterium 43-6
TTCCGATGTCGAGAAAAAAGCTTGCTCTATTCGTAAAAATCGCCTGCAGCAAATCATAGGCAAATTTAAAGTAAACACCCATTTGTTTTATATCCTAACTTGTTTATTTCTGCGGGACGCCAAAAACAGAAAAGGGAATATTGTGTTTCCGTGCGCCGTTATATTTGCAAAATCAGCTGCCTTTTGCTTCTGCTAATCAGAGAAAAAACAGCTGTATTTCTATATTCAGTGTTATTCAGCGGGTTGATCCTTGTCCTGGCTTGCTTCGGCCTCGATTGATTCTGTTTCTTTTTCTGTCTTATCTATAGTAACCTTATCGTTAGCCTTTTTGTAATCAATCACTGCCAGAATGAGCTTCACCAGTCTCCAGATGAAAAAGATCAATAACGGCAGTACCATACAGAAAAAGAAGCCCAAAGGTGAGCCGAGGAAATCCATCACCGCTCCCATCCCTTTGATCTGGCCTTTGTAAACACCGACAATGTCGCCGGGGCTAATAGAGCCTTCATCGGGTTCGGAAACATTATCACCCTTTGTCTGGTATCGGATGACCGTTCCGGATTTGTCAATTGCTATAATTCTATGGGTGTTCAGATCGCCTTCTGCTTTGATGACGGTTCGGAAGGTTACGATCTGACCTACTTCCAATTTAGTGAAATCGGCGCTTTTGACATAAATCAAATCGCCCTTTTGAAAATTTTCTGCCTTATCGCCCTTCATTGAATCGGATTGAACAGATAAAATGCTATATCCAAGCACGTTGGGTAATCCGTCTTTTCGGGACAGAGTAATAAACACAAACACAGATGTAACAACGATGATTACGCACAATAAAACCTTTACAACAACAGATGCAATTTTTGAAATCGAAGATTTCATAATATTTTCTCCTCTAACTTTTATATTTCACTGTATATTCAAACACAAAAAAGAAAATCAATTTGTAGCTTTGAATTCAGAGCCTTTGAATTTGTCAAAATCCTGTCCGAATTTTATATATGTGTTGAAATAGCTCTTTGCAACAGCGTCAACTGTATCAGCATCTGCACCTTCCACCCAAATATATACATTAAACTTCTGCATACTATCCGTATTTAAGTTGAAAAGCGCAATTTTTGCATTCGGGTCAAGGACGTTTACCTGAGATGGTATGGTTTTACCGTCATAATAATCGGTTACATTTATGTTTGTATTGCCGTAATCAAATGTAACCTGAAGTGCTGTATCGCTTGGATTGATGCCGCTTATGGCAAAGGTATTCAGTTTGTCATTGCCTCCGGGTCCGCCGTTTACTTGGGGTATATGGCTTTTGGTGTGGGGTTCCCAGATTACTGCATACTGCCAAGCTTCACCGGCTATCATGCCGCCGGGTGCCGAGCCGTTTTCATCATAATCCACAGGGACAATCCCCATACGGATGGCCTCTACAACGGAGTTTTGCAATACCGTTCCGCCGGTTGCCGTGATGGATGAGTCCTCATCCAAATATACGAAACCGCTTCTGGTTGATTTTGCCCATAATGAAAACTTCGTAAATTGATTTTGGTTTGTGGTGGGTTCATAGCCCAGCAAGCTGCCGTCTGCCATATAGTTCGGTTTGTAAAATATGGGAGATACCTCGCTGAACACAGATGAGACATCTGCAATGCTGTTGGGAAAAGCATTTGCTTGATTTCCCCTCAGTGGATTCATTATTTCCGATTTGTCAATGGATACCATCCAATCATCTGCATTGTTCAGCACCGGCGTCGAGAGAGCAGACAGCATCATAGCCTCCGGTGCCGTTACATACAAATCAATATCCCTCACATCGGGATGACTGATGGTAACAACCCAGGCATATGTGGCGCTTGTTAGCACCATTGCAGCAACCACAAACATAACAATTGCCGCCATCAAATGATTGGTCGACTTCTTGATGAGAATTCCTCCACAACCTTTATTAATCCATTTAAGAGCACCGGTATACCCGATTTTTCAGGTATACCGTGCCCTTTATTTATGGGTTATAAAAGCCAAATTACAAAGTCATTAAAAAATTTTACGGTAAAAGAGTACCCGTTGCCTGACCAAAAGTCAGCAATGTGGCAAAATCGCTTTTTGCAACAGCATTTTGTGTGTCGGGGTCAGAGCCTTCCACCCAAATGTAAACATTGAATTTCTGGGGTGCATCCATTCTTACATTGAAGAGTGAAATTTTTGTATCATCGCCTGAAATATTGGTGTCGCCGGTTTGGAAATCATATGTAGTCTGATCGTCAACATCGGTAAGCAATAAGCCTTTTGCTGCTTCGATGGTATCGATTTTGCTGGAACCGTCAGGACCGCCATATACGGAGGTTAAGTGGCCGGTTGAGTTCGGTTCCCAAATCACGGCGTGTGCAAAATCTTCGCCCA
>MKRK01000014.1:2407-3433 GCA_001896915.1 Clostridiales bacterium 43-6
AGCCCACCGGAACAAAGCCGATACGTACGGTGTTTTTAATTGCAGATTTCGGTAAAGAACCAATCAATGCGTTTACAGTTGAGTTTGTAATATAAACATAACCGTCATTGGTTGATTTTACCCACAATGTAACCTTTGCATATTGGTCAGTTGTTTTGTCGCCGTCAAAATCAGCAACAGTATATGCCGTGGGTTCACCCTGTGTATCTTGAACCTGATTGTAGAATACGCTGGATGACGCATTGAACAAGGTAGATACATTGAACAGGTTGTTCGGGAAAGCGTTTGGTTGTTCACCGGTGATGTATGCCTGGTCTAAAGATGTTTTCCAGTCATCAGCAGCATCCAATGCCGGTGATGCTTTTGCAGACAGCAACAATGTGTCGCCTGCTCTGACATAGAGCTCAATGTTCTTTACGTCAGGATTTGCAACCTGCGTAAACCATGCATAAGTTGCACCGGACAGGGCAACCGCTGCAACGAGGAGCATTGCGATGGCTCCAAACAGCTGGGTTTTTAATGACTTTTTCATTTCTTTGCCTCCTGAATTTTCATTTTCTATACATGATTCGTCATGAACCAAATATAAGCTATACCAGTTTTTTGCTTCTGGCCAGTGCGTCGAATCGCATGACCATTTTTACGCTGCCGCCCAAAATGCTGTTGACACAGTCCGGGTCTTCCCCTTCCAGCCAAACCACAACGGTATATTTGTTCTTCTCGCCCACAGCAATGTCTCTGGACGGAAGCCGAATGATTCTCGACTGGGCAACAAAGGCAACTGTTCCCGGCTCGGGCTTGTCCCTGTCTATTTTTTGAGGCTTTGCATACACCGTGGGTGTTCCGTTCACATAGATCTTGACACGCATTGCTTCGTCAACCGCAAGGTGCATTTCGGAGATGTCCACGACTGTATCGTATTTAACGGTTGCATCCCCTTCGTTTTTTACGTAGAAGGTATAGGCAAGATAATTCTCACCATTGTGTTCCCCGTCAATATGATCTATATTTTTAGCGATATCTGTT
>MKRK01000014.1:3459-4008 GCA_001896915.1 Clostridiales bacterium 43-6
TGTTCCACATATTCTTGACAGGAGAAGCAATAAGCTCCCCTCTCGGCTTGTCAAAAGCCGGTTCATCAGAAAGCTTCAGACCGTAAACTATCATATCATCACGGGGTGTGGTGATGGTAAAAGTGCCTTTGTCCTGCAACAATGCCGCTACAATAAAAACACAAACGATAATAAAAATAAGTGAGTATAAAACTATATTGACTTTGCTTTTCCATAGATATCCTTTTATTATACTTTTTATGGTGCGGCGAGCAATGATTTCCTTCCTTAAATTCTTATCAAAAATCAGAGAAATATCACTCACGTCCTATTCAGCTAAAGATTCCGTCGAATATCCATTATTTGTATGTATATATGGAGAAATATAGTTTTATTTAATGTATCATAGCACATTTAGTATTATATGTCAATACAGTCCACGTTTCCATCCTGTCTTAAAATTTTCATTCTAATTTTTTTAAAACAGCAAAAACGCTTCTGTGTTTTTTCCACAGAAGCGGCAGATTACCGTGTGATTGTTACCTTCCTTAATACACGGGGTGCGTCGGG
>MKRK01000014.1:4015-4472 GCA_001896915.1 Clostridiales bacterium 43-6
GCTTTGATATCGGCGAGTGCGCAGGCTATTATTTGTGCTACTATGGTATTATAAAACACCGTCAGCATATCATGGGACGATGACGGGATTGCAATGGCGCACTTGCCGTATTGTCTCATTGTTTCATCGTCCGATATGACAATGAGCTCCGCCCCCAAAGAATTCAGCTTTTCTGCGATTGCCGGGTATTCCGCAAAGCATTCACCCTTCGGCGCATATAAAAATACCGGCGTATCTTTTTCGATCATGGCAATCGGTCCGTGATAGAAATCAGAAATTGCATAGGCTTTTGCTTTGATGTAACAGGTTTCCTGAAGCTTCAGCGCAGCCTCCATGGCAACGGGATAATTCATGCCCCTTGCCAAAACAAAGCATTCGTTCATATAGCGGTACCGCTGCATTTTCGCGTTTACGACTTCACGGCTTTGTATCGTTGCTTGTATCTTATTCGGGATCT
>MKRK01000015.1:0-6909 GCA_001896915.1 Clostridiales bacterium 43-6
CAAGCCTTACCGGTCATACCGTTGTATCAACTATTCATGCGTCTGCGGCAGATGCCGCCCATATGCGTTTAGCACTCCTGTGTCAGAAACGGTTTCCTATAAACTTTCAAACCTCTCTCATGCAGGCGGGTCAGGCATTCCCAATCGTCGTATACGCACACAAGCTCGAAGACAATTCCAGAAAAATCATGGATATATCCGAATGTGTCATTACATCCGGAGGCGAACGCGAGTATCATACTTTGTTTCGTTATAACATTACTAAAAACGAATTTGTCGGTGACCGGTTTGTCATTGACGGTTTTTTTGAACAACCGGAACTAATATCTGAGAATCTCAAAAGAAAACTCATGCAATTCGGCGTTCCTCAGAGAACGCTGAATCAATTTTTGGTGAAAGGAGCTGACTACGATTGATTTTCACGATTATATCTTCTGTGTTTCTTATCATAGCAATTATATTTCTTATGAAAATAACCCCTGAACAAGTTACCAGCGACATTATGAAAATGATAACACCCAATGACAGCTTTAGGGATAAAGCGAGAAATCTCCGTGGCAACAAACAAAAGCATACCCTTTTCAGAAAGCTAAATCATATAAAATCGGCACTTGCGAGTACCGGAAAAGCAAAACAATTTACTGTCGTTTGCTCTGCATCCTTGGTTTTGTTTACAGCCGGTGCAATTCTGGCTGTGGTAATAGACAACTTTTTTCTGCTTCCGGTTATGTCGGTAGCAATGGCGCTACTCCCGTTTTTCTATACCTCCAACACATTGTCGTTCTACGAAAAGCATACAAAAGAAGAACTGGAAACAACACTTTCGATTATTACAACATCATATGTACGTTCTGATGATATTTTAGCGGCGGTTAATGAAAACCTGCTTTATATTCGTCCTCCGCTGCGCGAGGTGTTTCAGGCATTCATCGGTGATGCTTCGGCTGTATCCTCCGACACGAAAAAGGCCATAAGTAACCTCAAAGACAAAATTGACGATGATGTGTTTGAGGAATGGTGCGACACATTGATTCAGTGTCAGGACGACCGCACTCTTAAAGATACGCTCCAGCCGGTAGTCGCCAAGCTTACCGATGTCAGAATCGTAAACAATGAACTGAAAACAATGCTATCCTCCGTAAAGAACGAATACTGGATGATGGTAGCATTGGTCGTGCTGAATATCCCGTTGCTGTATGTGTTAAATCACGATTGGTTTATGACACTTATGTTTTCTGTTCCGGGTAAAGTGGTTCTCGGCATTTCTGGCGCAGTAATGCTCATAACCGCACTATTTATGATGAAATTTACTAAGCCGATAGAATATAAACGATAAGGAGGTGGTCAGATATGTTACAAGCAATTATTGGTGTTTTGTGTGGAATAGGATTGTTTTATATCCTTGTCGATTTTTATAAGGTACCGTATATGAAAACATCAAAGGCGGTCGGCAATCTTTCAAAAATGCAAAAGGATAAATCAAGCGGACTTGATATTTGGCTCAAGGGAATAGCGACATGGTTATCAAAACACATCAAAATAAATGAATTTAAACGCGCACAGCTGGAGTCTGATCTAACAACGGCAAGGATTGATATTTCACCCGAAATGTATATGTCAAATGCAATTGTGAAAGCTCTTTTGATCGGTGTTCTGGCTATCCCCATTTATTTTATCTTCCCGTTACTTTCACCGGCAGTTCTGTTTATGGCGGTAATTCTCTACCATCGCGAATATAAAAGTGCCGGCAAAAAAATCCGTGCGAAAAGAACAAGGATTGAGTATGAACTACCCCGATTGGTTTTTACAATTGAAAAGACCTTAAAGCATAATCGTGATGTATTGTACATGCTGGAATCCTATGCGATAAATGCAGGACCGGAGTTAAAGCATGAACTGGAAATTACGGTTGCAGATATGAAATCAGCAAATTATGAAGCGGCACTAACAAGATTGGAAGCCCGTGTGGGGTCTTCCATGATGAGTGACGTTTCACGAGGGCTGATCGGCATTTTGAGGGGTGACGATACCGCCATGTATTGGGCGTCGCTTTCAATGAAGTTCAATGACATTCAAAGGCAGCAGCTCAGGCTGAAAGCCCAAAAGGTTCCGCGCAAAGTCAAGCGACTCTCTATGTGCCTGCTTTTTTGTTTCATGCTCATATATCTCATTGTCATCATTGTTCAAATCATGTCCTCCATCGGCGTTCTTTTCGGTTAGGGGGTGCGAATATGTTTAAAAAAATTATGCGTTCAAAACGTGGTGAAGGCTACATTGATACCGTTGTCGGTATCGTAGTTTTTGTTATGATTCTTGTCGTCGCCATCAATGTGTTCAGCTTCCTCACACTAAAGCAGGATATGGATCAGATTTCTGAAGAACTGATTGAATCTGCAACCTACAACGGAGCTTTTGACAGCGGCTTTTGGGAACGGGACTCTGAACTGCTGAATCAATATTTCTATTACGGCATTTCCATATCAGCCGAAAAATACTACAATTCGTCTTACAGCCGTGTACAACTCGGAGATACCATGACGGTGGAAATATCCACAACGACATATATCAAGGGGCTGGGCATTTTCCAAATACCCGTGACGTTAAATGTTAAGCGGTCAGGTATATCGGAAAAATACTGGAAGTAGGCGGTGTGATATGAAAAGATTTTTAAATAAACGCGGTGATGGTTACCTCTTTCAATGTGTCATGATTGTGGTGGTGGCAATGATTTTGTCTGTGGTCATTTTCTATGCCAACACCATTTCCCTCGTTAGGATCACAGAAGAAAATACAAAGATTGTTCTTGATAGTTATGTCATAAAGAACTCCATCATCATTTATAATTCTATCAAGCAAGGCGATAACAATACGGACGTTTTGGATGAAAATCTTTATATCAAGGATTTATGTGAATTTTGCACATTGGACAATTCTGGAACTATGTTGTATTCTTATAACGATGATGGAAGTATAAAGTATAAAATGTCCCTGCCCGTTATTTCCTTCAGAGAAGCAAACACATTAGAAATTCAGCTCGATTATACAATGTATGTTCCCATCCAATTAGACAGCAAAACACTTTGGTATGCAGCTGTTCCAATGACAGTTGTTTCATCATTCAGCGAAAAATTTTAGGAGGTTGTTTTATGCGATTATTCAAAAACAAGAAGATGACAGCAATTATCAGCGGTTGTCTCGCCGTTTTGCTTATGGTAGCTATTATTCTTGCGGTCAATCTGCATGATAAAAAGCTTCCGGTGAACACAGCCGAAACGGTATCGGGAAGTACATCCAGCAATGTTGTCATTGAAGAGCCGGATACCACAAGCGGGGCTGCAAACAGCACAGCAATTGGCATTAAAGATGATGGTTCAGGTCTTACTCCGCCAGATGGCGAAACTGGCTCATCTAATTCTACAACCGGAAAAAAGGCGCAGAGTAATGCGACTACCGCAAAAGTGCAGGATAGTTCTACACCGGCTAAAGATAATTCCGGAGGCATTCAAATCGGCGGTGGTGAAACAACTTCAAAATATAAATGCGGTTGTGCCAACCATCACTGCGACAGCCCTGAAACCCATGCTTTTGTTTTAAATCTTGAGTTAGAAGGATGCCCTTATTGCGGTTCTCACAGCTGTCCGAGTTTTTATGGTGTTGACGAATGGGGCAACGCCGGTTATTTTCCGAAACTCTGCCCGAAATACGATATAAAAAAAGACCCCGTTTATTATTGTCAGGAATGCGGGAAAAAAACTGGAGACGGCAGTAAGGGCACTTGTGTGAGATTTGTAAAAGACTGCAACTGCCCGAATTGCGGTGTATTTGTTAAAGCCGGCACTTGCCATACATGTAAATAAAAATAGTTACTCAAAAGGCTCGGTCAAAAGACCGGGCTTTTTGTTTACCCTTCAAAGAAAGGATGGTTAGATGAAAAAGAAATTATTAAGAAGTATTATCTTCATTTTAATTCTTGGCATTGTTTTTTCTGTGCTTACGCTACCTACTTTTGCACTGGAATGGGATGGCAGCTCATCGGGCGGCGGTGGGAGCGGTTATCCTGCCGGACCGAATGGTTATGCAATACGTACGACAGGTGACAATTGCCTTGGTTATCGGTTCAGTCTTGTGGACAAGAACGGTAATAATAAAGTCAGTAAAGTAATTGATGTTTTCCGAAATACATCTTACGGGAACATGGAATATACATCCGCATATAAGTTCAATACCAAGTACAATAAAAAACAGCTGATCAATAATCAGAATAATGGATACGGTACATCAAAAAACTCCACAAACTGTTACAAAGAAACCAGTATGGGATTTGCAACATCCATCCCCACACCTGATGGCATGGGAACATGGCAAAACAACACCACAAACCTGAACGCTGTTTTATCTGCCTTGAACGCAGGCAACATCAACGGTTTGAAAAATGGTGATAAAATTATTGTTGAGCCTTTATATGATGTTCGTCTACAAGGCACTTACCATGCTGTAACCACAACTGAATTAGCCATTTATGGCAAGTACATTCTTGGAGTAAACAGCGATGGTGGTTCAAGCTCAACCAGTGAATCATGGGGATTTATTTCAAGCTATACCAATAAATATTATCCCAATGCTTTATATACTCCGGATGGTCAGGGTTTGTGGTCGAGTGCAAGCACACTAAGCTCCCGTGCTACGTTTTATAATATTATCAATAAAGGTTATGGGGTCGGTATTGCATACACAGAAACCAAACCGGACTTTACACCTAATTTGAGTGTCAATATCTGTGAAGCATGGCAAGGCTCAAAATCAACGCGGTCATTTCATTATGGCAACTCAAACGGTTCTTCATTTAATAATTACGATTATGACAAAGGATATCCGATCAAGGGCGATACCGTGTGGTTTGCAATTAATTATCCAAGTGAAAGTGAAAACTGTTATGTCCGCCAAAGCGTCAGACTTTCCGGTGGCAGTTGGACTTCAAGAGAAGTCAATTCTAACAGTAACACATGGTATGATGTGGCTTTGTCACCTACAACAGTGGACGCCGGAAGAAGCAACTATACTGTCGAAGCAAAAGTTGACTGGCTTGATTCAAACGGCAATGTTCAAAAATATGGCTCAGTGAAAACCTTCTATATCCCGATACGCCCTAAAATTTATCGGTATCAGGCAGCAATGACCGACATAACCGGAGCAATATCAGGGTACAGCGGTTCCGGTGGCTCTGGCGGTGCAGTTTATGCCGGGCAACGTGTTACGCCCAAATACACTTACACTTCTGATAACTCATGGACATCCTACAACACCTTCACAGGAACACTCTATAAATGGTCAGGGTCTTCATGGGTTTCAGCATATGGAAAAGCAGACGTTTCAGACACATGGCAAGGCATTAACCAAAGTTCACCATACAGTCGATTCAGTGATATCGGTCTTTATAAAGTGCCGAAAACAGCATCAACAATACCTGTTAATTTAACTACCGCATGGTCTTCGGATACATCCCATACGAGTGAATCCTCATCGGTTAATATCCCTGTATTAACTCCTGATGTTGAACTTACAAATATTCATTTAGTTGATGAAAATGGATACTATGCTGATTCTCAAGACCTTGAAGCAGGTCAAACTATTACTGTGCAGTATGAGTACAAGAATAATACGAATTGTACGGTTTTCATTGAAGGTTATAAAAATGACAGAAATAAAATAAGCGGTATTTATGCAATACCGGCTGGCGGTACTATTTATGTGAACGGCTATACCTTCAATGTTCCTAATATCCGCAATATAACTATTTGGGGCGGTGTATATCTGGAAAGCATGGGACTTTATAATACAAGCTATGAATCAAACGGCACAAATAACGAAAAGACGCTTAGTTGTAAAGTAAATCATCCACTCCGGCTGTATCCGATTGCCCCAAATGCCAGCTACCGTGAAGGAACCAATGTAATTACAAGCTATTGGTTAAGAAACGGATATACCGATAATTACACACAGTCTGACGAGATTACAGTTCGTTTCCGTGTATACAGTTCGGGGCGACTAATTACATCAGTAACCAAGTCGCAAACCGTTGTTCCGGGTAGTGATCAAAATCTTGTATATTTCAAGTGGTATGTCCCCGTCGGTCTGCTATACGGTAATGTTCAGATTACAGCGGATGTTATACAGGACGGTATATCCTATAATTCCATATCACGAAATTACTCAACAATTCCATATCTTAATTCGGTCACACCAGACACCCAATTTGAAAAATCTGCACCGGACGGGTATTCAATTCCTATGCTGACGACATCAGGGTCCAAGTATTCAATATGGTGGGAATACAGTTGTATTGGCGGAATCTTTTTCAAGAATTATTTTGGTATAGGAGCAACATCAAGTACAAATGAAATCAATCCGATAACCGACCCTACAGCCACACAGTCAAGCGGAACATGGCAAATGAAATCAGGCTACGGCTTTGATCTGAAAACATACAGTGGAACTTCCTCAATTTTATTCTTAGATGTTCCAAGTATATCTTCTTATACCGGTGTGCAATACGCATATGCGACTTTCCCGGAATATGACTTTTCAACTGTATTTGGCAAATACCGTACCCTTGTTAAGTCCGGAAGCTACTGGTATTTCCCTCCGAATGGGAACTATGGGAAAGTGCATTTTACACCGTTATGGTATCCGGATGGCGATTATACAGTAAAAATCATTAAGTCGGATTTCTGGACTCCATCCGGTATGCTGTCCTTTTCAGAAGAAACCAATACAATCAATATCAAAGGAAATGCTTACGATGATTGGTATGTCGGGCGGTAATTCCACGGGCGGCTTTTAATGAGCTGCCCTTTCTTTTTTTGGAGGTGAAACCATGTCAAATGAACAATTAGATGACAAACGAATGGC
>MKRK01000015.1:7013-7836 GCA_001896915.1 Clostridiales bacterium 43-6
GAAATGAAATTTTTGCCCAATACACCCAGTGTATGGTAAGCGACGGATATGCGGAAATCATCCAGCTTTTTGGACATCGTGTTCAGGAGCAAGCCGACAAGGTGCTTGCCGAACAAGCAAGTCTTAATTTGCCGGTTAAAACGGTTACCGCTGATGATTGTTTTCCGCATGACTATTCGCAGAACATTGAAGGAAAAGTAGTAGCGGTTAAAGCTGAATCTCTTGCTCCTGAATATCGCACATCCAATCATCAATTAATTCTTATCATTGGTGGTAACGGTGCCAGCGGTAAAGGACGAGGCAATGCTTGCTTTTGTGTTAATTTATATACGGGTGAGCATTGCCGCTGGGAGCGATATGATATACAAGGTATTGTCAAACCGGAAGCCATGCCGGAATGGGCAAACCAACGCGAATCAGAAATTCGCAATATACAACACCAGCCGAAAGAAAAAAGCAGATCGGAGGATGCGCGCTGATGAATAAATTTCAAATCAACAACTTTTCCAGTCCTCCGGAGCCGAAGGCGAGGAATGATGACCATGAATGACTGTAACTCAAAAAAATACAACTGTTATGACTGCCGCTATCGAAAAGATGGCGGTTTTGTTTGTGATGTATGTATTGCAAGAATATTGGACGAATTGCATATTGGAAAGAGAGGTAAAGACAATGCCCAGAAAACAGACAGAGGCACAAAAACGGCTAAAAACGATACAGGCACTATTTGATGCAGGTTTCCGTACAGAAAAAGCAATATCAGATATGACCCTTGAGGAAATGCTGAAAATTACAAACCTTACTGTGGATGACATCAAAATGA
>MKRK01000015.1:7854-23018 GCA_001896915.1 Clostridiales bacterium 43-6
TCATTTTTATCCGGAGGTGAGCAGGAATGAATTACAAACTTGAACTTGTAACGTGTGATGAGGAAAAACTGTTTTTTTCACAGAATGAAGAAACTGATAAAAAAATTGGATGTATCGGTCACCTGCGCGGAGATTTTGACAGCAAAGGTAACTCGTTTTACACCACATGGTTCGACCACCAATCCGATTTGAAAATAGAGTTCTTCAAAAAAGAGATTGATGATGTAGTCAATTTCTTTAGGGAAAGCAATGAATGCCCAATATTAAAAAACCGGAGTTTTATGGCGGACTATTGCCGTAAATACTCAGAAGGCAAACTGGAATCACGAAAAGATTCCTTTGGGTTTAAGGCTGTAACTTCAAATTATAGCTATTACATTCGGTGCTTCCCTCATGCCGGCGACAATAATTTTTATATCTATTGTTATGAAAACAATCTGTTAATGCGTGAAATTCTAAAAACACCGGGTTTGCCGAATGCTTGTATGTCGGTGCTTGCCGAAACCGGAGAGTGCATTTTCCTTAAACTCGGACAGCGCGGATATTTCCCTTACCAATGGTCGGATGACAGGAACGAAAACCGTGCTTTCTCAGATCGTTATAATTCCGAACATGGTATCACAAAAGCACAGGAAGAAGCTATGAGCATCGGGTCTATGTTTGGATGGAATGTTCCCGGTGCTGATCCGAAAAATTACGATGGAGACGGAAAACCTATCAACCCCAAAAGAAAAGATACGGAAAGATGAGGTGTTTAAGGATGGATGAAAAGCATGTTATCTGGAGTGATATTAATCTTAATTTGGATGATTGGCGCGATGACATTCTGTCAGATCATCCGGGAGCCTCAGAAGACGAATTATACTGTATCATGTCTGAAACCAATACGGAATATTTAAATGATGAGCGTTCCAATCTTAACATACAGCTGTCTAAATCAATTCTCGTATTTGCCGATCTCGGATTGTGGAACGGCAGAAAAACAGGGTATAAAGTTATTGAAAGCGGCAATATAAAAGATTGCTTTAATTCAACCTGCGATAATAACGAATGGTATGTTGATGATAAAGGCGATTTGCGCTGTACTGCAATCCATCATGACGGCACAAATCACTATCTTTACCGTGTTGTACGCGATAATGTTCTTTACGATGATTTTCAAGATTTACTTGATCTCATTTATGATGGGAAAGCAACAGAAAAGGATGTTATAGCATGTACGGAGCGACTTGGGGATAAAATCGGGGCTGTTTACGGCTGGACACTTCCCCCGGTAGAAGCAAAACAAGTCTCACGGCAGAAAGAGCATGAGAGGTAACGGGTATGGACAGTGAAAGATTATATCGTTATTTGATGAAGAATCATTCAGGTAAGAAAGATGCGACTTTGAGTTCTGAACTCGAAGCTGTTTTTTTATGCAAAGGAACACAAATCCGCAAGTATATCAATGAATTGAGGACAAGAAAAATACCTGCTTGCAGCAGTAGCTTCGGCTATTATTATTCTGAAAATCCCAATGACATTGATGACACAATCACGCATTTAGACAGTCGTATTAAAAAAATCGAGCTGGCTCGCAGTGGTTTACAAAAAGCAAAAGAATTGATTTTATCACGGAAGGAGGATAACAATGGCAAAGAAGATTGATTTGATAACGGAGCTATATCGCGATACGGCGAAAAATGTCTCGCGCAGTCCGGGTAACTGGATTGCCTTTTTACACACAGCTGCCAACAACTACAAATACTCATTTGATGATCAGATACTTATATTGGCTCAACATCCCCGTGCGAATGCCTGCGCGGATATTGAATTTTGGAACACAAAATTCCGGCGCTGGGTAAATAAAGGTGCAAAAGGGATTGCACTGATTGAAGATAATAAAGGGCATTTAACGCTGAAACATGTATTTGATATTTCAGATACAAACAGCCGCTACGGGAATGAAATCAAGCTGTGGCAGATGGAAGAGCGGTTCTCGAATGAAGTAATTGAGGCATTGGAAGCGCATTTTGGCGAGCTGGCTGAGAAAGGCACATTAGAAGCGGCAATTCTTTCGGCAGCTGAAAACGCTGCCCAGGATAATATGGCAGATTATCTTTCCGATTTGCTTGATTTTAGGACTGACAGCTTTCTTGAAGAGCTTGATGACCTTAATGTCGAAGTGTGTTTTAAGACTTGCTTGAAAAACAGTGTTTCATATATGATGCTAACGCGGTGCGGTATTGACACGGACGGCATTTTCAGCATTGATGATTTTCGGGATATTGTTAATTTCAATACTTTTGATACGATTACCCGCTTTGGAGCCGCTTGTAGCGACATTTCAGAAATGGGTCTGCGCGAAATTGAATCCACAGTGAAAAATCTGCAAATTGCAGAGAAAAAGAGAAATCGCACATTTGCAATACCAGCCGAAAAAAGATACTCTGTTGATGAAGAAAAAAATCAAGAAAGGATGACCAGTCACCATGACGATAACTTACAGCGAACAAAGGGGTTACAACCTCCCAAACTTAGCTCTGCCGAAACAGGAACCGGTAGCGCTGGGGAAATACGCACAGCTGAGGAGGACTTTTCTGAAAAACCATCGGAAGGGTCTGTACACATCTCTGAAAGCAACCGGGAAGCTGACGGCTCATCTGGCGGAAGTCGAGCAGTCCGCGAAGGAACGCATGGAGCTTCTGACCGTACAGATGGCGAAAACAGAAGGCGTAACCGAACAAATGAAGGCGACCGACCAGATGAAATGGGTCGGGATGATGAATTCGATCAGGCACTCAGCGGAGGAAATGGTGTTAGCGGAGCTGATCTACAACTAAATAATACAGTAAAATCGGGTGGCGCAATGCTACCCGATTTTTTGGACGAAAAATTGATTATGGGGATTGTTTCAAATCAAGGAGACGATCTCAAATTTAACAAATCCCAAATTGAACTCTTCTTTTCTATGCATCCTGAGCAAACCGAACGGGCGAATTATCTTAAATCAGCTTATCAGGATTGCTATACCGAAATCCTTATTGACGGTAAACGTGTCGGGTATAAGCCGGTGGATGACGGACTTCTTATGTGGGAGGGTGCTTACCTTTCGCGCACTGCCGAATCCGTTTTTTCATGGTCATTAATCGCGGAATTCACCGGAAGCCTTATTGACAAAAAAGAATACAGTAACATGATGGACATCAAAAGGATAAAATCTCAAAACAGTGGGCAGATGTCCCTTTTTGATTTTCAGAACTCCGATGCCGGCAATACTGTTGCCAGTGAACAAATATCCTTTTTCCGGGGCTTTGAAATATCTCAGCAAGTCTTGGATGAAGCGATATGTCTCGGCGGTAACGAGCCAAATGGCTTGGCGCGTATCTGTGCCTTTTTTGCAAAAGATTATGAATTACATCAAAATGCTGATTTTCTTAAAAAGGAATATGGTCGTGACGGAAAAGGCTTTATCTTTGATAGCCATATGATATCAGTTTGGTATGACGAAAACGGCATTCGTGTTTCTGAAGGCAGAACAGCATTGGGCAGCAATACAACCGTTTTGACTTGGGTAAACGCGGCAGTGCGTGTTCGCGAATTACTTGATGCCGGTCGATATGTACCCCAATCAGTGCTTGATCTCGCAGAGCCAAATGAGCGCAAGGAACTTTCTGAAAAGCTTTGGTATTTGGTTCAGGATTTTTCTGACGAAGCACGGAGTGCCGGTTTCATTCCTACTGTTCAAGAAATCTATAACAGCCGAAAAGGGTTCCCCAAAGAATCTGAACGGCTATCCGAACTGATCAAAGACCCGGCAATCGTTGAAAGCCTTATCAATGAATTGACAGACTTTAATGTGGCATGTCAGGATAACAAAGACTTGTTGCGCTTTCGATTTCATCGCCCCACTGAATTACTTGAAAAGCTTCATGGATTAAAACGGATTCCGTTAAACTTTGAAGCCAAAGATGCTTTCTTTTCTCCGGTGAAACAGTTTATCAGTGATGATGAAATTGACAATCTATTTATTGGTGGTGGAAGCGTTCAACACAGCAAATTCCGTATCTACTCCTATTTTCTCCAAAATCACACGTCGAAAGAACGGGCAACTTTTCTAAAGCATGAATACGGTGATGGCGGGCATGGACGTTTAGGCTTTAATGAATGGCATGACAGCAAGGGAATCAGTTACAGTCGCGAAGATAGCTTATTCAGACCATATGATAAAGTCCTATTGAAATGGGAAAAGGTTGAAAAGCGCATCGGCGAGTTGATCCGGCAAAACCGATATATGACCGAGCAGGAGCTTGCATATATCCCAACCTATGAAAAGGAAGAAGTCGCAAAAGCTGTTTATCAGTTTTTCTCCGGTGTTTCGGATAACACCCCATGTCCGTTCCCCCGTAATTTTGACTACTGGGAAGGTGTTAAATATGTAAGCGATCAGCTTTCTGACCCTGCCAAAATCGAGGGAATCTATGAAATGATGCTCCCAGTGTGGCAAGAAACCAAACAGGATGAGCGTAATTTTCCATTCCGCAAGCAAGGATTTGAAAACTTATGTGCTTTCCGTGACGGAACATTCACCCTTTTTGGCAAGTCGGAAGCATTCTCTCATTCTGTTACACATGAAGAACCAGCCGAAGAAAAACCGATTGATTTTCACGACCTTGCAGTCCAGCTGAATGCGTTTTATAAACAGTATGACCCTTATGATTATAAGGATAACCTTGAGTTGGGAAATACCGAGATCGACGCGATTTCAAGCCTTGAAATGCAGCTTCAAAATATCCATCAGCGTTTCGGAATTATAGAGACCTTACAACTCTTTTTGGATGATACTGACCCTGATGAAGAAATTGCAGTAGACCTTGAACTGTTTATTGAAGAATTGCAGGGCTTGTCCGATGATGATCCGGAGCTGGAAATCACTCAGCCGAAATCTGAACCAATAATAACTGAGCAGCTGCCGGAAATAGAGCCTATAAACAGCGAGACAGTATTACCAGCCGAAGAAGAACCTGTCCTTATACCAGCATGGGAGCATAAGAAAAAAATCTCGGCAACCCCTGCACTTCTTTATCCTGATGTTGCATCAAATGAGCGTAATAATTACCGTATCACCGATGATGAACTTGGATTTGGCGGTGCCAAACAAAAATATAATGCGAATATATCGGCAATTAAATTACTAAAGGAGCTTGAAAGCGAAAGCAGGCTTGCAACAACCGATGAGCAGGAAGTGCTTTCCCGTTATGTGGGATGGGGCGGAATTTCTCAGGCATTTGATGACAGAAATAATGCTTGGGCTAATGAGTATGTTACCCTAAAAAGCTTGCTTGACGAGGACGAATACACAGCTGCAAGAGAATCAACCCTGACCGCTTTTTATACATCGCCGGTTGTGATAAAGGCAATGTATAAAGCAGTGGAAAACATGGGCTTCATTAACGGCAATATTTTGGAGCCGTCCTGCGGCACGGGCAACTTTTTCGGAATGCTGCCCGAAAGTATGTTAAATTGTAAAATGTATGGTGTAGAGCTTGACTCGATAACCGGTCGTATCGCACGGCAGCTTTATCAAAAGAACAGCATTGCAGTGCAGGGTTATGAGAAAACAGATCTCCCGGACAGCTTTTTCGATCTGTCGATTGGAAATGTCCCTTTCGGTCAATTTAAGGTATCCGACAAAAGGTATGATAGGAACAACTTTTTAATCCATGATTACTTTTTTGCAAAAACACTGGATAAAGTTCGACCAGGCGGTATTGTTGCGTTTATCACCAGCAAAGGCACGATGGATAAGGAAAATCCGGCAGTCAGAAAATATATTGCCCAGCGAGCCGATCTGCTTGGCGCAATACGGTTACCCAATAACGCGTTCAAGTCAAACGCAGGAACCGAAGTAACTGCCGACATCATCTTTCTTCAGAAGCGTGACAGAATTGTTGATATAGAGCCGGACTGGGTTCACCTGGACACCAATGAAAACGGTATCGTCATGAATCGGTATTTCATTGACAATCCGGATATGATCATGGGTGAAATGGTTATGGAAAGTACGCAGTATGGAATGGACAGCACCTGCAAGCCATATGACGGAGCTGCCCTTTCCTCTATGCTTATCGACGCTACCGCTAATATCCATGCCGAATTTTTTGACTATGAATCCGACGAACTTGCCGAGGAAGAAGACCTGTCTATTCCTGCCGATCCGTCCGTTAGGAACTTTTCCTTTGTAGTAGCAGACGGCAAACTCTATTACAGGGAAAATGCAAGGATGAAACCGGTTGATGTTTCAGTGACCGCTTCAAACCGTATCAGAGGTATGATTGAACTGCGGGATTGCGTGCGGCAACTCATTGAATATCAAACTGAGGATTATCCTGATTATGAAATTGAAGAAGTCCAGAACAAGCTGAACACATTATATGATACCTTTAACAAGAAATACGGATTAATTAATTCCCGTGCAAACAACTCTGCGTTTTCGGACGACAGTTCATACTGTCTGCTATGCTCCCTTGAAATTGTCAATGAAGATGGCGAGCTGATCCGTAAAGCGGATATGTTCACAAAACGCACCATTAAACCCCATGTCGTCATTATCTCTGTGGATACTGCGAGTGAAGCATTGGCTGTTTCGATAGCGGAACGGGCAAAAGTAGATATGGACTTTATGAGCAAGCTGTCCAGCAGGTCGGCAGAGGAAATTGAAAATGAGCTGACGGGCGTTATCTTCCGCATCCCTTCTTCTAATGATAATGCTTCTCCGCATTTTGTGACCGCAGACGAGTATCTTTCCGGTAATGTCCGTGAAAAGCTCAATGTTGCTAAGCTGGCGGCACAGAATTCGGAAATCTACAATTCAAATGTGAAGGCGCTTGAAGCCGTACAGCCTGCCGATTTATCTGCCAGTGAAATCAGCGTCCGTCTCGGCGCAACATGGCTTCCCACTGAAATTGTACAGGAATTTATGTTCCATTTGCTTGACACACCGCGATACTGTCAGTGGAATATCAAGGTTCATTACTCCGAATTAACGGGTGAATGGAACATTGAGGGCAAAAGCTATGATCGTGGAAACATCAAGGCTACCAAGTCATTCGGCACAGACAGGATCAATGCGTACAAAGTTATTGAAGAAACCTTGAACCTCCGGGATGTCCGTATTTTTGATTATGTTGAGGATGCAGACGGAAAGAAAACCGCTGTTCTGAACAAAAAAGAAACCGCGATTGCACAGGCAAAACAGGAACAGATTAAAGCGGAATTTGCCGAATGGATTTGGACCGACCCGTTCCGGCGAGAAAAACTTGTAAGAATGTATAACGACAAGTTTAATTCCATCCGTTCGCGGGAATACGATGGTCAGCATATCACCTTCAGCGGAATTAATCCCGAAATAACACTCCGCACACATCAAGTCAATGCAATTGCCCGGATTATGTACGGCGGCAACACCTTGCTTGCACATGTCGTCGGAGCCGGTAAAACCTTTGAAATGGTAGCCGCAGCAATGGAATCCAAACGGCTTGGTCTATGCCATAAATCCCTGTTTGTTGTTCCGAATCATCTGACGGAACAATGGGCATCCGAGTTCTTACAATTATATCCGAGTGCCAATATCCTTGTGGCTACTAAAAAGGATTTTGAAACAAAGAACCGGAAGAAGTTTTGCGGTCGTATTGCTACCGGTGATTATGATGCCGTCATTATCGGTCACACTCAGTTTGAAAGAATTCCGGTGAGCATAGAGCGCCAACGCGCGATTTTTCAGCAACAGCTTGATGAAATTCTGAACGGTATTGCCGATTTGAAAGCGAACCGTGGAGAAAATTTTGCTGTAAAGCAGCTTGAAAAAACACGCAAAACCATACAGCTCAAACTGGAAAAGTTGAATGACCAAAGCCGGAAGGATGATGTGGTTACCTTTGAGGAATTGGGTGTTGACCGGATTTTTGTTGACGAGGCGCATTATTATAAGAACCTGTTTTTATATACAAAGATGCGTAATGTCGGCGGAATTGCACAGACTGAAGCTCAAAAGTCCTCGGATTTATACGTTAAGTGCCGTTACCTCGATGAAATCACCGGAGGTCGCGGCATTATTTTTGCAACTGGCACACCTATTTCAAACAGTATGGTTGAGATGTATACCATGCAGAGATACCTTCAGTATATGGCTTTACAAAGGGCAGGATTGCAGCATTTTGATGCATGGGCTTCCACCTTTGGCGAGACTGTCACGGCAATTGAGCTTGCACCTGAAGGCACAGGATACCGTGCAAAAACACGCTTTGCAAAGTTCTATAATCTCCCTGAATTGATGACCATGTTCCGGCAGGTCGCGGATATTCAGACTGCCGATATGCTAAACCTTCCGGTCCCGAAGGCAAACTATCATAATATTGTTATTAAGCCAAGTGAGCTACAGGTAGACATGGTTGCCGACCTTTCCAAACGGGCTGACCGGGTGCGAAATAAGATGGTGGATGCATGGGAAGATAATATGCTGAAAATCACGAACGACGGGCGCAAACTTGCGCTTGACCAGCGCCTTATGAATGATTTGCTGCCCGATTCCGACGAAAGTAAAGCGGCTGTCTGTTCGGAAACCGTGTATCAGATTTGGTACTCAACGCGCGAAGAAAGGCTTACCCAGCTTATATTCTGCGACCTTTCCACGCCCCACGGTGACGGCAAATTTAATGTATATGATGATATTCGCGGCAAACTGACGGAAAAAGGTATTCCCCATGAGGAAGTCGCATTTATTCATGAAGCCGATAGCGAAAGTAAAAAGAAAGAGCTATTTGCTAAAGTACGCTCCGGTCAGGTCAGGGTTATGTTGGGTTCAACTCCAAAGATGGGCGCAGGGACAAATGTACAGGATAAGTTGATTGCGAGCCATGATTTGGACTGTCCGTGGCGACCATCCGATCTCGAACAGCGCGGCGGGCGCATCATCCGTCAGGGCAATCAAAACCCGGAAGTCGGGATTTATCGTTATGTAACCGAGCAAACCTTTGACGCTTATTCATATCAGCTTGTGGAAAATAAGCAGAAGTTTATCAGCCAGATCATGACTTCAAAATCACCCGTCAGGTGTGCGGAGGACATTGATGAAACCTCTCTTTCATATGCAGAAATCAAAATGCTGGCAACAGGCAATCCGCACATTAAAGAAAAGATGGACCTCGATATTGCGGTATCAAAGCTGAAGGTATTAAAGCAAAGTCATCTAAGCCAAAAATATGATCTGGAAGACAGAATCCTCAAATATTACCCGCAGGAGATTAAGCGACTTGAGGAACGAATTACGGGTTATAAAGAAGATATAGTGCATCTCGAAAAAAACACTTCAAAGGATAAAGAGGTCTTTTCATCAATGACAATCCGCGATTTTTCCTATATGGAAAAGGCGGATGCCGGCAAAGCAATTATTGAGGAATGTTGCAAAATGGCAAGCCCGGACGCCGTTGTAATCGGAAAGTATCGGGGTTTTAAAATGGAGCTTTCGTTCGATACATTCAACCGCGTCTATTGCATTTCACTAAAAAACAAGTTACATCATTCGGTTACACTCGGTACAGATATTCACGGTAATATCACCCGTCTTGACAACACTCTCGACTCATTCCCTGATAAGCTTCAAATGTGTGAAGAACAGCTTTGTAATACCCGTAAACAGCTTGATAATGCGGTTGAAGAAGCTGCAAGACCTTTCCCAAAAGAGGAAGAGTTACGGTCAAAATCAGCACGGTTGGATGAGCTGAACATTTTTTTAAATATGGATCAGCAGGATCATGAAATCCTTGATGGCGAACCGGATGAGTGCTTTGAAGAAGTACCAATAAAAGCTGAAAAAGCGTATGCGAGGTGATGAAAATGGGTTATCAGGAGAGTTGGGTTATTGCCAATCCTCAAAGGAAATTCAATAAATTACTTCAGATATACGATAAGTTGGAAAAGGCGGGATATTACGAGGATATGTTCTCTATACCGCCCAGAAGCGTAATTGTGTTGAAACAGGATATTGGTGATATTCCGGCAGGAACCAAGATTTTTTGGGTCTGTGGAGAAAGAGGTTTTATTAACGAAAAAAACATCTTTGATCGAACAATATCAATGCCACCTTTTTGTTTCGTGGAAATTATTCCGGTTGAAAGTGTTTTTATGACTGATGTTAGGCTTGCTCCAAACTCAAAGTATGAAGAAATCGCAGGGACAATGAGGCAAAAATGTGAGCTTTATACTGATGGAATTGATTTCGGGGATTCAGCAGCGCCAAGTGAAAATGCTTATCTGAAACGGTACTCCATGTCGGCTTATCTTTCTAAGATAAGGTCAGAAAAAGAAAATGAACGATGATAAACCGGGCATAAAAAACCATTATGTATGAAAAGAAGGTGATGTAAACATGACTGTTGAAGAATTGAATATTGCTCTGTATCAGAAAATGTTTGACGAACAGGATGACTTTGTAAAGCATCTTGAAACCCTTACCCCAAAGGAGATTCTTAACCCTGCTTACGAATATACGACGCGTCAAGACATTCTCTTATCACTTGAAGAAAATGATCTTTCGGCGGGTGAAGCCACACAACTGCTTAAGCAGGATAAACCGCTATCAGCCGTTTTCAGCGTATGGGAAAAACGCGAAACGCCGTATATGAAAAGTATCTTTGAAACAATGTCGGATACTGCAAGACAACTCCTGCAACGGGAAAATTCCTCGATGGGAAAGGAGCGATAGGTATGCCATATGTCGAACCTGATGCAATTATACGGGCAAAGCAGGTCGATCTTTTATCCTATATGAAAAGCTGTGAGCCGGACAATTTGGTTCATATCAAGGGTGACAACTACTGTACAAAAGAACATGACAGTCTAAAAATTTCAAACGGAAAATGGTGTTGGTGGTCGCGTGGCATTGGAGGTAAATCGGCGCTCGACTACCTTATCAAAGTAAAAGGATACAGCTTTACTGACGCTGTGGAACAAATTATCGGGCAGACGATCATCAAACCGTCTGCCCATTTTCCTGCCCCAAAACAAGAGAAAAAGCTGCTGCTTCCTGATCTTTGCGCGTATCCAAAAAACGCAAAGGACTATCTCTTATCCCGTGGAATTGATGAAGAAATCATTGATTATTGTATAAAGAACGGCAGCATTCGGGAGGATGACCGATACCACAATGTGTTGTTTATGGGCTTTGATAAGTCCGAAAAAGCGCGTTACTGTGCAATCCGTTCCACAGTAGGTAATTTCAAAATTGATGCAACAGGCAGTGACAAGCATTATTCCTTTAAACTCTTTTCAAGAGAACCGAAAAACACACTGCATTTATTTGAAAGTGCAATAGACTTGCTTTCATATGCCACTCTTTTAAAACGCAAAAAGAACGATTGGAGAAGTGAAAACCTACTATCTCTTGCAGGGGTTTATCAACCGCAAAAGGATATAAAGCAGAGTAAAGTTCCGGTGGCATTAAATCAATATCTTGAAGATTATCCTCATATCCGAACAGTTATATTCCACCTTGATAATGATAGAGCCGGACAGTTGGCATCACAAGCAATACGAACGGTTTTGCCACCCGAATACGAAACTATTGATGCTCCTCCCCCTGCCGGTAAGGACTGCAATGACTATCTTTTAACCCGGCTCGGTGAGTGCAATAAAATCAAAGAAAGGAGTGATGCACGGTGAATACCTACAAGGTTGAGATAACAGAAACCCTAAAAAGGACTGTGGAAATTGAAGCAGAAAACTCTGATGAAGCTGAAGAAATTGCCCAGTGTAATTGGAGAAACAGTGAATATATTCTTGATGCGGATAATTTTAGCGGCGTTGATTTCAAAACTGTTACCCGCGAAAAAGAACGCAATTTTGAACGATGAAAGGAGGCTTATTTTATGCAATTGAGGATTTATCAAATCAATTTGGACAGGGACACATCTGGCTTTGCATTTAAAGACCTGGAGTATTTGCAGAAATATCAGAACACAAATGAAATCAACAACCAGATTTATGACAATGTATATGAGGGCTTCGTAGAGTGCAAATCCCTTGAGGATGTATACCATAAGTTTAATGCAGACCATCCCGCTGAGTACCGTGGCAGATCACTTTCCGTATCGGATATTATAGAAATCACAGAGGCTCCGGAAATCAATCCGGGGTTTTATTTTTGTGACAGTGTAGGCTTTGAAAAGGTGGAATTTGAGCCTACAGATATGAAGAAAGATACCATTCGTGTTGTTCTTGTTGAACCCGGAAAACCGGCACGGGAGGCGCAAATGGGAACATCTTTGAAAGATATGCAGGTTGTTGTTGGCGGTTATATTGAGCAATATTGTCCATTCAAAGAGATGGTAGCGATTATCTGTGATGACGAAGGTAAGGTTACTGGCAAAGCCCTGAACCGGGCAATTTATGGTGAAAACGGTCAAATGGTTGACATCGTTGCAGGAACATTTTTTATCTGCTCAATACCCCGCAACAGCGACCGTTTTGAAAGCTTATCGGATAAACAAGTAAAAAAGTATTTGGAACTATTCCAATCCCCGGAACGATTCTACCGAGAATTTGGTGAGATAAGGGCGGTAAAATACAACCCCGAAAAACAAAAAGATCATGAAAGATAAGTATCAAAACCAGACAATTTGTACCTGATATTCATCCGTGCAGTGATTGTAAATATAGTTATTCGGCTCGTGTGGTGACGACCGAAATTTGCAACATTTTAAGATGAACCCGCAGGGTTCGGGGGTGTCTGTCATCTTAGCAAGCAATGCCAATGTCATTACATGACTTGGCGAAATCAGGGGACAACCCCCGAACCCCCGGTTATATTATTCAGAAAGTAGGTGTTATTCGAATATGAGGAATCGCAGAAGACTTTTTCAGATTTGGCTTAATGATGATGAATATGAAAAACTTCAATCTGATTCAGAGAAATGCGGAAAATCCATGTCCGCATATATCCGTGTTTTTATTCGTGATATGAAGCCGGTTGAAATGCCGCCGATGGATTATCATAAAATGATCGGTGAAATTCGCAGGGTCGGATATAACATGAGACAGATTGCGCAGAAAGCATATACATTGAACTTGGTGGACGCGCCAGCATATGAACGCAACTCATCCTCCATTCTTCGTATGTGTGATGATCTGACCTTGGTTTGTCTGCCGCACAGGAAAGAGTAAGCATATGGCAATTACAAAAATTAAACCCGTCAAAAATATGAAACAGAATCTGAAGCAACTTATTGATTATGTAATCAACATTGATAAGACCGCCAATAAGGATTATGAAGATTTAAAGGATTTGCTTGAATACACCGAGCACGATGTAAAAACTGAAATGCGGTTATATGTTTCGGGTATCAATTGTGAGCCGGAAAATGCTTACGATAAAATGCGCCAGACATATAAGCTCAATGACAAGCCGATGCCATATGCTGCCTTTCACGCCATACAATCCTTTGCAGAAGGTGAGGTTACTGCCAAGATTGCACATGAGATTGGGAAAAAGCTCGCAGAAGAAATATGGGGCGAAAGATTCCAAGTGATTGTAACTACCCACTTGAATACAAACCATTATCATAATCATTTCGCAATATGCTCCACATCCTTTATTGACGGTAAACGCTATCACGACAATAAAAAATCAAAGTTGCTGATCCGTCAAGTTTCAGACCGACTGTGCCGGGAATATCAGCTTTCTGTGATTGAACATCCCAAATCAAGCAGTACGATTAATTATGCTCAGTGGAGGGATCAAAAAAACGGCAGACCGATGTTACCATTACAAATTAAAGCTGATGTGGATGAAGCCATCATGCAATCAAGGAGCGAGATGCAATTTCATATGTATCTTGAAAAGTTGGGCTATAAAATAACACTACGTGGCAGAGAGGAAGATCCATTGTTTTCAATCACGCCGCAAGGATACGCACATGCATGGCGGCTTTCCAGACATTTTGGTGATGATTACACCTACAATCGAATTATGAAGCGTGTTGAAGAACATAGCGTCCAACCGCCGATTGAAGAACCAAAATACCGACCTGTCAGGTTGAAAGGTGGTGTGCAGGATATTATGAAGGTCACGACCTTGCACGGTTTATATATCTGCACTCTCTATCAAATTGGCTTTCTACCTAAAAATTATCCGAAGCGGGTTCCACAGGAGCTACGTGAGGAATTGTTGAAGCTTGATAACATTATTGCAGAAACAAGGCTGCTTGGCCGGAATCATATTGATACCGTCGAGCAGCTTTTTGATTTTCGCAATAATGCTCAGTCAGGTGTAAAGCAATTAGAAGAAGAACGCCAAAAACTGAGAAACCGTTTGCGCCGGAATACAAATCAATCGGAGATTTCAGAAATTAAAGCACAGATTACGTCGGTATCATCTCAGCTTGCCAAGCTGAGGAAGGAAATCCGCTTGTGTGATGGAATTGCTGAGCGCAGCGGTATCCTTGTACAAAAACTCAATAAGATTAATGCGCGTGAAAATTTAAAACGAAAGGAGTTCGTAAAAGATGAATCATTCGGGAGACGTGGCTGAACAAGTTATGCGTATGAGCCTTGAAGGTGCCGAGGTCGCTGTTAAGCTAACCGGCACAGGCGCTTTGAAATTAGCACAGATTATATATGCGATTCTGAAACAGCAAGAAAAAACCAAAGGGAAATCCCGGCTCTCCTCCATGCTTCGGTCTGGCAAAGCTTTAAAAGTCTTTACAGTAAGGGAGGATGAATTAAAACGGTTTTCAGACGAGGCAAAACGGTATGGCGTCCTTTATTGTGTCCTAAAGGATAAAGAAAGTCCAGACGGCAACTGTGATGTTATGGTAAGGGCTGATGACGCATCAAAAATCAACAGAATTGTGCAACGGTTTAAACTGGCTACTGTTGATGCAGCATCTATCAAAACGGATATTCAAACAAGACAGGAGGCGACTGCAAAATCTATACCGGAGCGTGAACATCCGGAAAAAGCCGAGGATGATAAGCTGGTAGATGAACTGATGTCCAAACCGAGCCAACCGAATAGGAGCGAGAATGAAAACCCTTCGGTGGCAAAGACGGAAAGGTCTCGTCCGTCCGAGCCTTTATTGCAGAAGAAAGACAATTCCGAAAAACAGGGGGTTTCTGAAAACAGAGACAGA
>MKRK01000015.1:23102-23994 GCA_001896915.1 Clostridiales bacterium 43-6
GCAAAATCAAATAATGTAAAGGAGAAATAATCCATGAATGAATTTGATGATATTATAACATCCAACACCGGCAATTCATCCATGCCGGACCGATCGGAAAAAAATCAAGAGTTTGATGCGGGAAAATGGGCGGCTCAAAAACAACAAAGCCGGAAAAATGCATATAACATGATTGATTCGACCGCACAATCAATCAGCTGCGATAGCCGCAAGTTTCGTTCCTATCTTGATATACAGAGCCGCTTTGACCGATATTCGGTAAACAACGCATTGCTGATTACGGCACAAATGCCGACCGCCGTGCAGCTTCGGGATTATGATGCATGGAAAGATGCCGGCACTCCTGTTAAAAAGAAACAAAAGGGCATCATCATTTTGGAACCCGGAGAAAAATATACCCGTGATGATGGTACAACGGGGGTATCCTTAAATGTGAAAAGAGTCTTTGATGTTTCACAAACTTCCTCTAAGGACCACCCCGTCATTACCCGGCTTGATGACCGCGCGTTGTTAAAAGCATTGGTTCACAATTCCCCTGTGGTTATAATGCCGGCCGACAAGTTTGATATGGAAAACACCAACGCCTTTTACGACCCTGCAAAGCATCAAATCCTTGTTCGCAAAGGCATGGATGCGCCGGAAATATTCAAAGCCGTCACAAAAGAACTGGCTCATGCGGCATTCACTTTAGAGGCAGAGGAATATTCAAGGCGGAAAGAAAACTTCAAAGCTCAGTGTGTATCATATATTCTTTGCAACAGATACGGCATTGACACGCAGGAAATGGAAATCCGTGTTCCTGTATCTCTTTCGGGAATTCCATCTAAGCAAATTCTGGAGCAACTTTCAGCGATTCCCAATACGGCAAACGATATCAGTGCAAGAATGTCTA
>MKRK01000015.1:24082-24391 GCA_001896915.1 Clostridiales bacterium 43-6
ATCGGTTTCGCACCGATCTATTACAAGAAGAATGCCCCACTGAAGATGTTGACAGTCTTTTGCTAAAGATTATTGACACTCCGGTAAAAAACAAAAAGGTTGCGGCATATGAGGCAAGGTAGTAAAACCTCGGAGCTTATCCTATATGCCCTTGGATTGATTCCGGTCATATGGCTCGCGCTTCTGTTTGCACCGACCATCGGGGGTAGCTTTCCTGAAATGATACCCAAGTGGACATCGGCGTTGAATAATCCATTTTCTATAACATGGTGTAAGGACAGCCTGAAGGCTGTCCTTATTCTTATGGGT
>MKRK01000016.1:0-2368 GCA_001896915.1 Clostridiales bacterium 43-6
CGTTGCGTTAATGGATAAGGTTGACGAATATATCCCAACTCCTGACAGAAAAGCAGACCTTCCTTTCTTAATGCCTGTTGAGGACGTATTCTCTATCACTGGTAGAGGTACTGTTGCGACCGGTAGAGTAGAAAGAGGACAAATCAGAGTTTCTGAAGAAGTTGAATTGGTAGGTCTTACCGATGCTGCAAGAAAAACTGTTGTTACCGGTATCGAAATGTTCAGAAAGCTTCTTGACTATGCTGAATCAGGCGATAACGTTGGTATCTTGCTGCGTGGTATCCAAAGAACTGAAATCCAAAGAGGTCAGGTTCTTGCAAAACCAGGCTCTATCAAACCGCATAAAAACTTCTCCGCTCAGGTTTTGGTATTGACCAAAGAAGAAGGCGGAAGACACACACCTTTCTTTAACAACTACAGACCGCAATTCTATTTCAGAACAACTGACGTAACCGGTCAAATCAAATTACCGGACGGCGTAGAAATGTGTATGCCTGGCGATAACGTTACCATGGAAGTTGAACTGATCAATTCGATCGCGATCGAACCGGGTATCAGATTCTCTATCCGTGAAGGCGGAAGAACTGTTGGTTCAGGCGTTGTTGCTGCGATCACAGAATAATATTCTATCAATAAAAAACGGCATTTAAAACGAAGTGCAGCCCAAGTATTAGATAAAACTAATGTTTGGAGCTGCACTTTTTTATTATCAGCATATTTGAAATCTGTTGTTTTAGTTGATTTTATTCACAATTAGCCGCTATGGATTATATACAGTCTTATAATCAGACTACTATATGACAAAGATAATAGCAGTATAAAGCATGGCTTTTATACTGCTATTATTCTGTATGGCGAATTGATTGAAGGGGATTATTCGATAATGATATAGGAGCCCGGTTTCAATTCGTTTTCATTGGTTAAATTATTGATTTTCGTTAAATTTGAAATGGTGGTCTTGTATTTTTTCGCAATAGAGAATAAACCGTCGCCTTCCTTAACAAAATATGCAACGATCGGCGCTCTGTCAATGGTATGTTTTTTATCCTTGTTCAGCGTAATATCCGAGATCAAATCAAGGGAAACAGTTTTTGACAGTCTGGTGTTAAATACAATATTGGATCTGATTTCAATACAGTTGTTTCCGGAAATGTTGTAGGAAATGTTTGAAAGATCTGAATTGATTGCAACATTGTCATAGCTGCCGCTGAAAAAGCCTTCAGACACATAAGAAAAATCAACTTCTCTTAAATAAGAATTGAGGCCGTTTTGCGATTTTAACAATAGCTCAAGCTCCAAGTATGCGTCAACATTGACCTTATTGCCCGAAATTTCAGCTTTTTTAATAATTGGCTTTGCGTTTAAGGATATCACCTGTGCAATATCAATATCATCAAAATAAACCGATTCTTTGAGCATATAGTTATCAACATTTGTCTTTGAAAGCTCTTCGAATTTGATTAATTCCTTGTTGTATTTTTCTTCATAGATCGGGCTGTATGCGTCTGTTACCACCTCGGCAGTATCAGTTACAATGCCGGTGATTTTCAATTCTACAGCGCTGTTGACGCTGACATTTCTGATTTCATCTTCTTCATTCGGAGATACTTCAACAAGCGTTTTGTTTACTTTGACATCGTATGTAATGTCCATTTCATCTGTAAGGCCCGAAATATCCACGATTTCCGCAAATTGAGAAGTCAATTCAGTCACTTCAATGGTGTTAAGCACAGAAATGTACATCAGCTTACATACCAAATCACCTTTTAAGACCACCTTATTTGAAATCGGCTTCAAATCCCTGTTTTGAATGCTGAGATTGGTTTGAAGGATCTCTAAAATGGAAGGACTGCCGGCAGGCAAAGCGGAATTTAAAGCAACATTCAGCTTTTCGCTTGTCAGGATCGGGGTGTAATATCCGGTGATTTCCTTGGTTTTTGTTTCAATCAATGTGCTGTCACATTCGATTTTAGGAAGCGCGACATTTTGAATCAATGAAACAAGCGCTTGCAGATTGGCGCGTACGCCCACTTTTCGGGAATTGATCAGATGTGTTGAAGATTCGGTGATTTGGATATCGGTGCTTGAAAATTCCCATTCAAGATTCTTTGGAATATCAGTTTTTATGATGAAAACTTCGTTGCTTTCCAAAACGGCGATTTGCATATCCTCGCTGTTTTCAGGGATGTAAAGCACGTTTGCATTCACGCCTACTTTTGCGCTTAAGTAATCATCTTTGATGTAATATTCCAAAACGGTTGCCTCTAATGTTTGAGACAAAATTTTCAGAATATCCTTTTTTTGATCCGGAACATTAAAGTCCCACTCAATTTTTTTCGGTATGTTCTTCTTTAAAACTTCATTTGTT
>MKRK01000016.1:2382-3303 GCA_001896915.1 Clostridiales bacterium 43-6
AATTTTCAAGAGCACACTCTTTTATAGTATTTTCTCTAAACTATATTAAGGAATTTGCTATAATATGCTATTTTTTCGTAAAAATTTTTTTATGTAACACAAAATTATGGTTTTTTTGGACAAAATAGGGCTCGATTTTTGCAGAATAGCCTGGAATGCTTGGATGCTGCCTGTTAGGACGGCGGGATGAGGGCATCTGGCTCTACATAGACGTTTTGGGGATAGGAGCCGAAAATTTTGTGTTAAGGATGTATGCTATTTTTTGAATTTTGCAATTACTTTATGAATGGGGGCGCCTAAAGCAGAAAATTTTTCTTCGTATTCGGTCATAATATTGTTTTGGGGATTTTGATTGTGCAGGTCAAAATATACTTCTGATAGGGTCATATTAAACTCTGCCATCTCTAACAGGGAGAATTCAAACAGCGGACGATTATCGGTTTTAAAATGGATTTCACCGCCCGGCTTTAGTATCGTTTGATATTTTTCTAAAAAATTTCTATGGGTCAGCCGCCGCTTTTTTTGTTTTGATTTTTTCCAGGGGTCGGAAAAATTCAGATAAATTCTGTCCACCGAGTTTTCTTTAAAAAGCGTATGAATGACTTCGGCGTCTGTATTTGCAAACCTTACATTTGGCAATCCCGCCGCTTTTATGGCTGCCATCGATATGATATCCGCGTTTTTTTCAAACGCAATATAATTGATATCGGGATTTTGTGCCGCGCAGGCAGTGATGAATTTTCCTTTTCCTGCGCCGATCTCTATATGAAGCAAATAATCATTTTGATTATTTGGAAAAAGACCGTTCACATCCAACAACTGATTCGTATCCACAAAGTAATCTTTCATCATTTCCAGTCTGCCCGGTGTGGATTTTTTCTTTCTGAGTCGCATAAAAATATTAAACCTCCATGTTCAAAA
>MKRK01000016.1:3390-5318 GCA_001896915.1 Clostridiales bacterium 43-6
TCTTCTGAATCGTCATATTATAACATATTTATCGAAAAATTACAAGAGTTAGTTACTAAAAAAAATATTTATGTACTTTTTGCTCGAAAAGTTTTTTGATTCTGCGACACAATTCAACATACAAAAAATGGTAAATATGTTATAATATATGCAAATAAATCAATCAAAAATGCCATAGGACAAGTTGTTTCGGAATAGAAAAATCCGGAATTTTATTTCAGACAGTCAAATTAAAATTTTTTATGATGGGGAAGTACATACTTTCTGCCTGAAAATAAAGTTTTACTGCATTGCACAGTCATCCGAAACAGGGTGCCGAATGACACTTTTATTTTGAAAGAAATGATAGAAGGGGGGACATTGGAACGCCGCGCTTTCATCATATTCAGTGGGTGGAAGCAGAGCGCCGATGGTACTTAGCGTGAAAAATGCTAAGTGTCGCCTGCAGCGACGCTTTTGAAAAGCATAGATGGGGCGCGACCTCCATATGTTTTTCAAAGTGGCTCGCAAGCGAGACACTACTTCTTGAATTTTTTAAAATATGGAGGTTATTATGACAAATACTGCCGTTAAAGTGGCTGAACAACCGCTGAAAAAGGAACAAAAAATCGCGAAAACAATTGCGATCGGTCTGGTTAAGTTTTTACTTGCTTTTTTTCTGAGCAGGACAAGCTTTTTTTTGGGTATCATACCGTTTGGGGCCAGCGCGTTATTGGCGCTTGGCGGCGGTGTTTTTCCTTTAATGGGTTGTTTGCTGGGCAGTTATGAAGCGGGAAGCTTTGAAAACATCGTCTGTGTTTTGGCAATCTATCTAATAAAGTTTCTGATCAAGGATGAAAAATGGGATTTTGTTAATATTTTGGTTTCTCTAACAGCGGTTTATACCTTTACCGTTATGCGAAAGGCGTATGTGCCTTATGATATTATTTTAAAGGCCTCTTCCGTCACTTTAAGTATATTGGGGTATTTTGTGATCAAAAAAGCTTTTAAAGCGCAGTTTGTAAAATCAAGACAGCTGAAATTCAGCAAAAATGAGGCGTATGCCTCTATGTTCCTTTTGTTTGCCGTTGTGTCGGGTATTAAAACCGAAAACATCAGTATGTTCATTAATTTTTCGGATATCATCAAGTTTTATTTGATTGCAATGGGCGGATTGTATTTCGGAATAGGCGGTGGTACCGCAACCGGCGCAATTTTGGGCATGATGTCGGGCTACAATTTTGAATACTCCTCGCTGACCATGTCAGTTTACTCAATATTCGGGTTCTTTACAGGTGTTTTCTCAAGGTTTTCTAAATTTACAGGACTTTTGGGGCTGCTGTTTTCCTATGTGTTTGCTATCATGTATTTGGATAATACCGTGAATGTGATCAATTACAGGGATGTATTGATCGCAGCGGCGTTGTACTTCATAACACCTGTTAAGCTGGTCAGACCGTACATAGAGCGATATACCAAAAAGGAAGCCACAAAGGATATGCTAACAACCATCAATTCCGTAACCGCAAACCGCCTTGAAAAGCTGGCCAATTCCTTTACCGGACTCACAACCGAAATATCCAGGACTCAAAAAAATATTAATATTATGACAAAGGTCAGCACAAATTCCCTGTTTGATTTTCTGGGTGAAAAAGTATGTAAAAAATGTTCCTTAAAAACGGTATGCTGGCAGAAAGAGTATGAAAGCACTGTAGACAGCCTGACAAAAGCGGTGAATCATTTGGCGCATACGGGGGATTTAAACGAAGAAAACTTTCAAAAAAGCTTTGCCAACAGATGCACAAAGATTGATGAAATCACCAGAAACTGCAAAAGCTTTTATGAGATATTGAAAATAAATTCAGTTTGGAAAAACAAACTGACAGAAAATACAAACGCATTTAAGCAGCAGTTTTTGGAAATGTCCAAAATCATCTGTGAACTAAAAA
>MKRK01000016.1:5363-5821 GCA_001896915.1 Clostridiales bacterium 43-6
CGAAGGATACCATTTAAAAGAGGTATCCATCATAAAAAACGCCGAGGATAATTATATGGTAAAGCTTGATATGTACCCTTGCAAGCACAATGAAAACTGTTTTGTGAAGCTGAAGGAAATCATAGAGGATGTGATTGGGGTCAGCGTAAGCAGGGTTGACGGGGGCTGCGGCGAAATATTATGTTCCATTGTTTTTAAAGAAGGGGTAATCGGGGGGATCGAAAAAAGGGTGCACAGTATCTCCAAAAATGATGCCGATCCTGTCGGCGACAGCTATGTTGTGGATGAAATCAGCCAAAACAGATATTTGATCGCCTTGTGCGACGGGATGGGGAGCGGAAAAAGGGCATCGGTGGTTTCAAGCTCTGTGATTTCGCTGCTGGTCGAAATGCTGAAAGCAGGTTTTTCGGAGGAATCCACCATAAAAATGATCAATTCGTTTTTGATCGCGAATTTAT
>MKRK01000017.1:0-1649 GCA_001896915.1 Clostridiales bacterium 43-6
AACCCTAATTTATCAAACGCCTGATAATCAGATTAATATTTTTTTACTTTACAAACTGTCAATTTTAACAATTCCCCAATAGTGGAAAAATGTTTAAAAAAACTGCTTATTTTGTTTGTTTTGCATCCGTTTTCTGCTTTTTTAGCATTAAAATGATAATCTATTGATTTTTGTTTTCTTTATTGTGTCCTTCTAATTTTAGGGATACATCAATTAAAAATTGCTGCTCTTCTTCACTTAATCTATCAATGTCCTGGCTGTATTTAAAATCGCTTTCTTGTGGCAATTCTCCACCGAAAAGATATTTGAGAATACTCCGTTTATTTTCGTTCGTGAGCGGTATATGTTTATCCGGTTCATCGATTTTTAAGTCTATTTCTTCCAGTCGCTGAATTTCTTCCGGGGTGAGAGTGCCATCTAAACTATTATCGTTTTGATTACCATAAATAGAGTGGAGCTCTCCCAATAGGATATAACCTCGCTTCAATGATTTTCTAAATATTTGCTTTGTTTTCATATCAATCACAATTTTCCATCATTACCCTTAAAAAAAAGTTTTCTTTGATTTTTCTCAATAGATCCGGCATCAATTGGAAGTCAATATATCCGCTTCTAAGAGATTTTAACAGCTGTCGTTTATCGTTCATCGTTAACTTTACCTCAACTTCACCAAACAACTCAATGTCTCCGGAATGGTCGGCTGTCTCCCTCGTTAGGTAGTTTAATTCAGTAATGTTGAAGGTTCCTGTTTTCAACCCTGAAATAATGATCTTCTTATCCTTTGCTAAAATTCTCTGTTTCATATCATTCAGTCATTTTAGTAATTAACAAATCTATTTGTCCATCTGTTAGGTTGTCAAAATCGATTTTCTGCTCAATCTTTGTAGCTGCATCAAAACCAAGTATTCTACTGATACTATCCAACGAGCGTTGTTTGTCATAGAATTTTATTTTTACTTCATTTCCATACTTCGTCACTCTGGTAGCAACTTCTTGAATACAGTCTTTAATCTCTTTGGGTAATTCTTCATAATCCTTTAAGGTCATCCATCCCTCTCTGATCATGCCGGTATCACTAAAGGCAATCTTCTCGTGTTCTTTCAAAACTCTTAAGGCTGTGATACCTGCCGTTTTCTCTAAGTCGGCTTGTAATGATTGTATGAATTTTTGAACCTCAACAATCCTTAACATTCTGCTCGCTATTGAATGCGCTGTTTTCTGACTATACCCGGCTCTTATTGCTGCCTGTGTACCACACAGATCAATCACATATTCATAACAGAATTTCTCTTGTTTAGCTGTTAATTTACTCATATACACTCATTTATTAATACTCCTTAAACTTTTGCTTTGCCAATTTAAGAGGTTTGATTGCCATAGTGTTGTTATTTACAGGTGAATAGTTATCATTTAATAATTATTTCCTACCATCTGAAACGAAAAATCCAGGTTCGCAAGCGCACCGCTTCCGTTTCTTACCTCAACTATAAAGTATGTTGAATACATTCCTGTAACAACGCATCTTTGACCACTTACCAAAGGCTGACAAAAAACACAGTAATCTGCCGTCTTTATCAAACCATTAGGCCTTTGAAAATCTATTCTCATAATCCCTGTGGATATCCATTGGTCGGCAACTATATCTATTG
>MKRK01000017.1:1962-2492 GCA_001896915.1 Clostridiales bacterium 43-6
TCCATACCCGATACTCGGATAATCCGGTCAAAATACTCTCAATTGTGGAGTATTCTATCTGTTCAGGGTCTAACAGTCCTTTAGCTACAATCAGGCTAGCCTCGAAATGAGAAATAAACGTGTCATTGGAAAAGATGCAGGCAGGGTAAAAATCACCCCGTTCGTTGATAGTCTGCTGCAATGTTAGTTTAGCTTGTAATGGTATAATTCTTGCCATAATGTTAATTTTTAATTTGTTTTTTAGTTTATCAATTGTAAAACATTTTCTTCACAATAGGATTTTCATCAATCCAATCATTAGTGTTTGGTTTGTATCGGTGCTTGTTGTCCTCAACCCATTTATGAAAATTACCCGGGAACGATTTAATTTCATTTTTTGAGCGAACAGGGGAATCATCATTGATGCTATCCAATAATTCTTTTTGGGTTGATAATATCGGGATGACGTAACATCGGCATTGAACATGAAATCCACTGAATTTAAAGTCTTTAGGATAACGACCTTTTAGGCTTTCACACACATCGCAATC
>MKRK01000017.1:2520-3297 GCA_001896915.1 Clostridiales bacterium 43-6
TGACCCACTACAAAGTCCAGATTCTGCCACGTTTCCCACTGAGCATTCCTATATGTCTTATTGATCTCTGTTGCAGCCAAACGCCTGGCATTCTTAAAAGATGACCGGTACACGCCTTGCCCTGGATGATAATTGGCTGCATTTCTTGAGAGCCTGAGCTCTCCCTGGCGATCTCTCACTCTACGGTACAATCTATCCGGTTCTTTCAAGTATTGCTTTAAATCGCCTGAAATTGAGTTTGCAGATTTTCCCTCCAAAATTCCAAGCTGAAGGGTGGCTTCAATCTGATCGATCATTCCATTTGAAAGATTCCATACACGTTGGGAAAGATTCAGCCCAAATGTTTTTCTGTTTAAATATTCCATAATGTGAGGGCTGGCCGCCTTTGTAAATCTATGCTTTAGGATCTCCTCCGGCACAATCTTTTTAAGGAGTGAGTAACTGAGTGCTTCACCAATTACCCAACTTTGTTTGATTCCGCTCTGCAGTAACAAATACAGCTTATTCAGTAAATCGGTTTTGATTTTATTCGATATTTGCATTTTCTCGATGGCATCCAATTTCCTGATCATCCCTTTTTTGATAAAAGAGTCAATAAATGGCAACATAACGACGGTAAACGCCAATTTATCATACATCCTGCTGATTTCTCTTTCAACATTCCTTTCTCCGTTTGCCAACATTTGCCTCAACTCGGGTTCGCTCAATTCGTATAGTTCTTGTTCGCTCATAATCTGTTATTTAAAATGGTGTAGTCTCTGTTGCTTCCTGCGTAAT
>MKRK01000017.1:3362-4267 GCA_001896915.1 Clostridiales bacterium 43-6
CCCCTTCCCGGTCCTTACCGATGATCAGAACACCCCTGTTCTTCCAGCTCCGGCCATTGCTCTCTGTTGCTTCCGGCTCATAGTAGGATGGCCTATGTGGAAAAATAACTTTATCTGCATCCTGTTCAATATTCCCGGATTCCCTAAGATCGGACAATACAGGTATTTGAATTGTTGTTCCCTTTGGAGGTCTGCTCAATTGAGCCAGCAGGATAACAGGCGTGTTTAATTCCTTGGCCAGACTTTTCAACTCACCGGTAATGTATCCTATTTCCAAATCCCTGGTACCAAATGATTGATTTGTTTTGATCAGCTGCAAATAGTCAATAATCAATAGATCCAGCTGGTCAGTACGATGCAATTTACGTGCAAGTGATTTGATGTTATTCAGATACCGGATATGGTAATTATCGGCAATGAAAAGGGTATTATTCTCTATTCCCCGGATATTTTCATCAATACAGATCCACTCATCCCTCCCAAGCTGGCCGGTTTTCATATCGTAAAGGTTCAATCTTTCATCCTCTGTAAGCATCCGCATGATTAACTGTTCTACTGTCATTTCAATTGAAATGAATAAACAGTGCTTCTCAGCTTCCGATGCTACTTTGGCAAAATGAAGCGCAAACTGTGTTTTTCCCATCGATGGCCTCCCACCCAGTATGATCAGATCCGGTGCACTCCATCCACCATTCAATCGATCATCAAGTGCTGTTAGCCCTGTGGGGATGGTGACAGCCTCCCCTTGCCTTTTTTTGCTCTGTATCGTGGTCAGATACTCAATGGTTCGCTTTATAGCCGACTTCATGTCCAAATACTCACTTGCGGCACCTCCGGAGCGAATTTCGGTAAAACTACGCTCCAGATATTCAATGGTATCCTGGACATCCTGGCTTTCGTCGTAA
>MKRK01000017.1:4375-5143 GCA_001896915.1 Clostridiales bacterium 43-6
GCGTAAGCTTTTTGGTAGAATTAAGTTCTTGGGCAACAGTGAGAACATCAACAGGCTTTCGTGAACGTGCTAGCGATTCTATTGCTTGGAAGATTGTTTTATTGTTCGGATTATAAAAGTCATCCACTTGTAAATCAACCTTGTGTATTGTATTACTTTCTATTAACAACGCTCCCAGAACAGCCATTTCAAGTTCAGGAGCGTTAGGTTGCACCCGATCAGGAAGAGTTTCAAATGTCGACGATACTGGTCGCTTTTTCTGTTGCAATTGATTTTTCTTTTCCATTTTTGATGATTATTTCGTCATTCCAAGATTTATTATTTAAAAAAGTTTCCGGGTCTTTACGAAACACCTTATCCGGCTGCGCTTTTTTGTATAAGGGGATATATTCTTTAATTTTTAGCTTTTCACTGTCTGATATCTTATTCCATTTCTTGGTTAGTTTTTCCTTACTGCCTCTTTTTTTATCGTAGTCATCCCAAAATTCACCAAAAGGATATACATCAATTTTTGATGATATACTTTCCTTTTCTATTTCCTTTTCTTTCTTTTGTGAATTAATGTCATCATTAATTGGATTAATGTTTACATTTAATGAAATAATGTTTACATTGTCACGGCTGGGGCATTCAATCAACAAATACTCTTCAATCAGTTTAACCTCTTTATATCTGAAGGTTGCATCTAAATATCTTCTCTGAATTCCGGCAGAAGTAAGTATATTGTATTTATTGTAGCATCCTGCATCAAAAAACGATCTTCTTATC
>MKRK01000017.1:5260-5707 GCA_001896915.1 Clostridiales bacterium 43-6
CACAACAATCGGATTGCTATTATGCTTCCCTTTGTGCCAAATTCAGCCTCAATTAGTTGGATCTTGTCATCCCTGAAAAAATCAACATCGAAGCTAAAGTAATCTATTCCGGTTTTGTTCGTTCTTGCCATATATCTATAATTTTATATCTGCAATTGCATCGATTATCTCCTTTTCGGTTTTAATTTCAGCATCCCGGTTAAAGTACTCTCAATAAGTACCAGGCCTTCGCCTTCATAAATATTGTTGTGCTTTGTGTGTATTACTTTGGTCAGGCAATACCTCTCTATAAGCAGTTTTTTGATTTCATCGATCATAACGATTTCGTTCAAATAGGTTTTTGAAGTCTCTCTGAATGACATCCCCGACGGTCTGTATATTTTCGTTGGTGAGTGGCACTGGCGTTACTCGATCAATCCAATAAACTTTGTATCTCACGTCTCCGTT
>MKRK01000018.1:0-1094 GCA_001896915.1 Clostridiales bacterium 43-6
ATGAAAATACGAAACGTGCGTTATTGTATGGTGACTGGAATTTGTTTGCGGGCAGGTTTTTTTCGGAGTTCAGCACCGGCGTGCATGTGATCAGTCCTTTTACCATACCCGAGGACTGGAAACGGTATCTGGTCATTGATTACGGGCTGGATATGCTGGCGGCGTTGTGGATTGCCGTGGACAATCACCATCATGCTTATGTGTACCGGGAGGTGTATCAGAGCGGGCTGATTATATCCCAAGCGGCCGAGATGATGATGCAGGCTGAGCAGGGGGAGAAGATTTATGAACGATTGGCGCCGCCGGATTTGTTTAACCGAAGGCAGGAGACCGGGAAGAGTGCGGTGGATATTTTTCTGGAAAACGGTTTGTATTTTACCCGGTCGGAAAACAACCGGGTGCAGGGGTGGTTCAGTCTCAAGGAATGGCTGAAACCGTATATTGACAACAGCGGGGGAAAAGAAATTGTGACCGCCAAGCTGCGGATTTTTAATACCTGCCGTAATTTGATCCGGACATTGCCGGAGGTTCAGGTGGACGGAAAAAATCCCAATGACGTGGCAAGCGAGCCCCACGAGCTGACCCATCTGCCGGACGCATTGCGGGGGTTTGCCATTATGCATCGAAAGGCGATTGACGGAGGTGTCAGGAATAGTGGGGAGTATGAGGGGTTTTTGCATTTTGGTGCTTGATGTGTTTACGTTATAACGGTAAACCGCCGGCAAACATGATGTTTACCGGCGGTTTGGAGGATGTATATTGTATGAGTGATTGTTAACAATTTGCTTTATAATCTATGATCAAACCAAACAGATTGCTTTTCAGTTCGTTATAAACGACGGGTTCGTTCGGCGTCTTGATGGTTGCCGAAGATTGGGAAAGATTTATGGTATAACTGTTTCTGGGAAGAAATTTTTTGGTGTTGTTGATGATATAACGGTCTTTAAAATGATCGATGTTATATAATTTGCTGATGTTGTTTTCGTTGGCGATAAGGATTGTTTTGATTTTGTTTTGTACCGTGAAATTTTCGATGAAGGACAAAACTTCGTTTAGGTTGATGCTGCTTTTTTCAAGATTGTCAAATATGATGA
>MKRK01000018.1:1246-3619 GCA_001896915.1 Clostridiales bacterium 43-6
GACTTTTTTCATGTTTTCATATTTTTGAAGCGTCGGCAATAAGGTGTGCAGAGCAAAATTGGTTTTGCCGCTGTCATCATCTCCGTTGATCAAAATACCGTTATTATTTTTCTCTGAAAAAAATTCTATGATTTGTGTTATGATTGATACTGAATTTATTTCCATTTATATACTCCTGAAAAAAGTGAAATCAAAAAGCAACTGAAAGATACAGTTGCTTATAAACATGCATAAATATACATGATATTTGCAACTGGCTGCCATGAGCGTACGCCTTTAGGCCCTCTAGCTTTGCGTCCTTACTTTTCGGTAAGTTTGCCGTATTATTTTGTCGTTTTCTATGTTATCATACATTTTTTTGATTGTCAAGGATATTCACCGAATTAATTGACAAAATTTTATATATAGCGTATACTCATTTTAATATTGGATACAGGAGAATTGTTATGAATAGAATGTTGCGTATTCTTTTGGTGGTTTCTGTTCCGGTTGTGTTTTATTCAGTGGTTTCGCTTTTACTGTGGCTGTACATTCAAAAAGCGGGTGAGCTGGAGGCATTGCCTTATTCTTTGTTGAGTTTTTGGTTGCTGATTCCTGTTTTTTCGTTTCTATACGGGTTTTGGGGGTATCGGCTTGTACAAAGTATGCTGGGGCTTGCGATCATGAATTTTTTGGGTTGTTTTCTTGCGGTGGTTGTTACGGGGTGGGGTTTTTACATTGCGCCGCTTTTGTTTTTGCCGGTAACTTTACTTGCGTCGTATATCAAAGCCGTTTCCATGAAACGGAAGGGTTTGTTATAAATTTTTAACATGTCGTTGTTTGTCTTATAAGAATGGGATATGATCATAACGGGATATCATGAACGCTTTGCAGAGCAATCTGCAGGGCGTTTTATTTTGCCCGAACTGGAGCTGCGTTTGCCGGGATTTATCAGGGCGGATGGAAAGGAGGATTGTTATGGTGTTTTTACTTTGTGCGATTGGTTGCTGTTTTTGTTTTTTGTGCGGTGTTTGGACAGGGAAGGGTACTCCCGCGCCTAAGCTCGGGCGTTTGAAAAGAGAACATGCGAATGCCGAGGAAGAGGAAAAAAAGAAGGAAGAAGAAAAGCTGAAAGAGCAGTGGGAGAGCCTGTTTTCGTATAACGGAAGCATGAAGCTCTAAAGAAGTCTCTTTAGAGGCTTCTTTTTCTATTATGGTTTTATGAAAGGATATGATTGATTTGGCAATTCAAAAAACGCCCAGAGGGATTTGGGAGGAATATCAGCAGGGGATTGCATATAACACCACGGGCAGCAATCTTTATGAGAATGTAAAACGAAATGAAAATTTCTTTATCGGAAATCAATGGGAGGGTGTGAATGCGCCTGATCTGGATAAACCGGTATTTAATTTTTTGAAACGGGTGGTGAATTTATTTATTTCTCTGATTGTTTCCGACGATGTGGCGGCCAGCATTGAGCCGTTTGGAGCAGACAACAGCGAGAAAACCGGACAGGTCATGAAGGTAATCTCAAACGAAATTGACCGCACCATGGAATATGCAAAGGTCAAGTCGAAAAACCGGGATGCTTTGCGGGATGCCTGTGTGGACGGGGACGGGTGCTTTTATATCCGGTTCAACCCCGATGCCGAAACGGGGCAGGAGCGGAAAGGACTGATTGATGTTGAGGTATTGAACAACACCAATGTGTTGTTTGGAAATCCGTCTGTTCATGAGGTGCAGCGGCAGCCATATCTTATTTTGGCACAGCGGCTGGGCGTGGATGCTGTGAAGCGGGAGGCTTTGCGCAGTGGGGTATCCAGGGCGAATATTGATAACATCAGGGCAGACAGCGACGCCAACGAGATTAACCCGGACAATTTCGGCGACAAGGTTACGGTTCTCTTGAAAATGTGGAAAGAAAACGGCACGGTGAGGTTTTGCCGGGTGACGGAAAACGAAGTGGTGCAGCCCGTGACAGACAGCGGATACAGGTTATATCCTGTTTCCTGGATGAATTGGGAGAGAGTGAAAAATTCCTATCATGGACAGGCTGCCGTCAGCGGTCTGATTCCGAACCAGATTTTCATCAACAAATGCTATGCCATGGCCATGGATTATGTGAAAAAGACTGCATTTCCGAAGCTGGTATATGATGCCCAGCGGTTACCGGGCGGGTTTAGCAATCGCATTGGCGAGGCCATTGGGGTTCTTGGTGACCCGAATACGGCTATTGCTTCTGCATTTCGCATGCCGGATATGTCGGGCAGTGTCATGGGGCTGGTGGAACGGACGCTGGCAGACACCAAGGAGCTGATGGGAGCTTCCGATGCCGCGCTGGGCAATGTGACGCCCAGCAATACCTCGGCGATTATTGCGGTGCAGAAAGCCAC
>MKRK01000018.1:3803-7884 GCA_001896915.1 Clostridiales bacterium 43-6
TCACAGGTGCAGACGGCGGATAATTTGTTCAATAAGGGCATCATCAAGAACCCGCTGTTGTATGTGGAAAGCATACCGGACGCCTATGTGCCGAACAAGGCAAAGATCATTGATGCAATCAAGGAAGAGATGATGCAGGCACAAAACGGGGCAACCGGAGTCGGCGGAGTGCCGGACATGCAGGGACAGAGGACTGTCCCTATGGAAATCAATCCGGGCATGAACGAGCCGGATCAACAGATGTAAGGAGGTTGTGATATGTTATATCCGAATCATTTATCGCAGCTGAGGATAAAAAAGTTTAATCCTAAGGAAAACAATGATTTGGGTAACTCCGGCTACGGAGTTACCCAAACGAAGTTTTATGAGGTGATGGACAATGAGCCGGCTGTGCAGATTGTGAACCCTGTACAAACAGTGAAACCAGTACTAGGGCCGCCTACAAGGCTGCAATATTTGGGAGAACAATTGGCGCAATATCAAGATAAGTATCAAAAGGCTGAACAGGAAGCAGAAAAGATAAAAAGCAATCTGGAAGGCATATTAAAAAAGAAAAACGAAGAAAAAGCAAAGCTTGATGCTTTTGCAGCAAAGGCTATGAAAAATTTGGAATCAAACCCGATGAAAGTATCTGGAGGCAAACCCGGAACTAATGTAAATGTTATTGAGCATAAAAAGAGATACATACCTCCAACGTGGAATCGAACAGAAGAACAGAAGGATGGAGACCGGCAGTGGGTACAAAAAATTGCTGAAAAGGGAAATGCAAATGCAAAAATTGAAAAGCTAAGTGCAGAATATATGCTGGAATACGACAGGGTAAATCCGTTTGGTAAAGATTCAATGAAGGACGATAGAATTGCCCCTTCCGATTGGAAGCTGGCAAAAGATATGGTAGGAAAGGTCATGAATCAAGAGCCATTGCGTCCATCGGAAAAAGCGTGGATTAAAAAATTCAGTAAGTTATATAATTCATTTACGATAAACACAGCGATCAAACCAACAGAAAAGGATGAAACAGGAATATCAAATTTGGATAAATATGTGATTGACGAATACCTGTTCAGCACAATCTCCAATCCTTACAAAGCAGGAGTAATCCATGGTGCAAACTCGATGACGATGGGATTGCCGGGATTGCTAAATAAAGATTTTAAAAAGGCACTTGATGTTACATCAACCTATCAGCCCACAGGCTCAATGATAGGCGGTCTGACTGGAGATGCGGCATTATACACGGCTACAGGCGGACTTGTGGGCGCATTGGGCAGAAGTTTGTCTACAACCTCAAAAATAGCGCAAACAGCTCCCATGGTATATAAAATTATCAAAAATCCGGTTGTTAACCGTCTGTTGGCAGACCAAGTCGCTACCCTTATCACGCAAACACCAGGGATTGTAATGAAAGGACAGCAAGCAGGGAAAAGTGCAGATGAGATATTTGGAGATGTGTTAAAGAGCCAGGCGATATCGGGAGCGACGGGACTTGCGTTTGAAGGTGTGTTCAAGGCGGGAGGATATCTTTGGAGAGAACTGAGAGGTGTTAAGCGGGGTGAAATTGTGCCTGCCGAAAAAATACAGGAGGCGATAGCAAAGGATCTTGACCGTGGAATTGCCACTTCTGTGGAGAATGGCAGTGGGCGAATCAAAAACACAGACGGGCTGGCTGCCGGAGCAGATGCGGGGTTGGCAAAGGCTTATCTTGGGGCGGACAGTGCTTTGACGGATGCGGGGCAGGGAATGGTCAAAGGGTCGCAACCCACCTATAGGGAAATGGCAGCAAGATACGGAAACGGCACTGATACCCTTGCCGGTAAGCTTGCCAATACCGCTGGGGTTCGAGCCATTCAGCAGAGGCTCTATGTGCCGGTTAGCAACGTTACCCGAAGGGTAGCAAGCAAGATAAAAAGGAATATTCCGCAGCTGAATGCGAAACAAAACAATCCATTTCAAAAACCAATTGCAAACCTCGGGGGTAAGGGGTATAATACAAAGAGTGGAAGCAGCTTGCTTGATGACGCTTTTCTGCATTCGAACGATTTTATGTTTCGGGAACGGGAAGCGGTTCTGCCCTCCGTGTGGAAGCAAATGGGCATGAAGGAACGTACGCAGATGCTCAAGGATTCCCTGACCGCTCAGAAGCTGAACATGAGCCTTAAGGATTATAAGGAAGCTAACAAGATTCTTGAGGAAGTACGAAAGAATTATGCCGATGAACTCCCCAAGCGGATGCAGGATTCGCTTGAGAAACAAGCACCGGTTCAGTATATTGACGATGTTGTGCCTGATTATATGCTTGATTTTATTGACAAGCCTAATTTTGGTTTGCCGGATGCAATCCAGAATGCTGACACAGGTATTTACGGAGATATGAGGCAACAAGTGCTGGAAGAAACCGGAGCTGGTGTGACAGGACATGGTTACGCAAAAGGCCGAGGCGTGCCCCTGATGCTGAGCGATGAAGCAGCCGCTTATTTGGATGCGGTGAATTTTCATATGTTTGCTGCGGATGCGGGGAGTAAGATTAAATTTTCGGAAATGACACCGGATGAAGCAATGAAAATAGCTCATGAATATCGAGCTAAGGCTCCTATTGAGATTCCAGAAAACGCAACAGTGAAGCCGGCATCCAAAACTGGATATGAGCAGATATCTTATAAATGGAAAGATTCAAATTATAAGTATGAGGTTCGTTGGCATACAAGAACACCGGGTGCGCCGAAAAATCAAGGGAATACCTGGGTAGTCGAAAGGGTTACTCCAGGCAGTGGAGGCGTAGATCCAAAATCACATATATTGGTCGAAGGTCAGTGGATAAGCAAATTTCAATGGCAAGCAGCAATAAAAGCGTATCAAAATGGAACAGCTACACAACAGCAATTAGAAATATTGGAGAAAGGTCATTGGAAGGAGTGAGGATATGATAGACAATACCTATAATCAAGGTTTTGGAAGTGAAAAAGAAGTCGTTATTTATAGTGTAACACCTAAAGGAAAAGAAGGATATGAGATGTGGGACGGTTATTTTGAAAATCTTTTAAGAGGTTGTTATAATGATAAAATTGTAAAAGGTGGTATACTTTATGGATATATGACCCTAACAGAATGGCAGGATGAAAGTCCCTGGAGAATTGAAAATGTGTATTTAGCACTTAATGAGCTTACATTATTTTCTGAACAAAATATGCAACCAAAGATGGATTGTATGAGCAAAGAATTAAGAGAAATACAGGAAAAGCTTTTAATTTTACTTAAGGATGCCGTTGTAAAAGGATACGATGTATATATCGAATATGATTAATATCGCAAATAAGAGTACACCGTCAAAAGTCCTGTACTCTTTTTGCAAGTTATACAACCAAGCATTATCCTCAATACCAACTTTGAAACGGCATAAAAATCATCGTGATGCACGATTTTGCACATTCCTTGGAGATGTCTGTTTGTTCACATGTTGAGGTAGCATTTATATAGTATCTCTCAGAATATCATCCTCTTCATCCATGACATCAATGCTAATTGTGATGTTCAAGAGCATTAAAGGTTCAATAAACACAAAAAACCGGCAGTTATCTGTTACGCAAAATGTAAACAGATAACTGCCGGTTTTTTGTGTTAATACGGCTGTTTTTTCCCGAATACGTTGATAAGGATTTTAAGGATACGCTTCAAATTACCGAAGTGTATCACCCTACGGCGTCTAGCATGTGTTAAAGAGCCAGGCGATATCGGGAGCGACGGGACTTGCGTTTGAAGGTGTGTTCAAGGCGGGAGGATATCTTTGGAGAGAACTGAGAGGTGTTAAGCGGGGTGAAATTGTGCCTGCCGAAAAAATACAGGAGGCGATAGCAAAGGATATTGACCGTGGAATTGCCACTTCTGTGGAGAATGGCAGTGGGCGAATCAAAAACACAGACGGGCTGGCAGTACAGGCAAGAAGAAATTCTGCAGGGTCAAGCGGTTCGCTGGCTGCCGGAGCAGATGCGGGGTTGGCAAGGGCTTATCTGGGGGCGGACAGTGCTTTGACGGATGCGGGGCAGGGAATGGTCAAAGGGTCGCAACCCACCTATAGGGAAATGTT
>MKRK01000018.1:7959-8172 GCA_001896915.1 Clostridiales bacterium 43-6
AACAAGCGGTGCGGTTACTCCTGCTGTGGGTAGCGGACTGCGCTATCCGGTTATAAATCCGGTTGCAAAACGAGGGGTAAGCGGGTATAATGGAAACAACTTGCTGGAGCTCCCGAATAATTTTAAGTTCCTCGAGAGGAGTATGTCCGGTTCTGCCGCTTGGGCAACTCCTGATAAAAAGCTGCAGTTGTTGAAGGATACGGTTGCTGCAAG
>MKRK01000019.1:0-1349 GCA_001896915.1 Clostridiales bacterium 43-6
CTGATGATCGACCCGAAGGTGGTGGAGCTGGGAATTTATAACGGCATTCCTCACCTGCTGGTGCCTGTTGTGACCGATCCTCGAAAAGCCGCCGGCGCTCTCGGCTGGGCGGTGACCGAAATGCTGAAACGCTATAAAATATTCGCGGACAACAATGTCCGGGACCTGCCCTCCTACAATGCTCTCGCAAAGAAAAGCGAGAATATCCAGATGATGCCCCAAATCGTAATCATCATCGACGAGCTTGCAGACCTGATGATGGTGGCACCCAATGAAGTGGAAGACTCCATCTGTCGTCTTGCCCAGATGGCGCGTGCCGCGGGCATGCATCTGGTCATTGCAACACAACGTCCTTCGGTTGATGTCATCACCGGTATCATCAAAGCGAACATCCCAAGCCGTGTTGCTTTTGCCGTCGCGTCCCAGGTGGACAGCCGCACCATTCTTGACATGGGCGGTGCGGAAAAGCTGCTGGGTCGGGGCGACATGCTCTATTCCCCCATCGGTTCCAGCAAGCCCACCCGTGTACAAGGCTGTTTTGTGTCCGACAACGAAATCAGAAACGTTGTCAATTTTGTCAAGGGTGATGTTGCTCCGGAATACGACGAAGGCGTGCTCAACGAAATTGAAAAACAGGCCGTCCCCGAAAAGGGGAGCAAATCCTCTTCCTCTGGTGGAGACGACAGCAGTGACGACAAGCTGGACGACGCCATTGAGGTGGTCGTGGAAGCAGGAATCGCTTCCACCTCGCTGTTACAGCGGCGATTGAAGCTGGGATATGCCCGTGCCGCCAGAATCATTGACGAAATGGAAGAACGGGGCATTGTTGGTCCCTTTGAAGGCTCCAAACCCAGAACCGTTTCCATAACAAAAGCGCAGTGGCTTGAAATGAAAGCCCGCAGAGATGAGTATTGATGAATTTTTTACCGATTACAACAGAAGATATGAAACAAAGAAACTGGGATGAGATAGACTTTGCCGTAGTGACCGGCGACGCCTATGTGGATCATCCCAGCTTTGGCACTGCAATTATTTCACGGGTTCTGGAAGACATGGGCTTTCGTGTGGCAATCATTGCACAGCCAAACGTAAAAACAGCCCGGGATTTCACCCTCTTCGGGCGTCCCACACTGGGCTTTTTTGTTTCCGGCGGAAACATTGATTCCATGGTCGCCCATTATTCCGTATCCAAAAAACGGCGCAGCGAGGATTATTATTCACCGGGCAAAAAAATGGGTCTTCGCCCGGACAGAGCGCTCACCGTCTACAGTCAAAAAATCAGGGCACTTTACCCCGATATCCCCATCGTTTTGGGCGGGCTGGAAGCATCCCTTCGTCGCTATGCTCAT
>MKRK01000019.1:1460-15293 GCA_001896915.1 Clostridiales bacterium 43-6
TGACATTACGGGGCTTAGGGGGCTTCGTCTGCCATCCCTCGAACAAGTGCGTAAAGATAAATGCCTTTACGCCAAGGCAGCCAAAACCGAGCTGGACGAGAACGATTATATCACAGGAAAAAGGCTCTTTCAGGAGCAGGAAACCGGCTTTTTGGTCTGTAACCCTCCCATGCCGCCCCTGACAACACAAGAGCTCGATGAGGTGTATGCCCTGCCCTTTATGAAATATTACCACCCTGTTTATGAGAACCAGGGCGGCATTGCCGCGATAGAAGAAGTGGAGTTTTCCATCACCCACAACAGAGGGTGCTTTTCCGGCTGTAACTTCTGTGCGCTGGCCTTTCATCAGGGTCGCAGCGTCACCAGCCGCAGCCCCAATTCCGTCATCCAAGAGGGAAAAGCATTGGCTGCCAATCCCCGTTTCAAGGGCTATATCCACGATGTGGGCGGTCCCACCGCCAATTACCGGAAGCCCTCTTGTGAAAAACAGCTGAAATCCGGGCTTTGTCGGAACAAGCGCTGTCTGTCCCCTTCCCCTTGCGATAAGCTGGAGGTTTCCCATAGGGAATATCTCGGGATCTTGCGTTCCCTTCGCAGCATCCCAAAGGTTAAAAAGGTGTTTGTCCGTTCCGGCATCCGGTTTGATTATCTCATTGCTGACAGAGACGACAGCTTTTTTAAGGAACTGATTGAACACCATATCAGCGGACAGCTCAAGGTGGCACCGGAGCATTGCTCTGCTGCCGTGCTGGACAAAATGGGAAAACCCCACATCCAAAGCTATAAAAAATTCGCTTCTAAATTCTATCAGCTGACCAAAACAGCGGGCAAGGAGCAGTATCTTGTGCCTTACCTGATGTCCTCCCACCCCGGCTCCACCCTGAAATCCGCAGTTGAGCTGGCTGTATTTCTGAAACGAGAAAATATCCGCCCCGAACAGGTGCAGGATTTTTATCCCACACCGGGAACCATCTCCACCGCCATGTACTATACTGGAATAAACCCCTATTCCATGGAGCCGGTCTATGTGCCAAAAACACCGGAGGAAAAAGCATCCCAGCGTGCTTTGCTGCAATACTTCCTTCCAAAAAACCGTGACAAGGTGATGGAAGCACTGAAAAAAGCAGGTAGGACAGATTTGATCGGCAGCGGCAAGGACTGCCTTGTTTTTGGCAGCGTCCCTCAAAAAAAGACCGCACCGGGTTCCAAAAAGGGCAAAAATACCGGCAGAAAGGCGGATAACGGATGGCAAGGAAAAAGAAAAAGGTAAATATTGTTACATCTGTTTTGTTTCTGGCAGTGGTGGGCATACTGTCCACATTAACCTTCTCCCCATACCTTGAACTACCTGTGGATTTGCCCAGCTGGGCGGATCTGAAAGGTACCGACAGCACACCGGTCATTGAAACCGGCGACAATATCCATATCATCGATGTGGGACAGGGGGATGCAATCCTAATCAAAAGCGGTGACAAAACCGCTCTCATCGACACAGGTCCCGGCACAGGCACGACAAAACTGTTACGCTATCTGAATCAAAGAAACATCAAAACCATAGACGCACTTATTCTCACCCATCCCCACGAGGATCACATCGGCGGGGCGACGGCTGTTTTGACCGGCTTTGACGTGCAGACGATTTATATGATGAAAAGTGAAGGGTCCTTGACGCCCACCACGAAAACATATACCACCCTGCTGACCACCATTAAAAATCAAAATAAAAAAATCAAAGCACCGGCAACCGGCGATAATGTCAAGCTCGGAAACTTTACGCTGAATTTTTTTGCTCCCAAGGGTAAATACGACAATCTTAACAACTATTCCATCATCGTCAAGGCAGTTCATCAAAGCACCTCTGCTATTTTTATGGGTGATGCAGAAACAGCTGAGGAAACAGAGCTGTTAAAAAGCGGATTTGACGTAGCTGCCGATCTATTAAAAGTGGGTCATCACGGCAGCAAAACCTCTTCAAGCGAAGCATTCCTTGAGGCAGTGAAGCCAAGCTTCGGCGCGATCTCTCTTGCCAAGGACAATGATTACGGACACCCCCACGGCATCACGCTAAGCAAGATGAACAAAAGAAACATCACTGTTTACAGAACAGACCAAAGCGGCAATCTTTTGTTTACAACGGACGGATCAAAATTTACGGTGAAGGCTGAAAAACAATGAACTATTCCATTGACAGAATTGAAGAAAGTATGGCAGTCTGCGAGGACGAACAGGGGCATATGATTCATATCCCTTTGAAGGACCTGCCCCCGGGTGTTTACGAAGGCTGTGTCTTAACAAAAAACCACAGCGGCTATTCCATCAACAAAAGCGAGGAAACAAAACGGCGGTCAGAGATTCAAACACTGCAGGACGAATTATTCGAGTAAAGAGGAACGCATATGCCAGAGACAAAAAAACCGCATATCAAAATTCAAAAGGATGGTCCCTATCTTATCACCGGCAATGTTCCGCTTTATGAGCTGATCATTGAATCCGTCGGTGAAGATTATCGATACCGGGAGGGTCGTGTTTTCCCCCAAAGACCTGCCTATGCTCTGTGCCGCTGCGGAAAATCTGCCAATAAGCCCTTTTGCGACGGTACCCACGGTAAGGAACGCTTCATCGGCACAGAAACCGCAAGCCGTGAAGCTTATCTTGAGCAGACCGAAACAATAGAAGGACCGGGCATCACCTTAACCGACTGTGAAGACCTCTGTGCTTTCGCCCGCTTTTGTCATTCCGAGGAAGGAAACGTGTGGGAGCTGACACGAAAATCCGCTGATCCAACCCTTCGTGCCCTGGCCATCAAAACAGCTGAGGACTGCCCTTCCGGCCGGCTGGTTGCATGGGACAAGCTCACGGGAGAAGCCTATGAACCGGCCTATGAACCCTCCATTGTGATTATTCAGGACCCGGAGCGAAACTGCAGCGGACCCATTTGGGTCAGAGGCGGAATCCAAATTGAAGGAGCCGACGGTTTTTTATACGAAGTGCGCAACCGTGTCACCCTCTGCCGCTGCGGCAGATCCTACAACAAACCGTTCTGCGACGCCACCCACGTAAGCTACCAATTCAAGGACGGATTATAATACCATTGAGGAGCTGTAGATATGAACAAAGCACTGCTTATCATCGATGCCCAAAACGATTATTTTCCCGGCGGAAAATCAGAGCTGTTTCATGCAGAGATTGCCTTATCCAACATCGAAAATGCTTTGGCTCTGTTCCGGGCCAACAACCTGCCGGTGATCCACGTGCAGCACATCAACACCCGTAAGGGAGCAACGTTTTTTCTGCCGGAAACAGAAGGTGTGAAGATACATAAAAATCTTGTCCCCAAAGACAACGAACATGTGGTAATCAAGCATTATCCAAACAGCTTTCTGCAAACAAACCTGGCAGAAATCCTGATTGAACACAACATCAGCCATCTGGTAATTTGCGGTATGATGAGTCATATGTGCGTAGACACAACAACCCGTGCATGTATGGACTTTGCAATCAAACCGACCTTGCTATCGGATGCGTGTGCCACAAAGGATCTGACCTATGCCGGGAACAAAATCCCTGCTGAAACAGTCCACAATGCTTTCATGGCATCCCTGAGCGGAATGTTTGCAGCCGTAATAAAAACCGCTGATTTGACGATTTAATCCATCACAGAAAGAACCCGGATACTTCACTGTATCCGGGCTTTTCATTGTATTGCCTCCTATGCTTTCACATGGTCGAAAACATATAAAGTAAAACTTATAAGGAATAACGCTCCATAAAATCTACAATTCAACAATTTACATAAATATTCAACTATCAATTTCCCTGTCATCATGCTGATTCATAATATTTTTCCGTTTATGTATGATTGTTATCATTTGTCAGCAAAATTCCATTCTATTGAATCGTTCTCAATATCTTCTTTTTATTCACGTGAAAATTTTACAGTAACTCAAACAAATTACAATTCTGTCAGCATTTTGGTGGTGCCGCAGGATGAATATTTCCTTTATACTTTGGTTATGGCAGAATGGAAGCAACGAAAGATGAAAGGAAGTTCAGATATGAATAGAAGGATTTTATCCGTATTATCGGTACTGATTATATGTACCTTTGTATTGGCCGCATGCAGCAGCATTCAAAAGGAAGCTGTTGCACCAAAGGTGTTGACAGCAGAAAACGCAGATGCTACATTGACAACAGCAACCACATCGAAAGCAACCGAGGCCACAGAATCAGCCACCACAAATCAGGCAATAACAACAACCGCAAAGCAAATCGCTACAACAGCGAAAAAAACAGCCAAAACTACCGTGAAACCGAAAACAGCTTCCAATAAAGCAGCGCCGGCTACAACAAAAAAGATCACAAGCACCGCGAAAAAAGCAGATAGCAGCAAAGCAAATATCGTTGTGACCGCCGCCAGATCTGCCCTCGGTGTGAAATATGTATTCCTGGGCAATACCATGAGCGGGTTTGACTGTTCCGGTCTCACACTGTACTGCTACAACAAAGCCGGTATTACCCTGCCTCACCAATCTGCCCAGCAGTCCGGTCTTGGGAAATATGTCAGTAAGGCAAATCTACAGCCAGGCGACCTCATTTTCTTTGACACCAACGGTGGCAACGACGGCATCAACCATGTAGGAATCTACACAGGAAACGGAAAGTTTATCTCCGCCCTGTCCGGAGCAGGAAAAGTCACCGAAGCCAGCTTGTCAAACAGCTATTGGGTCAACGCTTATATGACCGCACGGAGAATTTTATAAAAAAAACGCACCGGATCGGGTTCCGTTCGGTGCGTTTTTTCATTGTGCAATTTTAAGAGTGAAGGGTGATTCGGTTTTCCACTGCCGGCATTATTGTGAACCATTCCGCTAGGCCCACGAATCCGGCTTAAATGATTCCATCCGGTTTTACAACAATGAACGTATTCAACTCAAAACAAAACTGACATTGCTTGAAAAACGACGTCAGTTGATAGCAATTTGAAGCTATTTGATAAAAATCAATGATATTCTATGATACGGCTCTTTATTTCATGTCCGTGAACACTGGTGCACTGTACATCCTTGGTTGGTCTCATTTTATTCATTTTTCCTCGGCCAATTGGCTCAATGCAGTTTCCGTTAAGCGATAGGCTGTCCATTGGTCCAGCTTTTGTGCGCCAAGGGACAAATAAAAAGCAATGCTGGGCTTGTTCCAGTCAAGGCACCACCATTCCAGTCTTGTGCAGCCCCGCTCCAATGTAATTCGCGCCAGATGCTGTAAAATCGCTTTGCCGTATCCCTTTCCTCGGTATTCGGGCAGAACAAACAAGTCCTCCAGAAAAATGCCCGCCCTGCCGGCAAAGGTAGAGTAAGTCTGAAAAAACAGAGCGTACCCGACCTCAACACCGTCAACAACGGCGAAAAACACCTCTGCCTGCTTGTTGTTAAAAACAGATTCACGCAGTCCTTCTTGCGTGGCTGTGACCATATCCGTTAAGCTTTCATACTCTGCCAAAGCCATGATAAAGCGGAATATCAGTGGCACATCCGCTTCTGTTGCTATGCGAAACGTGACTTCTCCCATTGTGTTCGCTCCTTTTTTAACTGTATTTTTATTTTAACACAAAGCCTGTTCCTACTGCGAGATGATTTGCCGAAAAAAGGATAAAATCTATATACCGGCTTGTCTGGTTGGTGATCATAACAAAATTAACATTACCGCTATTCTGTATTTGACGCTATCTTTGTAAATAAAAAACACTGCATTTATAATAAAATACAGTGTTTTTGGTGGAGACAGAGGGGCTCGAACCCGCGACCTCACGGATGTGAACCGTGCGCTCTGACCAACTGAGCTATGCCTCCCTAGCGGTCATCCGTCAATCACGATGACGGTATTTATTATTTTAACACAAAATCAGAATATGTCAATGTGTAACCTGATAAAATCACATCAAATCGTTGTAATTTTTTTGATTACACGACACGGCTGCTATTTGGGGAAAGGTTACGATAGCATATCTTGTGCTGCTTTTGTGGATTGTTTATTCAATATGGCATCACAGAAACCCTGCCCAAAATTTTGATTTTACTATAGCGATATGATATAATGATCTTTATAAAAGGGAGTGGAACCATGGAATACATTGGAATTTATCTGGGCATCGTGTCCTTGATGTCCGTTTTTTTTACACAATATGATAAGAACGCCGCCAAAAAGCACAAACGACGTGTAAGAGAACGGACGCTTTTGCTCATATCAGCCCTGGGCGGTTCTGTTGTCATGTTTTTGACCATGCTGGCAATACGGCACAAAACAAAACACGCCAAATTCATGATCGGCATTCCTGTGATCATACTGCTGCAAACCGCAGTCATAGCGGGAATGATATGGTTATGGTTAAAATCCTAACGCATACGGAACACAATCTCTGAACCTATGAACAAAAATCCCGAACACAAATTGTGCTTCGAGGCTCTAGCCCGTACGGGTCAGAATGTCCAGTCTATATCCATAGATATTGTCTTCTCCGATGATTAGCAGGACACTTTGTTTCAAGCATCTGTTTTCATGAATGGAACTAGTGTGCTAAACCGTACGGGCAGTTACAGAACCTAAGGATATCGCTCTTCTTTGATTGTTATTTTATTTCAGCTGTATAAAATTAAAAAACAGAATTCAGTTTTTCATTTATCCCGGAATAATTTCTTTTTTACTCTTAAATTTTTACATAGTCATGTACCCAGCCGTTATGAAAGGTCTGGTGTGAGTGCTCATATGCAAGAGAATCACTGAATCAAAATCCGGCAGAGAAAGCATAAATATGTCAATTCTAATATTATTCAGCTTTGATTTTTGGCTCCTAACAATGCAGCAAAAGCATCATAACTTAAAAAGAAGATTGCAGTGGAAAAACCAGCGTTGAAACAAATGGGCGGTACTTATCGGCATGAATATCACTTTCATTCCCCGAACATTGTAATTTCGATTGGTGTGGAAACAGAAATACAATACACCAAATCCTACAACAAATAACACGGCATTGGCAAGATATTGTAGGTTTTATATTTTCTGATAATTGAATTGATTTTTATGGAATAAATGTGATATAATAATATAAATTGAATACAATAAAGGCATTGACGAGGAGGAGTACATTCTTTTGGATGCAAAGAGAGGGAGCGGCTGGTGAAAGCTCTCGTGAAGAAAGTATGGAAAGTAGCCTCTGAGCTGTGAACCGAACGGAGATTTTGTCTCTCAGTAGACTTCAACGGAATTTCAACCGTCATCTGGAAAACGATATCGGATAGTTTTTTCTGTCCCGCATCGGCAAAGCGCAGAGAATTTTTCTCTGAATTTGGGTGGTACCACGGACAATAATGTTCGTCCCAAGCAGTATATATTTACTGCTTGGGACTTTTTTTTATTGTATTCGGTAAATCTGATTTTGGAGGAATAATGATGGAAAAGCATTACAATTTTTTACAGATCGAGAAACAAATGCAGAAAATGTGGGCTGACGAGAAAACCTATCAATTTGACAGGAATACGGACGGCAAAATTTATTCGATTGACACTCCGCCGCCAACTGTCAGCGGCAGTCTGCATATAGGTCACTTGTTTTCCTATACTCAGGCGGAAATCATTGCACGCTTTCGCCGTATGCAGGGGGATAACGTTTTTTATCCATTTGGCTTTGATGATAACGGGCTTCCCACTGAACGACTTGTTGAGCGGGAAGAAAAACTTCGTACCAACACCTTGCCACGAAGTGAATTCATCAACAAATGTATGAACACCACCGAAAAATACGAAGCGCAGTTCAAAGAATTTTGGAATTCTCTTGGATTTTCCGTGGATTGGTCTGCCATGTATCAGACTATAAGCCCGGAGGTCAGGAAAATCTCTCAGGAGTTATTTATTGAGCTTGTCAAAATGGGCAAGGCATATGCTAAAGAATCTCCTGTTTTATGGTGCACCGAATGTCAAACCTCAATTGCTCAAGCTGAACTCGATACTGCAGATATTGAAAGCTCTTTTAATTATTTACCGTTTATGGTTGATAATGAAGCCATCACGGTCGCGACAACCCGCCCCGAACTCCTTTACGGCTGTGTTTGCCTGTTTGTTCATCCGGATGACGAGCGAAATCAAAAATATGTGGGCAAATCAGCACTTGTGCCACTGTATAATTATGAAATTCCAATCTTAACCGACGAAAAAGTCTGCATTGATAAAGGAACCGGTGTTGTTATGTGCGCAACATTTGGCGACAGCACCGATGCCGAATGGTTCAAAGAACACAATTTACCATATCTCAAGGTGATTCTGCCAAGCGGATTAATTGCAGGTGATATTCCTTTTATCGGCGGCATGAAAGTTCACACAGCAAGGAAAGAAATCATCCGTCTGCTCAACGAAAATGGCTTGCTGCTGAAATCCCAAAATATTATTCACACAGTTGGTGTTCATGAAAGATGCGGAAAGGGAATCGAAATTATACCATCTAGGCAATGGTATATCGACATTCTGACCGATAAGGAAAGATTTTTAAAAGCCGCGGATGAAATCAACTGGTATCCCGCCCACATGAAAAATCGCTATATTGCCTGGGTAGAAAATCTTAAGTGGGATTGGTGCATTTCCCGACAGCGTTATTTCGGTGTTCCATTTCCGGTCTGGTATTGCAAAGAATGTGGGAAGCCGGTATTTGCCAAATCAGAACAACTTCCGGTAAATCCTCTTGAAACCATGTATGAGGGCATTTGCGAATGCGGCTGTAAGGAATTTGTTCCCGAAAGTGCGGTTTTTGATACATGGGCAACCTCCAGTATCACGCCGCAAATCAACGAAAGACTTGGTATCAAATTGACACCCATGAGCATGCGAACACAGGCACACGAAATTATTCGCACATGGACTTTTTATACCATTGTCCGAAGTCTTTATCACACAGGTGAACTTCCCTGGAAAGACCTGATGATTTGCGGCTTCGTTCTTGCAAAAAAAGGTGAAAAAATAAGCAAATCGAAAAGCAATAATGAGTTTGACCCAAAATATCTTATTGAAACCTATTCAGCAGATGTGCTCCGATATTGGTCTGCCGGCTCAAGACTTGGAACAGACACTTTCTTTTCAACTTATGAAATGACAATTTCAAAAAGATTTATCACGAAATTATGGAATGCTTCAAAATTTGCAATTTCCCACTTGCAGGATATTGACATTAATCAAATTCCACCGCTTTTACCGGTTGATCGGTGGATCATTGAAAGAACAAATGAAACGATCATGAAATCTGCCGAATTACTATATGAATATGAGATCGGATCTGCACGACATGAAATTGATGAGCTATTCTGGAAAGATTTTTGCGACAACTATGTTGAAATTGTCAAAGAAAGATTATATCAGCCGGATATTCACGGAACAGAAACACGAAAAAGCGGTCAATATGCTCTGTATTATTCACTGCTGGGAATTTTAAAGCTTTATTCGATTTATATTCCACACATGACAGAATATATTTATCAGGAGTTTTTTAAGCAATATGAAAAGGAAAAATCAATTCATTTGTCGAAATGGAAAAAACAGACTACCATAAATGAAAAACTGATTGATTTTGGTAAACAATTAAAAAATGTTATCTCAGATATGCGAAAATATAAGTCTGAAAACAGCCTGTCAATGCGAGCAGAAATAGAAAAACTAGAAATCAAATTAGGAAATTTTGAAGAATGGTTTAAGCAAACAGAAAAAGATATCAAGGCTTGTTCCAACGCAAAAATCATTGAGTTTAAGTAACTAAAAGGCAAGGGCATCAGAAGCCCTTGCCTTTTAGCATAAATTCATCATAAGAAACAACAAATCCGAACCCCTGTCCTATATCGACGATGTGGTTCGGATAATATTGCTTTGGTCCGAGTGTTCATAACGCAAGTAAAAATCATACTGTAAAAAGCCAACAGCCAGAACATACATATTTCAGCTTTAAAAATTAAATATTATTTATTTTGCTCATAATTTTTCTTAATTTTTATCCACTAACCTTTTAATTTTAAAAACTTATACTCATCATATAAACCAAATGGAGGCTGTTATAATGAGTAGTTTAATTGAAATGAAAAATGTATCCAAGCAATATAAAATCGGTGAAATTACCATTGATGCGCTCAAAGACGTGAATTTCACTATTGATGAAGGAGAATTTGTGATCATTTTGGGTGCATCCGGTGCCGGGAAAACAACCATATTAAACATTTTGGGCGGAATGGACAGTGCAAGTGAAGGCGAAGTTTTGATCGATGATGTAAACATCAGGTCGTTTAACGACAATCAATTAACCCGTTACCGCCGGGATAAGGTTGGTTTTGTTTTTCAGTTTTATAACCTGATTTCTAACCTTAACGCTTATGAAAATGTCGAGTTTGCAGCCGAGGTGTGTAAGAATCATTTGAATCCTGCCGAGGTGCTTGACCGCGTGGGACTTAAAGAGCGTGCTAAGAATTTCCCCACACAGTTGTCGGGCGGTGAACAACAGCGTGTTGCTATTGCCAGAGCCGTGGCAAAGAATCCGCTGTTGCTCTTATGTGATGAACCAACCGGTGCACTGGATTACAACACCGGAAAAAATGTCTTAAAATTACTTGCGGAAATAAACCGTGTTTATAATAAGACAGTTGTTCTTATCACCCATAACTCTCTCATTTCTCCCATTGCTGACAAGGTAATCAGGGTGAAGAGCGGGCAGATTGAAAGCATAACTGTGAACACCCAAAAGGCAGAAGTGGAAGGGTTGGAGTGGTGATGAAAAAACTGTATAAACGGATGTTTCGGGAAATTGCTTCGAATTTTGGGCAGTTTTTATCTATTGTACTAATTATTGCAGTTGGTGCTATGCTGATGTCCGGGATGTTTTCATCGATTACTGCAATGGATAGGTCAACATACAAGTATTATAGTGTGCAAAACATGGCCGATTTGTGGGTCTATTTTAAAGGTATTTCAGATGAAGATATAAAAACGCTGGCTAAAACGGATGGTGTCATTAGTGCTGAAGGCAGATATACAATAAACGAGCAAACTATAATAAACGAATCAGATTGTTCATTGCGCTTGCACAGCCTGACAGATATCAACCGCCCACTTTTGACAGAGGGGCAATTACCGAAGTCTGATAATGAAATTATTATCGATTATAAATTTGCAAATGCTAATCATTTAACCCCAGGAAGCACAGTCAAAGTTGGTAATGAAATCTTGACGATAACCGGTTTGTGTATGAATCCGGAATATGCTTACAAGCAAAAGGATGCCGCAACAGCGGTTACTTCCAACAGTGCTTTTGGCATTGTTTATGCACAAAAAGAAACCTTGCTGTCACTCATTCGATCATCCGATGTGTTTAGTGAGCAAGCCGATGAAGTGCAGAAAAAGCTTGATGAAGCAAAAACTAAAATTGATGAAGCTGAAACAAAGCTCAGTGATGCAACAAATGAATATGAGGAAGGAAAAGGTAAGGCTGACCAGTCTTTTGAACAATCGGAAGTAAAGTTGCAACAGACCAAAGAAAAGTTGGATCGTTCCCAAAACGAGCTGACAAAACAAAAAAATACGTTTGAAAAACAGATGACCGATGCCCAAACCCAAATCGATACAAAAGGTGCACAACTTTTGCATGCTCAAAAAACATTGGATGAAAGCTATGCTGCATATAAAAAGGTGCGCGAAACGCTAACAGAGCAGCAACAAGTTGCAAAGGACACTGAATTTCAAAGCAAATATACCGGGTTGAGCCAACAACAAGCCGCTCTTGAAACACAGCAAAGTTCTTTGGATACACAAAAAACCGATGCACAGCAGCAGTTCTCGAAAAAGCAGACTGAGCATGACAACGGCTATCTGACATATAAAGACAGTGCTGAAAAGCTTGCACAAAGCAAGACTGAAACTTACAGCCAGCTAAACAAAACAAAAACGGAACTCGACAATTCAAAATCTGAGCTTTCAAAAAACAGGACGGACTATCTATCCGAAAAAGAAAAAGCACAAGATGAGCTTGACCGAATTTCAAGAAAGTATCAGGAAGTACTTTTAAAAACCAGTGACTCCGAAGCTGTTCTTTCTGCTGCAAAATCCTATGAGTCCTACATCTCCGGGGTTGCGCGCGAAGATCAGGCAAGCTATGTTAATGTCAGTGGATCGCTTGATCCCATTCGCTCGGTTTCTTATATTTTTCCACTGATCTTTTTCCTTGTCGCCGCAGCTATCGCTTTTATTTCTTTATCAAAATCGGTTGAAAATCAAAGAACGCAGATTGCGGTTATGCAAGCTCTGGGAATTTCAAAAGCTAAAATCCGAGGGGTTTTTCTTTCCTATTCTGCTATAGCTTCGGTTTTAGGTGCCGTTCCTTTCGCAATTCTTGGTAATCGGTTTATTCCAAAGATGTTGATACGCGTATTTTCCAATCGTTTTGCGTTGCCGCAAATCGATATACCCATGTATGCTGCTTACATTTTACTTCCGCTCTTATTGGGCATTGTTTTTTGCGGGACAGCCACTTTAATCGCAGTACAAAAGGTGCTCAAAGAGATACCGGCACAAGCAATGCGTCCAAGACCGCCTAAGGGTAGTAAAACCATTTTAATAGAGCGGTTCACATCATTATGGAGTAAGCTGAGTTACTCCAATAAATTAATCTTGCGCAATTTCTTTTTAAACAAAGGGCGCATTTTATTAAGCTCAGTAGGTATTGTCGGCAGTGTTATGCTGATTTTAACGGGTCTTTCTCTAAGAGATGCAGCTATTTGCGTTGTTGATACAACTATAAACAGCATGAGTTATGATCTTTCAGTTATTTATAAAGAGGATATTGCTCATAAATCCGATCTTGAATTTGATTTTCCGATTGAAAAAGCCGAACTGAGTAATACACAAAAAGCCACCTTAAACCTTGCTGATGATGTTGGTCTGACAATGCAAACAGTCGAAAGAGACAGCAGCCTTATTCATCTTTATAATACACAAAATCAACCGATAACGATGCATGAAAACAGCGTTATTATTCCTGATTCCATAGCAACGGACTATGGTATTTCTGTCGGTGATGTAATCAATGTTACAGTGGATGATAAAAAGTATTCACTGAAAGTGACCGACATCTCGGTGCAATATGCCGCAAAAACAATGTATCTGTCATTTGAGTCTGCCAAAGCTGTCAAAATAGATACAGCGGCAGATACAGGCCTTGTGAAGTTGGCAGACGAAAGTGAAATTCAATCTGCTACGGGTTGGCTCACAAACCAAGAAGATGTGAAAAGTGTGAACACGAAAGAGGACATGATCGCCCGTAGTAAAGACATGTTAAAGACTCTTAATGCGACCATATTGTTGATTCTGATTTCTGCGGCGATATTGGCGGTAACGGTTATTTACAACATTACATCCATTAATATCTTCGAAAGAACCAGAGAATATGCCACTTTAATGGTGCTTGGCTATTATAAAAAAGAAGTGAACCGTCTTACGCTTGTTGAAAATTTGATATTAACTGCCTTGGGTTGTCTGCTTGGATTGCCGTCCGGATATTATTTGTTCCAGTATTTAGCCGATATTATTTCGGCAAGCAGCCTGCGCATACCAACCGGGTTGAACCCTGTTATGGTTGCTGTTACAATAGCGCTGACTTTTTTCTTTGCATTACTGTCAAATTTATTGCTGCGACCCAAAATAAAGAATATTGTACTTGTTGAAGCATTAAAAAGTGTGGAATAGGAGTGAATACTATGAAAAAATCAATCATTGTATTGTTGCTGACCGTATTGGTTTTATCAGGCTGTTCAAGCAATAAAA
>MKRK01000019.1:15449-15833 GCA_001896915.1 Clostridiales bacterium 43-6
TCAAATTAAAAATGAAGCTGAGAGTGCCATTTCCAGTACAAATCAATGTGTTTCCTTAACAAATGACTTATCAAGTTCGGAAAAAATAACGGATTATTACAATAAATTTACCAAATATAAGTTGTTGTTAAGTGAAAAAAATGATACTATAAAAAAAGCAAAGCAAGCACAAGATATAGACGCATTAAAGCCGGCTTTGGAGGAGCTTTTATCTACTATAAAAGACTACAAGGCATGTCTTTTGCAGTTTGAAAAAGAAATGAAGTGATTTTTGGTGCCTAAAATATTAATTGCGGATGACGATAAAAACATTTCTTCTCTGATTTCCGATAGCCTTGCGGATGAGGGGTTTGATTGTATTGTTGTTGCGGATGGGAATTCGGC
>MKRK01000019.1:15878-16846 GCA_001896915.1 Clostridiales bacterium 43-6
GATGCCCGGTGCCGACGGCTTGGAGGTTTGCCGCAAAATTAGAGACAAGGTTCACTGCCCTATTTTGTTTGTCACTGCAAAAGGACGCACTCTTGACACCGTTTTAGGACTTGAAATCGGCGCTGATGATTATATTACAAAGCCTTTTGTGGTTGAAGAACTGGTTGCAAAGGTGAAAGCACATCTGCGCCGCGAAAAAAGAAGCCAAGGTTTACAAGAGAATACCATGACTGTTGGTGATCTAACCATTATCAGAGACAGTTTTGAAGTTAAAAAAGGCGGAATGTTACAAGCGCTGACTACAAGAGAATTTCAATTGCTTTTGTATTTGTGCGACAACATTGGTAAGGTTTTGACTAAGGAACAGATCTTTGATGCTGTTTGGGGTATGGATTATGCCGACATTGGCAGTGTTACAGTGACAATTAAAAATCTGCGAGATAAAATCGACCCGGAAAACCACATGATAAAAACGGTATGGGGTGTAGGTTATAAGCTTGTGCGAGGTGAAGTCACAACATGAGTATTCGGTTTAAAATTCCATTAATTATGCTGGTTGCTTTCATTTTAAACATAGCTATTTTAATGACTTATTATAAGGTATATTTGTCTGGCAAGGTGGAACTATACCAGCAGAATATGGACAAAGTTGTTTCTGAAACAGCTGATCAGATTGCCAGCGAAATAAACGGGAAAAATATTGATTATGCAACGGATTTTTTGACAAACTTTGAAAATCCACGAGATTTTACATTTAGTCTCAAAAACGTGCAAACCGATAAAACAACCGCTTGGTACCAGAATAACAGCCGTCATTTGGGTTTTACCAAAGCAGAAACTGTCACGCTTTCTAACCAAATTTATATTTTTCAAGTTCAAAAACAGGTTGAGCTTTTTAAGTTAACCTCTCATAGCGTATTCAATAATCTTTTATATTTTGAAATATCTGTTTTATTTGTCATATTTTT
>MKRK01000019.1:16875-23862 GCA_001896915.1 Clostridiales bacterium 43-6
AGCAACAGTTGGTAGTCGTGACGAAATTGGTCAGCTTGAAGAAAGTTTTTCAAAGCTTTCCATGACGCTTTGCGAGGAAAAGCAGCTACAAAACCGGATTATTGCTTCTATTTCTCATGATATAAAGACACCTTTGACTTCTGTGTTGGGATACAGCGAGCGTATTACAAAAAAAGAACTGACGATAGAAAAACAAAGGAAATATATTGAAACCATTTATAATCAGGCAAAGGATATTGAAGCTATTGTGGATGAATTTGATGATTATTTAGGTGCTTCACTTCCAAATAAGGGTGAGCAACGAAACTATTCCGTTAATTATCTTCGCAAAATGTTACAAGATGAATATGCATCACAGCTCTCTGAGCAACACATTTTATTTTTAGTTGAGAATAAATGTGAAAATCACAGAGCAATTCATATTGATCTTTTAAAGCTGCGCAGAGTATTTGCCAACATTATCGGCAATAGTATACGACATGCCAAAGTCAAGGACGTAAAAATCAGCCTCACCACTGAATCATCTCAGGGGCATTTGTTTTTCACATTAGCAGATAACGGCGGTGGTGTCAGTGACAGTGATTTACCTCACATTTTTGAGCCGTTTTATACCTCGGACAAAAGCAGACGTGTATCAGGGCTTGGTCTTTCAATCTGCAAACAAATAATAGAAGGACAAGACGGAACAATTACAGCGTTTAATAACGATCAGGGCGGATTATCTGTGCAAATGTCTTTCACGGGCATTGAGTTATCCTATAATAACAAAACGGCTACTTGAACCTTAACCTTTTGTCTTTAGTATATAATTAGTAAAAGCATCATAAATGAAAAGATAATACATATCATAACCGGTTGAATTCTTCATTTAGCGATATTCTGGAATATGCAAACAACATAATAAATCGCTCCGGATTTGACAAAACGAAAAATGTTATATCAGTGTGTGCATAAAGATACGTTTTTCAAATCACATTTTGCCTTTTAGAATAAATTCATCATAAGAAACAACAAATCCGAACCCGTCATCCATAAGGATATTCTGGTTCGGATTATATTGCTTTGGTGCGGGTGTTCATAACGCAAGTTAAAATTTATTTATCAAAAAACGGGCAGTACATACATATTCCATTGTTTTACCATAATTTTAAATTGTTTACCAACATTATATAATATTGTGGAGTTAGAATGGCTTATTTAATCTTGGCAGGGATGACCTTGCCTTTGTACTTATCTGCGATGAATTTGCGGGTGTCGTCGGACTGCAGCGCTTTTACGAGCTTATCCACCGCGGCACGCTTGTCAGCGGCCAAGTCGCTGCGGACGGCGACGATGTTGGCATAAGGGGAATCCTCGCCTTCTTTGAAAAGGACGGTGGAGGTGATGCCCGCTTCCAGCGCTTTATTCACATTGGTGATAAACACGTCAAAATCGCCTTTGGTGGGAATGATCGTGGCGCTGTCAAGCTCGACCAGCTCGATGGGTTTGAGGTATTCCTTTACATTGGTTTTGGACGCCTTCAGGTTTTTAGACGCGGTATCGTCCAGCTTGATGAAACCGGCGATTTCGAGAATTCTCAAGGCACGGTATTCATTCGTGGCATCGTTCGGAATGGCAACTTTGGCCTTCGCCGGAACTTCCGCAACGGTTTTGTATTTATCGGAATACGCGCTGATGGGTTCCACATGGATGTCGCCCACGTTGATCAGATGACCGCCGTTTGTGGTGTTCCATTCGCTCAAATACGGATAATGCTGAAAGAAATTGAAATCAACCTCTTTGGATTCGGTACGCTCGTTGGTGGTGGCATCTGCCGCTGTTGACACCAGATTGATGATAACACCCTCCGCTGCCAGTTTGTCTTTTACATAATTGACAAGCTCGCTGTGAGGAACCAAGTCAACAATGCCTTTGATTTCAACGCTTTTTGCCGTGGTTGCCGCTGTTGTGCCCTCTGTGGAGGTTTTTGCTGTTTTGGATGTGCAGGCTGTCAGGCTTGTGAGAGCCAGCACAGCCAAAAGAATCAGGGAAATAATTTTTTTCATAATAATTTTACTCCTTTAATATGTAATATTTTAAACAAGATGCCGTTTTTTCAAAATAAGCTTGGATGCAAAGTCACCGGCAAACTGGATAATCTGCACCGTAATAATCAAAACATACACACAGGCAAACAAAACCTCGTGCTGGAACCGCTGAAAACCGAACCGCACAGCAATGTCACCAATGCCGCCCGCGCCGAAATTTCCTGCCAGCGCAGTCATGGAAATAATGGCAATGACCGCAACCGTGAAGCCCCGGATCAAAGACGGAAGCGTTTCCGGAAGAAGCACAAACACGATGGTCTGCAAATGATTGCTCCCCATTGATTTTGCCGCTTCGATCTTTCCTTTTGCGATTTCCAGCAAGCTGCTTTCTACAACGCGGGCATACATCGGAATGCAGGAAGCCGCCAGTGCAATAATGCAAGAATTCATCCCGTAGGATTTTCCGAACACCATTCTCGCCACCGGGATCATAAGAATAATCATAATCATCTGCGGTAAGGAGCGTAAGCAGTTGATGAGCCAACCCATGCCGGCGTTGAACGGCCGCACGGGGCGAAGCCCGTCTTTTGCGGTCAACGTCATGACAATGCCCAGAAGAAGGCCGAACACCAGTGTAATAAAGGAAGCAATGAATGTCATATAAAGCGTATCCGCAGTGGCGGGACAGATATCCTTCCACACCTTTGGGGAAAAGGACGCCTTGAAAACCTCCCAAAACGGGGTATTTAATAAGCTCATATTCCGCTTCCTCCTTCCACACTGCTTTCCTGCAGCTCTGAATATACCTTTAAAAACATTTTACCCGTGGTACTGTTGGGATTTGCGAAAATGTCTCTTGTTTTACCGGTTTCGCTGATGATGCCGTCTTCCAGCACCGCCATGTTTCGGGTGGTGTATTTGATGACATCCAGCTCATGGGTGATCAACAAAATGGTCAGCCCCATTGTTTTGTTGATATCCTTAAGAAGCTCCAAAATGCTGAGAGTGGTTTGCGGGTCAAGGGCGCTTGTGGCTTCGTCGGAAAGAAGAATGTCCGGGTTGTTTGCGAGCGCTCTGGCAATGCCGACCCGCTGTTTTTGGCCGCCCGAAAGCCCCGCAGGGTAGGCAGTCAGCTTATCCTGCAAGCCCACCACTTCTGCGATTTCTTTGACGCGCCGGTCACGTTCCGCTTTTTTGATGCCGCGGATGGCGAGAGGAAAGGCAATATTTTTATACACCGTTTTGGCTTCAAACAAATTGAAGGTCTGAAAAATCATGCCGATTTTCTGCCGTGCTTTGCGAAGCTGGGATTTGGACAGACTTGTCATGTCAACACCGTCGATGACAACACGACCGGCATCCGGCGTTTCCAGCCGGTTGATGCATCGGGCCAGTGTGGACTTGCCCGCACCGGAAAGCCCGATGATTCCGAAAACATCGCCTTTGGGAATTTCCAGCGATATTCCCTTCAAAACCTCCAAACGCTCACCCTTGACCGTAAAGGATTTGGACAAGTTTTGAATCGTAATATACGGCTTTTCCAAATCGTTTCCTCCCTTTTGCATTGCTTCACTCTCTTTGTTACAAAACTTTTTCAAAATAACCCGCATCCAGCCAGCAATCAAATTTATAGCCCACTTCATGAAGTACACCCGTTTCCCGAAACCCGAGCTTTTCATGAAATCGTTTGCTTGCCTCGTTGGGATAGCCGAGAATGGCTATCACCTTATGAAACCCGCTTTGCTTCAAATCATTTAGCACCACTTGGTACAGCTTTGTACCAATGCCGCTGCCTTCGAATCCCTGTTTTACATACACACTGGTTTCCGCGGTATAGCGAAACGCAGCCCGCTCATGAAACGGATGGGCATAAGCATACCCCACCGTTTCACCGCCCTGCTCCGCAACATAATAAGGAAACCCGAGTTGAAAATGATAAGTCTCCACTCTTCTGCGGATTTCTTCCACATCGGGTACTTCAGTTTCAAAGGTTACCCAAGTGGTTTCCACATAGGGTGCGTATATTTCTCTCAGTGCCTTTGCGTCCTTGGGTTGTACGGTGCGAATATTCAGTGCCATACCGGTTTCTCCTTTTATCGTCAATTGCCGTTAAAATTTATAGCCTTCGGCAGATGATCATTGACTTTAAATACGGTAATCGTCTTCTATGGAATCCAGAAGCCCGAATTCCAGCAGAATTTCTTCCAGCCGTTCTTGCTTCATGGGTTTCGGAACCGTGAAATTGGTGTTCCCGTCAATGGCAGCGGCAAGGCTGCGGTATTCGTTTGCCTGCTTGTCTTCCGGCGCATATTCAATTACGGTTTTGCGGTTGATTTCCGCCCGCTGTACAACATTGTTGCGGGGCACAAAATAAATCAGACGGGTTCCCAGTTCTTTGGCAAAGGCTTCTAACAGCTCCCGCTCCCTGTCCACATTTCGGCTGTTGCAGATGATACCGCCCAGGCGAACACCGCCCTTTTGCGCGTATTTGGCAATGCCCTTTGCAATGTTGTTGGCGGCATACAGAGCCATCATCTCACCGGAAGCGACGATGTAAATCTCCTTCGCCTTTCCTTCGCGGATCGGCATAGCAAATCCACCGCAGACCACGTCACCCAATACGTCATAAAACACATAGTCCAGCTCATCGGTGTAGGCACCCAGCCGTTCCAACAGCCCAATGGAGGTAATGATCCCCCGCCCGGCACAGCCAACGCCCGGTTCCGGTCCGCCTGATTCCACACACTTGATGTCGCCGTAGCCTGTTCGCATGATATTGGACAGCTCCAGTTCGTCACCAACGGTGCGAAGTGTGTCAAGCACAGTACGCTGGGCAAGTGTGCCCAGCAACAGCCGGGTAGAATCCGCTTTGGGGTCGCACCCCACCACCATAATTTTTTTGCCGCTCTCTGCCAAGCCTGCCGTCAGGTTTTGGGTGGTGGTGGACTTGCCGATACCACCCTTGCCGTAGATTGCGATTTGTCTGATTTCTTTTGCCATGTTTGGAAACTCCTTAAATCATATATTCGGGTTGGGGATTTGCACTGGCCATGTGCAGTGTTTCGAGAATGTCACGCCGCAAGGATAAAAATTCAGACCCGCCCCGATGCCGGGGGTGCGGCAGTCCGACTTCGATAATCTCTTTGATCTTTCCGGGTCGTGGTGTCATCACAACAATTCGGTCGGACAGATAAATCGCCTCGTCCACATCATGGGTTACCAGAATCATTGTGGTGCTATTCTTTTTCCAAAGCTCCAGCAGCTTATCCTGGATGTCCGCACGGGTAAAGGAATCCAGTGCCCCCATTGGTTCATCTAGCAACAGTACGTTGGGGTTGTTGATCAGCGCCCGGGCAATGGCAACGCGCTGTGCCATTCCGCCCGAAATCTGGTGGGGATATGATTTTTCAAATCCGTTCAATCCGATCAAAGTAACATAATCGGCCACTTCGTCTTTGTTTTGGCGGTGAACGCCCCGGGCCTTCAAACCGGCGGCAATGTTTTGTTCCACTGTCAACCATGGAAACAGGCTTCCCTGCTGAAACACATAGCCCCGTTGCGGTGCCGGTTGTGTGATGGCTTCTCCATTCAAAATCAGCTGACCCGACTGGGGGGTATCCAACCCCGCAATCAGTCGCAGCAGCGTGGTTTTGCCACAACCCGAGGAACCGATGATGGACAAAAATTCACGCCGGTTGACGGAAAGGCTCACGTTTTGCAATGCCTCCACCGTATTGTCCTCATCGTCAATGTAAGTGCGGTTGACCGAATCAATCTGCAATATCACCTTGCTTAGAACGGATAAGGGTTGCTCACTCATGATTTCACCAATCCCTTCTGCCAGCGTAAAATGCGGCTTTGAATCAGTCCCATAACATGCATGATCAGGCTGAACAGCACAGCCATCACAATAATGGCCGCAAAAACCTTATAATAAGCGCTCCAAACCTTGGAGGCGTTGATATAATACCCCAAGCCGCCGGGCTGCCCCATCATTTCTGCCATGACCAACGTGGTAAACGCAAAGGCATTGGCTGTTGAAATCCCGGTAAAGATATTGGGCAGTGCATGGGGGATTGCCACATGAAACACCAGATACCGGGTTTTTGCCCCCAGTGTTCTGGCCACCTCAAAATGCACCCTGGGCGTGCTTGCGATGCCGGCGGCAGTCAGTGATGCCACGGGAAACCATGCACAGATAACAATCAAGAAAGTTGCGGCCGAAAACGGAGTGGGCAACAGTGTAAGCGCAAAGGGCATCCAAGCCACAGCGGGGATGACCCCGGTAATTTTCAAAACCGGATACACCCAATAATACACCCGCGGAAACCAACCGATTAAAATCCCGGTGCCCACGCCAAAGGCAACGCCAAGCAAAAACCCCACAGAAAACAACCGCAGTGAATACAGCGTGTTTTGCCATATGTAGTCACTTTCCATTAAAAAAGCTTCAATAATACGGGAAGGTCCCGGGAAAAATGGCTGGGGCAAAACAAGCAGCTTGGTGCCGAGAACATCCCACAAGGCAAGTACAAGGCCGATAGCCAACCGAAACGGAACCCGGCGCTTAAACTTTCTGCGTCGTTCCTGATCAAACCAGGAAAATGCCCCGATGGCAAGGTAGAGAAGGATCAGACCGATCAGTGCAAAGCGATAGGCCTGATTGATGGTCAACGAAAATCCGCCGAAAACCGAGTAGGATGCAATTTTAACCTTGGCAACTTGGGGAAACAAAACGCTTACCAAAATGGCTACGGCAAATCCCGATACCGTCAGCGCTGACAGCCAGATAAATTTTTTATTGTTTACCACGTGCCCTACTCTCCGCCCCCTTTTGTTCGGGGGCGGTGTGAGCCGAAAGGCAGAAGCAACAGAACTCCAGAAAACCGGAGCGGATGGAATGCTCATGTTCTTTCCTCCTTGGGAGGTTTTTTATTATTTGCCAAGGTGCCAAGGTTTG
>MKRK01000020.1:0-2210 GCA_001896915.1 Clostridiales bacterium 43-6
GAATATGGCAAACTGGTCCTACAGATCCGATAATTCCAACGGCGGTGAATTACAGAAGAACAGAGCCGAGAATGTCAGCGTTGCGAATGGCAACCTGCTCATTAAAGCAGAAAAGCTTGCAACACCCATTCAGGAAACAAAAGCAGACAATACCATCAGAAAGTTCCCTTATGCTGCCGGTAAAATTGACAGCTCAGGAAAAGTCTTTTATAAATACGGCAGATTTGAAGCATCCATAAAAATGCCCAAGGGCAAGGGCGTATGGCCCGCCTTCTGGACCATGGGTAACGGCAAGGGCTGGCCTTGGGGCGGCGAAATCGATATCATCGAGCTGGTCGGCGGTGAAGAACGCTCTTCAGACGGTGTGTATCACTCCGCAATCCACTGGTGCGATCCCAATGCCGGTGCAGAAGCCTGGATCGATGAAGCGCAGGGCGGTGCACATAAAGCAGGCAGCGGCGGAACGTATACTTTGCCGGATAATGATAAGGGCAAAGCATTGGGCGATGAATATCAAGTTTACGGCATGGAATGGGATTCCAGAAAGATCAGCTTCTATCTGAACGGTTGTATGTTTGGCAGAATTGATGTTGCGAAGGATGCAGATCCTACAAAGAGTGTTGCATTCCACATCCCGCACTTCGTTATTCTTAACTTCGCACTTGGCGGTTGGCCGCCGGCACCGGACGCAACAACTGTTTTCCCGCAAACCATGAAGGTTGACTGGGTAAAAATTTGGCAGGTTAAGAAATAATTATTTCTTAATGCCAATAGGATTTCTTTGATACGAACGAAAACGGGGCGGCTTTATGCCGCCCTTTTTGCAGAAGACAAGCACATTGTGAAATAAGAAAGGTGGTGTCCACGCATCCCTCCCGCTTTTTATAGGTTTTGGGCAACGATCGCAGGAGAAGATGTTTTTGAAAATGAAAAAGCTGATTTCAGTATCCATGATGAAAGCGAACTTTTTGCATTTGGAGCAGCAACTCAGGGAAATCCATCAGGTGCCGGTGGACATGCTGCATATTGATGTTATGGACGGTAGCTTTGTTCCCAGCTATTCGCTTTTCCCTGATTTAATCCGATCCATACGAAGCTGTTCTCTCCTGCCTTTTGATTATCATTTGATGATAGAATCTCCGTCCTATAAGCTGAAATGGTTTGACATACGAAAAGGTGACAGTGTTTCGGTTCATTATGAATGTGAAGAAGAAACCTGCCTGGCGCTGGACAATATTAAGGAACTGGGAGCCAAGGCGGGTATTGCACTAAAACCCTTGACCTCCGTTGAGATCATTGAGCCATATTTGGACAAGCTGGACTTTGTGTTAATTCTCGGACTGAACCCCGGTATTGCCGGACAGACCTTCATCCCCGAAACATTGGATAAAGTCAAACACGCAAAAGAGTTTTTGCACCAAAAGAAAAAAGATCATATCAAAATAGAAGTAGACGGGAAGGTCTGCTTTGACAATGCAAAGATTATGTCTCAAAACGGCGCAGATATTTTTGTGGCAGGAACCAATACGATCTTTCAAAACAATTTGTCAATCTCAAAAGCTTGTGAGAAGCTTAGAAATGAAATTACAACGAAATAATCAGGTGATGAAAAATGGGAAAACTGGTTGTTGTGGGAAGTATCAACACCGACTTAACAATATTTGCGGATCAGTTTCCGCTTCCTTCTGAGAACATCATAGCAAATGATTATATGATTTGCATGGGTGGAAAAGGCGCCAATCAGGCCGTGGCGGCCGCCAGATTCGGAAGTCAGGTATGGATGATCGGTTGCGTGGGGGATGATGCTCACGGGACACTGGCACTGGAACGATTTCAGGATAACAACATCAATACGGACGGGATTGTAAAAATAAAGGGAGCGTCTACAGGCACGGCCTTTATCCATGTTGCCGGAGGGGAAAATACCATCACCATTGTAAAGGGTGCCAATGAAATGCTGACACCGGAATTGGTGATGCAGCACAGTCATTTGATCGACGATGCCGATATGGTCCTCATTCAATATGAAATACCGACGGAAACAATTGATTTTACGCTGAATTACTGCAAAGAACGGAAAATCAAAACCCTGATCAATCCGGCGCCCGATGCGACCATGACCAGAATGGAGTGGATTGAGGCGGCAAGCTTTTTCATTCCCAATGCCAACGAAGTGAAGATGCTGTTCAAAGACAGGGAGCTGGATGAGG
>MKRK01000020.1:2263-16187 GCA_001896915.1 Clostridiales bacterium 43-6
TGACGGGACAAAGGTGGTTGTTGTACCTCCCATTAAAATCATACCCGTTGACCCCACCGGCGCGGGTGATACATTCTGCGGTGTTCTGGCCAGCGCTTTTTGCGATGGAAAAGGCCTTGCCGAGAGCATCGGATATGCAAACACAGCCGCGGGAATCTCTACTACACATAAGGGCTGTCAATCCTCTATGCCTGATCGGGCTGAAGTACTAAAATTCTTTGAAAAACAGTAAAAATATATTTGAAGTAATCAGAAAATGCTGATATAATGGGATTGATCAGCAACAAGGAAAGGACTAAGAACATGAAGTACAGATTTGGACATTTCAATCAAACAGGTGACGAGTTTATCATAACAAGTCCCAATACTCCGAGGGCATATGATAATTTTATTTATAACAATGCCTGCTATGCAAATATTCAGCAAACCGGCGTAGGCTGCTTTGATTATCAGCTTGACGGAAAAGAAGGCATTCAGTTGTTTACCGGCGTCGGCCGTGTATGTGATTATGATGTTTTCGGTCGTGACAATTTAATGAACAGACTGATTTATGTCAGAGACAATGATACCGGAGAATTCTGGACGGTAAACTGGGAACCGGTCAAAAAGGAATATGAGGAATACCAGTGTAAGCATGGTCTGGGATACACCGAAATCGTCAATAAAACAAAGGGCACCAGGAACACCTTTAAGCTTTTCATCCCGGAAGGGTACGACCCGGTGGAGCTTTGGGAGCTGACCACCGCCAATGAGACCGACAAGGACAGAGACTATTCCCTGTTTATTTACAACCAATTTCAGTTTAAATACAAATGGGGCTTTGACAGCTATGGGGACATGATTTTCCGTACCACCTGGCTTGACAAAGAAAAGAACACCTTCTTTGCCACAAAGCATCCTTTCATCACTCCCCACCCATACTTGACCGCCTTTATGGCGGCTGATGCAACCATCGATGCCTTCGACGGCACCAGAAACAAATTTGTCGGGCAATACTCTACCCTTTCTGCACCCGATGCTGTTGTAAACGGTAGCTGCTCCAATTTTGAAGGTTCGGCAGACGCCACCATCGGTGCGCTGCAGTTTAACATGAAGTTAAAAGCCGGCGAAAGCAAAAAAATCAGTTTGATTTTAGGTGCTGTCACAGCGGCTGCGGAAGCAGAAGGCTTAAAAGATAAGTATTTTGGGAATTTTGATACATTTTTTACTCAAATGAAAAACAACAGAAAAGCATTGGTCAGCACAAACGAGGTAAAAACACCTGACGAGCATTTAAACAGAATCATCAATTACTGGAACAAGCAGGCTACCCTGTTTGGATCCACCTGGTGCCGCTGGGGCTATAACGGCTACCGTGACATTGTACAACAGGGATATGGCGTTTCTTCTCTGACGCCGGAAAGAACAAAAGAGATACTAAGAGAAGCCTTTAAGCATCAGTATCAAAATGGTCTGGCTGTCCGCGGCTGGAATCCCATTGATGACAAGGCCTATTCCGACAGTGCCCTTTGGCTGGAATTCACACTGTCCGGCTATCTTCGGGAAACCGGGGACACAGACTTCTTAAATGAAATGGTTCCCTTTTTTGACGGCGGCGAAGCAACCGTCAGAGGTCATATAGAAAGAGCGCTGGATTTCCTTGAACACAACAAGGGCAGAAATGATTTGCTGCTCATCAAATTCGGCGACTGGAATGACAGCCTGACCGGTGTTGGCAAGGAAGGCAAGGGCGAAAGTGTTTGGCTGAGTATTGCTTATGCACAGGCGATGCGTGAAATGGCAGAGCTGACAGAGTTCTTGGGTGAAACAGAAAAGAAAAATGAATATCTGGCACGCAGAGAAAGCATCATGAAGGCAATCAATGAGAACGCCTGGGACGGCGGTTGGTATCGCCGCTGTTATGCTGATTCCGGCAGAGCCATCGGATCCAAGGATGAAAAATATGCAAAAATCTTCATGGAGCCCCAGTGCTGGTCACTGGTTGCCGGAGTGGCGGATCAGGAAAGAGCGGAAACCATCATTCGGTCTATGGATGAGCTGCTGGATACTCCGGTGGGATATCTCCTCTTAACCCCCAGCTTCAAGGAATTTGACGATACGTTGGGTCGTATTTCCGCCATGGAGCCGGGCATCGCTGAGAACGGAACGATCTATTCACACACCAATGTCTGGATGGTTCTCGGCCTGCTCAAGTACGGCATGGGCAACAGGGCATATAACCTCTTTAAAAAGATCACACCCGGCTATTTAAACGGGCCGGACAATGAAATCAAGGAAACCAACCTACCTTATCAGTATTCCAACTGTTATTTCGGACCCGAGCACAGAAACAATGCCTATCAGATGGAATATTCCTGGATCACCGGTTCTGTCGCATGGTTTACCAACGTGATTGAAACCGCAATGGTCGGAATCAAGCCGGATTTTGCAGGTCTTCGTGTCAATCCTTGTTTGCCCGGCTGGGAAAAATGCGGCATGAAGAGAAACTTCCGTGGTGCAGAATATGACATTACGATTGAAAATCCGGATAAGCTTGAAAACGGAACCGTTGCCTTGGTTGTGGACGGACAAAACATCGAGGGTGATATCATTCCTGTCTTTGGTGACGGAAAGGTTCACAGCGTTACGGTAACAATGAAATAATATTAAATCAGAAAGCCGACCGACCGGCGGACGGTCGGCTTTTTCCACAATATCTCCGCCCAAGAAAAGGAGCAGTATATGAAAGGAAAACGTTTTGAAACCAATCAGCGCAAGGGCTATGAATTAAAGGAAATGGCTGATTTTGAATTTATATCAGAGGATCGGCAGCAGGAGATGCAGGTAATCAACGTATATCCGGAAGTAAAATATCAAAAAATGATCGGGTTCGGCGGCGCGTTTACAGAAGCTGCCGGCTATACATTGTCAAAGATGAGTGAAAATAATCAGGCAAAAATCATCTCCAGCTATTTTGGTGAGAACGGAATCGGTTATACCTTCTGCCGCAACCATATCAACAGCTGTGATTTTGCCCTTGGTAACTATGCCTATGTGGAAGACCCGGCAGATACCGAGTTTTCCACCTTTGACATCTCCCGGGACAGACAGTATATCATCCCCATGATAAAAAAGGCACAGGAAGTATCCAAGGAAACCATCAAGTTTCTGGCTTCCCCCTGGAGCCCTCCACCATTTATGAAAACAACAGGAAAAATGAACAATGGCGGCAAATTAAAAGACGAGTTTAAGATGCAATGGGCAAAATACATTGCGCGCTACATAAAGGAATACCGTAAGGAGGGCATTGATACATTTGCGCTGACTGTGCAGAACGAGCCCAATGCAGTACAGGTATGGGATTCCTGTACGTATACCACCGAAGAAGAAATGACATTTGTCCGTGACTATTTAGGGCCGGTTCTGGAAGCAGAGGGTCTCAGTGACGTTAAAATTATTATTTGGGATCACAACAAGGAACGGGTTTATGAAAGAGCAAGGGACATTTTCAGCGATGCGAAAGCGAAGGATTTCATCTGGGGTGTAGGCATGCACTGGTACACCGGAGACCATTTTGATGCGGTAAAAATCACAAGCGAGGTTTATCCCGACAAGCCCATCATCTTCACCGAAGGCTGCGTGGAACGTGGCATGAAGGTGGATCCGATTATCAATGCGGAAATCTATGCCCATGATATGCTCGGTAATTTCAACAACGGAACCGCTGCACACATTGACTGGAATTTAATCCTTGATGAAAAAGGCGGTCCAAATCATGTAGAAAACTACTGTGCAGCACCAATTATGTGTGAAACAAACGAAGACAAAGTTAATATCATGTTAACGTACTACTATATCGGTCATTTCAGCAAGTTCATCAAACCCGGCTCAGTCAGAATCGGTACCTCCAGCTACAGTGAAAACCTTGAGGTCAGCGGATATCAGACACCGGAAGGAAACCGTGTTTTGGTTGTGCTGAACCGCTCAGAAAAAGATTTGGATTTCCATATCAGAGAAAATGGAAAGCTCCTGAAGCAGACAATTGACGCTCGTTCGATGATCACACTCGTTTACGGAGAATAGTATAATTTGGAGCAATCATATTTGCGATACTTTATCGCAGTTATAATAAAAAACGGATAAAAAAGCCTTAAAATAGACAATGATAAGGTGACACAAGTGTTAATATTTGCAAAGAAAGACAAGAAAACCAAAAAAAATTGTCCGATTGAATAAAAAAAAATTCATTTTTTATAAGATTTGCACAAACAATTTGACTACACGCAAAACATCTTGCATTTAACATACAGTTGTGATAAAATAATTATACTAATGATAGCTGAAAATCAGTAACATTAAAGCGGATTTTAGTTAAAATAAACAATTTCTTTTAGGAGGAAACATTATGGCAATTTTAAAGAAAGCGATAGGTGTTGTTGTGATATTGGCAATACTGATGTCTATCGTTTCGATGGTGGGCGTATTTGCTGCGACTAGTTCTTCAACCTTATCGGCTGATGCAATCAAGCTTTTCCCATGGACCAGAATTATTCAGGCTGAAGCTGTTGGCATTAGTCCTTACGGCAACTCTACCGGTTATACTACTTTAAGCGATGGAAACGGCATATTTGGAGCCGGACTGGGCGAATTATCACTTACATCCACAGGAACCGCCCAGGAGCATCAATTTGGTATTGCCCAGTGGAAAGCAAAAGGTGGTATCGATGCTGAGAAATTAGGCGGACAGACCGGCATAGAGATGCTTGTAAATGTAGATGCAACATCAATATCGGATAAAATTGTAATTAAATTGGTTGCCAAAAACGGCGTTTATGTTCTGACGAAAACCGTCACAAAAGGTACAACTCAGTTGGTGCAGTTTAAATTGGCTGATTTTGCATTGGATGGTAACTCAAGCTCGAAGCTTACAAATCTTGGCATGTTGGATGGTGGTTTTTCAATTACCGACGGATGGACCGAAGGTGGTAAGACCACTTGGAAAGCCAAATTCAGTGATATGTATATCTATGGCGGCGGTGGTACAACCAAAGAGCCAACAACGACCCTCCCGGGGCAAACAACAACTGCGTTCGTAGAGCCGGAAGATCCTACAACATATCGTCCGACAATAGGCGGTCAAACAGCAACAACAGCAAAACCAATTACTGATTCCAAAAGAGTCGTGGACTGGTCAACCTTTATGAAAACAGACAAGTGGTGGACGAATGGTCTGAAAACCAAAGGCTGTATTGTGAAAGCAGGAGATACTGTAATTGCGGATGCTGACGGGAATACCTTCCCGGCTGACTGGTCTGCGTACCGTGTAGAAAATAAAATTCCTGAAAACAAAGATGATATTGAGCTCGATAAGGAGTCATGGGATCCTCAGTTCCAGGTGGGCTGGAACGGCGTTGAGCCGGGTGTTATGGCAGGCGCTGACGGTCTTCGCTCCTACATCCTTCTTGAGCCTGCTTCAAAGCAAAATGAGTATACCATGAAAATTGCTATAAACGCAGCTGACGAAAACGGAAACCCCATTATGGCAGGGAACCAAGTTAGAGTAGATACTTATGCACTCAGCACAAAACCATCTGAGTATACCAGACAAAATATTGTCAATGATGATATGATTTACGAGATATATTTTTCTTTTGACAAATTTGTGTTACAAGAATCACGCACCGATGTTCCTAAGTATTTAAATAACACCATGGCAGGTCGAGCAGTATCCCTCACGGTTTCTTTCGGTTATTATTGGGATAGTATGGGCCCTCTCGGCAACAGAGGTCCGTTGGGTTATATCAGCGATATTTGGACATATAAAACAGCTGATGTACCTGCATTGCCTACAGAGAAGGATCCTGTTAACTATGAGCTGTTGGAAGCACTGATTCAAGTACACTCAAAATTACCTGGTTACGACATCGCTTATGATGCAATTACCAATGAGGATATCGATCACATTCTTGATTTCTTTAACGCATACAATGAATTGGATCTGGATACAAGAGAGCGTGCAGACTTAGAGCCGTATTATTTTGGTGAAGAGTACAACATGTATTATATGCTTGGTCAGGAATATGGGTTTATCGTTGAGGGTGAATATACAACGCAGCCGACAACCCAACCTTCTGACGGTAACAGCCCGGATGTTGATTCAAGCGGTATGGCACCGATTGCACTGTTTGTTGTAATTACAGCAGCTGGTGTAGTATTGGTAAAATCAAAGAAAAAAGAACAATAAGAAATTTATAAACACAATAAAGACCGTCCATTCATCGGACGGTCTTATTCTTTTATGACAAAATCGTTATAGTATTGAATAAGTTAGCCTTTGATTTTTAGAGTTCGCTCATTTATAATGGAGTTAAGATAAAAAAGGAGTGAGCATTATGAATAGAAACACCATCATAGGCGATGCGGTGCCCAATATGCCTTGGGAAGAAAAACCCGAGGAATGCACCGATGTGGTTTGGCGCAGCAGCCAAAACCCCATTATTAAACGAAATATATTTCCTTCCAGCAACAGTGTGTTCAACAGCGCAGTAGTACCCTTTGGTGACGGTTATGCCGGTGTGTTCAGAGTGGATTTGAAAACCAGAAAGCAGACACTTCACGTGGGGTTCAGCAAGGATGGAATCAACTGGGATATAAAGGAAGAGCGAATTGAATTTATACGCACAAAGGAGGAAATTGAACCCTTTGTTGTGGGCTACGATCCGAGAGTCTGTAAAATTGACGATAAATATTATGTTACGTGGTGCAACCTATACAAAGGAATGCCAACCATCGGGATTGCATATACAACTAATTTTATAGATTTTTATCAGCTTGAAAATGCCTTTGCTCCCTATAACCGCAACGGAGTTTTGTTTCCCCGGAAAATTGGGGACAACTATGCGATGCTGCACCGTCCCATTGATAGCGGAGAACCAAATCATATTTTCTACAGCGAAAGCCCTGATTTAAATTTCTGGGGAAACCACCGTCATGTATTAAAACCCGATACCTACTGGGACTGGGTGAAGGTTGGTGCCGGACCGGTTCCCATCGAAACCACAGAAGGGTGGCTATTATTCTATCATGGCGTACAAAAAAATTGCAGCGATAGCGTTTACAGCTTTGGAGCGGTTATTCTTGATATAGACAAGCCGTGGATTGTAAAGTACAGATGTGAGCCATATTTGATTGCACCCGTAGAACTGTATGAAATGGTGGGAGATGTGTCAATGGTATGCTTTCCCTGTGCAACCATACAGGACGCTGAAACAGGCAGGATCGCAATTTATTACGGCGGTGCAGATACCGTAGTATGTGTTGCGTACACGCAAGTGGATGAGCTCATTGCATTTATTAAGAATAATCCATTTGTAAAAGATAACTGAATGTTACTTTTCCCTTTGCGTTATAAATGTTTTAGCGATATAATATATTCATGCAGTTTATGATAACAACAGGGGGCAAGGTTTATGAACAAGCATAAGGACTTTTTAGTGACAACACCGTTCTGGTTTACCGAATTTTATAAGTCTCTTTCCGAACGGGATGTTTTTTGTCTAAAGACAAGTGCGATCATTGCCGCTACGGGCAAAAGCAGAGAATATATCTCAAGATTGTTTAAAAAAGCCGTAGGACGGACGTTGGTTGATTATTTAAACGCTTGTCGCATTGAATATGCGAAAAAAATGCTGATCAGTTCGAGCTCGGATATTATTGAAATTTCTCTGGAGTGCGGATATGAGAACTTAAGCACCTTCTACCATCTTTTTAAATCAAAAACAGGAATTTCACCAAAAAAATATCGTGATAATTGTAAACGCTTGTGATATAATTGGTGTAAGGATTAAACCGTATGGTTACAGTTTTAAGGAGTGAAAGAAAATGAGAAATCGAAGTGTTAAAGCGATTGCATTGTTCCTTTCTATTGGTCTTTTGTTATTATCGGCAGGATTTCAGGCTGTATCTGCAGCTACCGTGGGTATTATTTGTGCCCTGCCAAACCGAAACGGCATTATTTCAGGGTTGGATGTCAAAAAGAACACCTTGACTGAGTTCCAGTCAAACTTTTCAACCAGCGGTGATGTTGCCATAATCGTAAAAAACAAAGACGGAAAAACGCTGACAGTCAATGATAGGGTCGGAAACGAAGCCGTTGTCAGTGCAATGAGCAATGGTGTTGAAATCAAAAGCTACAAGGTTGTTCTATTTGGCGATCCTACCGGCGACGGAAGTGTAAATGTCATGGACCTTTTGGCTTTAAAGCTGCATATGTTGAAAAGAACCCCATTAGCTGGTGACGCATTTTTGAGCGCCAATATCAATCGGGATTCAAAGCTGGATGTGTTTGATTTTGTGGATTTGAAAAAACATGTACTCAAAGTCAAATACGTCAATCAGAGCTATGATTTGACCGATTATGTTACAAAAACCTTTGATATGCAAGAAAGTCAGCAGTTTGTCAGACCTTTGGGGAGGACGGACTTATCAGGCACTTCGCTGGCTTTGGAATGGACCTGTACAGGAATCGAATTCAATGTGACCTGTGAAGGTGATGTTGTGATGAATTATAGCTGGACGAAAAATCCGGGCATGTTCACAGTGGTGATTGATGACAAAGAGAACGAAGCAAAACAATATCAGGTACAAGCTATCTCCGGCGGTGAGTTAAAAATTGCTTCGGCTTTGCCAAAGGGCAGACATAAAATCAAGGTGATAAAGTTAACAGAACCAAGTGAGGCACTGGCAAATATTAATAGCTTGAAATTTAACGGAGAGTTTGATGATAAACCGCTAGAGAAACAGCTAAAGCTTGAATTCTATGGGGATTCCATCACCTGCGGATACGGAAACATGAGCCCCACAAGGGAGAAAAACGGACAGGTGTTCGGATATATAGAAGATGGTTACAATACCTATGCTTCCATTGCTGCAAGAAACCTAAATGCGGATTTTAACGTGGTTGCCATGTCCGGCTGGGGAATTGCCGCGGGATGGAGCGGGTCTACAGGGCTCATACCACTCATTTACGATAGAACCGTCTATTCTAATGCAAATAAAAAGTGGGATTTTAATCAATATCAGCCGGATGTGGTTGTGATTAATTTAAGCACCAATGATTCTTATTTTTATGACAACGCAAAAGCGAACTTCAGATCATACGCTGCACAATTCTTAACAAACCTACGGACGAAATATCCGAATGCATATATCCTGTGGGTAGGGGGAATGATGGGAGCCAGCAAATTTAATACGGAAATTGATCAAGCAATGCTTGATGCCGGCGGCACAAAAATGATTCGCATGAAAAATGATCTGCCCCTGAGCAATACCGCCCTGGATTGGCACCCATCCGTCTCAGGACATCAAGCGGCGGCAACTGAGCTTACAAAAGAAATCAAAACGATTCTGGGAATTCAGTAATACAAAAAGAGATTATTCAGCAAATGAATAATCTCTTTTTTTGTAACAAGTATGGGGTTAGTTTTCTTGGGCTTTCCTTCTGTCTTTGCGCTTATGAAGGATAAACAGCGAAATCTGTGAAACGACGAATATCAAAATACCGGCTAGCAGAGCGTTGTTTATGATGCCAACCAATACATCCTTTAGGTAGGAGGAATGGAGAATTGTAGTTCGTGAGGAAAAAAACCATACCATAAAACCGCTGATTGCCGAAAGAAGGATGCCACAAGCACTCATATAGTACAAAGTATAAATCAGAGCCATGATTTTATTTTTTAGATTCATCAGCAATAAAATACCGGAGCCGATCAAACAAAAACCGAGAAATACAAATTTAATATCCACCACAAAATTGATGTATTTGCCTATAGCGTCCAAACCCGGCAATGGAACAGCCGAACTCACAAAGGTTTTTCTTTGCAAAACAACGAAGGTATTGATTCCGTTCTCCGTCATCGTGTATTCAGCGGGGTCAATCCGGGCTTTATATACCAGCACCTCTGCTTTCAGCGCTTTGGTATATTCATCAGCTGCTGCGCTGTGGAGGATGGGCTTCTTGCCGATTTTTGAGGACAGCAGATTGGTGAGATAATCATCGTTGTTGGCTATGATCATGGAATCTTTGATAAATCCGTCAAAAACAGTGGGGTCGATGTTGTTGGCCAGTGCAACGGAGTGCAGATCATTCGACAGCTTCTGTTTCTGAGCAGCTATATATTGGGGTCGTTTCACATAATCCATGATAGAATCCTTATAAAATCCCAGGGAAAAGATAAAGATAGCTGTAAATGCGGTCAGGCTGACAGTAAAAATAATGCAGAACACAATCTGCAAAAAGCTTTTTATGTAGTTCAAGCGAATCCTCCCTCCCCTGTCATTGAAACGGGATATTAATCAGCTTAGGCCCTTTTACAAGCTCGCTGAATATCACAAATCGCTTGTCGGTACCGATTTGATTGGCGGGATAGCAGGTGTATAACACCAGCTGCTCTTTTGAATCGTCGGCTTTCATGATTGTAGCATCTGTGGCTTTGATAATCTTTGTTTCCGTAACCCGGTAGGTGAAGGTTCCGTAGGTGGTTTTCAATGTAATCTCCGCCCCGATTTTAATGTCGGTTAGATTTTTGTTTTTATAAGAATGACCAGCCATGACAATTTTTCCGCCCTCACCCGGATATCGGGTGGCATAGGCACGACCCCATCCGTATTTCAGCTGGCTGTAATCATCGCAGTTCAGAACTGGCTCATTGTTTTTGGAAAGGCTCCCAATGGAAAGCTCGGCAAATTTATCGCCATACAAGGGATAATTGAAGTTTTCCATGTCCACAAGCTGTTCTGTTTTTTCAATGATGGGCTGAATGGCTTGGTTATAAATATCCTCCTCTGATTCACCGGCAAAGGTCAGCCTGTCCGATGCGTTCATCAGCAGGGTAATTTGGGAATGGAATAAAACATATGCAGACAAAATCACTCCGAGTGCAATTAACATCGGAGTGAGAAAACATTTTATGATATAAATTTTACTGTTATTCGCTATCTTTTTCAACATGATTTTTTACGACTGCCCTCTTTAAATAAAAAACTCTTGTTGTTAAAAATGTACCTGCCATTAAAACCAGAACAAGACCAATGACGCCGAAAACGAAAAAACTATCCCCGTTTGCCTGTGGACCGGTGTATTTGAGGGTGTTGTATTTTGGAGTAACTGTACCGATCTTTTTGCCGCTTGCATCGTAAAATTCCACATAACGAATAGAGTCAGGACCTCTTGTTACAACTGCCTGAATGCCCATGGCGTCTGCAGCCTTGACAACATAATCAAGGATTTGTTCTTCTTCCTCGCTTGTGAACTTGGCTTTTACAAAATAATCGCCGCCCTTGGTAACAACCTCCGGATTTTTGGGCATAACGATTGCAAGAATTTTATCCGAATAATCTTTTAATGAATCCAGCTGTTCTGATGTATAATTATAGGATTTAAAATGGTTTTCTGCGTAGATAATGTATTCGTTGGCGAATCCTTTGTCCTTCAGGTAAGTGATGTACTCTTTTTCTGAAAGCGCAGAGGCTTGCATCAAAGCCATGGACGCAATAAATACCATTAAAAACAACAGTGAAATAATCTTTTTCATCGAAAACATCCTTTCTCATATAAAATACTTTATTTTTCAACTTTATATGTTGATAAAACGCATGAAATATGTATAATTAATATAACATACTATCTCCAAAATGTAAATGCTTTTTTCAAGTTTTAGGGAGGTTTTCAGATGCTTAGAAGGATTTCCGCACTTTTATTCACGATACTAACAATCTTACTCATGGTTTCATTTCAAACAGCCTCCGCCGCCACCCATGAAATCATTCCTGTTTCGGTTGACGAGATGCGAAATAGGATCTATTCGTTTATCAGCGACAATCTGAACGCGCGAACCACAAGCTTTCAATTGGAGATAACCGGAGACCTTCTGCAAACCCTCGACGTTGACAATGAACCCTATTTTGGCGCAGAAACGCCGTTTAACAGGTACAAATACACAGCAGGAAACGATTATAACGCAACCGTTTTCAGCTCGGACAGGACTTCGGTTTTTCAGGTAGGGAGTAAAATCTTCAGAAAAACACAAGGAATGAAAACAACAATTGTGAGTGTGACCCTCAGCTACACTGCCTATTATGAAGAAACCCTCAGTCAGACACAAGCGGTGAAGGACTATGCAAAGCAAACCAACAACAGAATATTGACAAGTGCTATGAAGCCTTATCAAAAGACCAGAGCAATACATGACTATATGATAAACGAATATCAGTATGGAAACAACCAAACCCATAACTCGCCCTATGCGGTGGCGGTTAAAAAAGAAAAATATTCCTGTGAAAGTATCACAGCACTCTTTTACATCATGTTGAAGGATGCAGGAATTGAATCACGGATTATTTTAAAAGATACAGGAAATCAACCCTCCAAAGGAGCTTCCGCCAAGGACGGAAAATGGATGAATCACACATGGAATGAAGTCAAGCTGGATGGAAAATGGTATCATGTCGATCTCACCTGGAATGATTCAACAGGGCAGCCGTTGAGTTATTTTTTAAAAAGCTCATCGGTATTTTCTGCGGATCATAAATGGGACAAGTCCTCCTATCCTGCAGCAAACGAAAGCTATGGGCAGTCCGCTGCTCCGACTCAGAAAACAACAGCAAAGACTGCCGTAAAAACCACACGGAACGTGGCGGACGCAACAACTGTGACAGCAAAAGAAGCCAATGCGGATATAGACGCAAGTGTAGTGGAAACACAATCAGTCCCAAAGGGAACGGTCGAGGTATCCTCTGTCCAGACTCAACCCACGGTGAAAATCAGGGCGAATCAAAACAATTCTCAAACAGGTCTTATCATCGGGATAGGGTCTCTGCTAACAATTTTATTTGCCGGTGGGGGATTTTTTTTGTTTCACAAAAAAAGAACTAAGGCTTGATGATGATATTACAATGATAGTCCGTGTTTAGGTTGTCCCGCATTTTGAGCTCATACAGACCGGGTTCGCTGAAAACATAAAGTTTGTTGAACGCAATCTCTTCGTCATTGATGGATGCTTTGACATAATAAATGTTATTGTTTTCATCTTTCGCCTGCTGACGGTCAATATATAGTTTCACGGGGGCCTTAAAATCGTCCCCTACTTTTGCGCCCTGAAGCCCTAAAGCAAAGTTCTTCATCTTTCTTAATTGATTTACCGCAGCTGTCATTTCGGAATTTGACATGTCGATATAATTACTTTCTAAATTCAGCGTCTTCAGTTGATGCAATTTTAAGAGGGGACGGATATCCTGAATGCGGTTGAACCAAAGATACAGCTCCTTCAAATTCCCCAGCTGGCCAAGGGGTGTAACATCTGTGATATCATTGTAGGAAAAATTTAAAATATCAAGGTTTTTTAATCCGGATGCACAGGAAATATTCGAAATTTTATTTTTTGACAGATTAAGATTTTTTAAATTTTTTAATTTTAAGACCGGTGAAAAATCTGTGATTTCGCAATCGGTAATGCTCAATCGAGTTAAATTACTGAGTTTTTCAATGCCTTTGAGACTTTTTACTTTTTGATAAACGGCACTGTATGAAAAAAAAGTTAGTCGGGAAGCATCATTTACCGTAAAACAACTATTGCTTTTTTTGTTGAGTTTTGTTAAAATTGCAGAGTACAATACCGCATCAGGAATTCCACTCTCATCGTTTTGGATGATAGGAGAGGGATCCGGGACAGTGGTTGTGGTTGCGGCAGTGGTATCTAGGGTTGTTTTTAAAGGAGTGGGTTCCGTTGTGGTTTCTGTGGAGACGGAAGAGAAACCGCTGGTAGGAGCTGGCGAACTGACCGAGGCTGAGGGCGCAGAACAGCCGGTGAGTAAAATAAAAACGGTACAAAGAATGGCAGTTATTTTATAATACTTCATTTTACCACATCCTTTTGTTTTCTGATTTTAT
>MKRK01000020.1:16251-27031 GCA_001896915.1 Clostridiales bacterium 43-6
CACCAGCAAATGGCTTCAAATAAGGCTTTTTGAAGCATTCACGAATCGGCAACGTGTCAGATTCTACAACGCTTTGCGTGCAAAGCGTTTGCGTTTCTGCTAACACCACCCGGTTTTTCTAAGGGGAATCCGAGGTGTTAAAATTAAATACGGAGAGTTGTCCGAGTGGTCGAAGGTGCAGCACTCGAAATCGAAAATTTTGAGCGATACTCTCACACAAATTAATATGGAAGCGTATCGAAGTGGTCATAACGAGCCGCACTCGAAACAGTCAAACGGTTTGGTTGCTTTGTCCGCAAGGTTTTTTGATAGCATAGGGCTTGGCTGCGGTTCCAATCACACAATTTAATAGAGTTCTTGCTTAAAGTTCTTGCTTTTTTCTGAGCATGGATTTTAGCCTGAAATATGGAGGGTTATCGAAGTGGTCATAACGGGGCTGATTCGAAATCAGTTTGAGGGCAACCTCACGTGGGTTCGAATCCCACACCCTCCGCCAAACACTGTGGTTTGAGCAGCTTTCACTGCTCAGACCACTTGTTTTTTATGCCTGTAAACTCCGGTATAACAAGCCCTCCTGCCATAGCTTCTGCCGATGATACCTTTGATTTATAATCAAGATGTGCATAAATGTTTGCTGTGGTTGAAAAATCACTGTGTCCCAGCCACTCCTGAATCTGCTTCATTGGTACGCCTAAAGATAAAAGCAGGCTTGCACAACTGTGCCGTAAATCATGAAACCGGATTCTTCGCATGCCATACTGATCAAGCAATTCTACAAAGGTACCCGTAACATAATTTGGTGAAATCAGGTTGCCAAGCTCGTCAACAAACACATATTCAAGATGTTTCTTGTTGTACGAATTTCCGCAGATTTTCCTATTTTGCTCCTGCTGTTCCTTGTGAGTAAGCAACCGTTCACGAAAGGAGCCGACCATCGGCAATGTCCGAAGGCTGGACTTTGTTTTTGCCCGGTCGGCGGCAATCATGGTTTGTTTCCCATCGATAGTGCAGCAGGTTACAATGTGCTTAATGCTGATCGTATTTCTCTCAAAATCAAACGCATCCCACTTCAGCCCAATTACTTCACTTCTTCTCAACCCGTAAAAAGCTGCGACTTGAAGAATAAACCCTAACTTATGGTTCTGCGTCAGCTCGAAAAGCTTTGTCAGTTCCTGTGAGTTATAAAACTGCGGCAGATACTTTTCCGGCTTTGGGCGCTGGACCTTATCCGCAGGGTTAGAGGAAATCAAATCCATCTTCATAGCGTATTTCAGTGCAGAATGGATGTTGGCGTGCTGGCGAATTACAGAGTTTGGCGACAGTGTTTTTAGTTCATGCAAATAATATTGCTGTATGTGCCGTGCTTCCAAGTTGCTAAGTGTAATGCCGAGATTTTTGAAATATGGTGCTATTTTCTTTTTTACATTCATGTCATAGGAGCTGAAAGTAGTTGTTGCCACTGTTGTTTTGGCTATTTCCAGCCACATGAGCATATAATCGGCAAATAGCATATCAGATGAAATTTCACCGTTTTCCAAATCCTGCGGTGGTTCAAAGGTTGTACGAAGATCATAAAGCATTTTTTCGGCTCTTTTTTTGTTTCCTTTTGCAATAAGTCCCGTTGGAAACCAAGGCTGAACCCTTTTACCTTTTGAATTAACATAGCTTAATACCATATAGTATAAGCCCTTTTTTTCTTGCAGATGTCCTGCTACCATAATAATTTTACCTCCTTTAATGTGGACAGCTCAGACGAAATCAATCGGATCGTACTTATTATACAGAACTCAAAAGACTTCGTCCAAGCTGCAATTTCCTAAGCTGTTGCCATTACTGAAAGTTCAAATTTAACGTGCGCCCTTATCCCTTTGCTTCTCTTTCCAGACTGAGAGCAGCTGCATGATTTTCTCCTGCATCTGCTTTGCAGTATAATAATCTGGAAAATATAAGCGTAAATCATCAATCTTAAAGCTGACTTTTTCTTTTTGATTGGCTTTTTCTTCGGTCATAATCTCAAAAATTTTATCCACTGAAAGGCTGCCTTGTTGACTGAGCTGTTTCATGCGCTGTGCCTGTGAAAGCGATGGAGTGCAATCCTCGCTTTCGATGGTTTGCAATAAATCATATTGTTCTTGTTCGGCAAGGTAAGAAAGCTCTACTGCCGGGGAAAAGGCAATTTTATTTTCATCTACCATCTGTAGAAGCTCAGGAATCAGATTAGTTAGGCGAATATAGCGTTGAACCTGCATTCGGCTTTCGTTGGCCTGGTCCGCAACTATTTCTACAGAAAACTTCTGCCCAAGTTGGGCAGAAGTTTTACCCTGATGCTTTAAAGCCTCCAATTTCATCTTATAGGCAAAAGCCTTTTCCGATGGGAGAATACTTTCTCTCTGCATATTGCTGTCTACCATTGTTATAATAGCGGCGTCTTTATCAAGCTCCTTTATCGCCACTTCCATTTTTATAAGCCCGGCTAATTCACAAGCCATTTTTCGCCTATGTCCGCTAATCAGCTCATACCTACCATCATCCTTTTTGCGTACAATTGCCGGCATAATCAAGCCGTTTTCCTTAATGCTGTGCACAAGCTCCTGCATAGAATCATCATTTATCACTTTAAACGGATGCTCTGGAAAGCTGTCTATTTGAGAAAGTGGTATTTCAATTGCATCAAGCTTTTGATGTGCGATTGTATCAAAAAAACCATGTGGTTTATTGCCCGATTCTGCAATTTCTTCTGAAGATTTTATATTTATATCAAATTTAGCCATATATTTTTACCTCTCATAATCTTTAAATTTTTGTGTTGTATTTTTGCAAGCTGTTCCTGCTCCCGCTTTGCGGCTATAAATGCACGCTCGATTTTGGTATTCTCGTGCATTTTTAAGGAACTCTCCAGAACTGCAACAGCTGTCTTGTTTTCCTTACGCAGGTCTGTTATCTGCTCTGTGAGTGCATCTCGCTCTGCCTTGATTTTGGCAATCTCCTGTGAGTCATCACAACGGCGAAGGCGGTTATAGCATTTATCCCTTTGGCTTTGCAGGGCAGAAAGTATCCCGTTGTTGTTATCTATCAAGCACTGTACATCCTCTGTATTATTCAGATTTTTTCTGCCGATCAGGCGTGCCTGACGTGAAAACTGGTTCATTTTCCGAACCTCTTCACGCATCTGGGGCGAAAGCGGTTGATGCGGCTTGTGCTTTGGCAATATCCCCATCAGATAGCTGTAATACAGGTATAATGCCTTAAAACCTGAAATTTTTTTGCATTTTTCAAGGCTGCCTCTGTACAAATAATTCTTTGGCTGAGATGGTTGCTTCTTGGGTTGGTGTATGGGATTGAAGTGCTTGTCATAATACCGACTACCAAAGCGATAATAATTTCGATCTAAGCGTTCATTAATTTTTGGTAGATCATATTCCTCTCCCAGTTGATAAAGCCTGACCGGTTTTGCATCTGCAATTCTACGGATAGTAGCATATTTGCGGTTTGAATCATCGTTGATAAAATAGCCCTGTTCCCGTAAAGCCGTTTCAAAATCCTTTCTTGTGCTGCAAATTTTAATAGCATTATCAATCGCTTCACGCATGAGATTGTATTTTGTAGGTTCACCTCTTTTCTCTGCAAAGTATAGATTTCTGGGTGTTTTGCCTTTAGGCTTTTCAATGACGGATAACCCCATAGAGCGGCACAGCGCATCCGAAGCTTTACGCATCTGACGATAGCACCAGTATTTCGCTTCGAACTTTTTTCCATCCCGGTAGGATACGGAATAAATTACAAAATGGTTATGCAGATGCCCTGTATTCAGGTGCGTTGCAACAAGCACCTGGTACCGACTGCCCCATAATTGCTCCGCAAGCATTATACCAATGTCATGACACTGCTGCGGCGTAACCTCCCCGGGCTTAAAGCTTTGGTAACCGTGATAACAAAGGTTTCTATCAACCTTTCCAAACTGTTCCTGAACTGTAAGCATTTCTTCAAAAGCGTGTTCCCTTGAGCAGTGAACACCGGTAACAAAAAAGACCTTCTCATCACCCGAGAAGGTCTTTGTATCATTTTCTGCATAGTGCAGAACCTTTGATAATTCTGAATATTCTGTTTTCTCCGGATTTTTCGTGTAATCCAGAACCCTTTTTACGCTGTCCCTCACGGGCCACAGCTTAGTTGTTGCCAAGCAAATTCACTCCCTTTGAGTTAAGATAGGTTGCGTATAAATCGCTTACACAACCCTTAACATAGGTGACAAATTTCTCATCATCTATACCTTTAAAATCTTCGGTAATCATTTGAAGATAATGTGCCACTGTGAAAAAATTATCCGACGGAATTTCATTTGGTGTATGCCCGTTTGCAAGCTGACGCAAATATTCCGAAACACTAAGTCCACATTTTTTTGCAAACCTTTCTATCCGTTTTTTCTCCTGCTCGGTTACCCGGATATTGATACCGACTGTTTTTGCTCTCATAAAAAATCATTCCTTTCTTCAGGCAGGGTTACAGGGAAGCTCCCTGTGCGTAGCCACAATTTTGTGGTGACGGGACTTTGGGCAATACAAAGTCCATGCTCGTTACAGTCAGGACATTATCCAGCTATACTTTTGGTGACGGTCTGTGACGGTTGTGACGGCAATTTTCATATAGCGTTTTTACTGTCATTTGCGTCATTGTCGTCATGCTTTAAATGAATTTCTCTGCATTTTCCTGTGCGGCGGGTAGAATAGCTGACGCTATTTTTAGCAAGCACCTCATAACAATATCGGCTTAAATATTTGGTTACAGCATTGGGTCTGGTCTCAACATCTGTTATTTCGGTAAGTAAATCAGTAGCATTTCCCCGCCAATCCTTACGCTCATTAATGAAGCTTACCACCCGAAAAATAAAATCCGGAATCTCACTCTTGCGGATTTCTTCTGATCTCTGAATATCAACCAGTTCCCAAACGGTATCTTCAAAGCGTAGTGTCAGCTCCTGATATTCTATATCCCGGCCGGTACAAAGCAGAGTTGCAATCTGTGAAGAACGCTTATCCTTTTTCAATACAAAACTTGAGTCTACTGCACCGGTAATGCCTGTTGTACCCGAAACCTGATTAAAGGGGTCAGAAGCATCGCCCAGTTTACGCAGGTGATGCACAAGAACAATAGCGATTCCATATTTATCGGCAATGGTTTTTAGCAAAGAAATTTCGTTATAGTCATTTCCATAAGCATTTTTATCTGTGTTTTCACCGCGCACTTTTTGCAGGGTATCAATTACAATCAGCCTTGTATTTTTGAACTCCAAAACAAAATTTTCAATCTGCTTTTCCAGTCCCTGACCGATTTTACCGCACATTACTGCAAAGCGCAGATTTTCGGGTGCGGAATCGGTAATGGTATAAAGCCGTTCCTGAATCCGTGTAAAAGTATCCTCAAGACAAAGATACAGAACATCGCTTTGTTTACTGGGAAAATTCCAGATCGGCTTTCCCTCAGCCACCTGAAGGCAAAGCCAAAGCATAAGCCAGCTTTTGCCGATTTTTGATGCGCCGCAAAGGATATGAATACCCTGTGGAATAAGCCCATCTACCACAAAGTGCGTTCTGGGCAGAGGCGTGGACAGTAGTGTTTCGGCATCCACGGTTTTTAATTTGTTTTCCACTTTTCAAGCTCCTTATTTTTTATTTTCGGTTAGTAATCGCTGTTATTTATCCGGCTTTGTTAATTGACAACACATAATCAATCACATTAACCTTGGGGATTTTATACGAGTTTCCGATTTTAACACCCTTGATCTCACCATCATTGATAAGATCATAAGCAAGATGGCGGCTGACTCCAAGCATTTTTTGGAGCTGTCGCACATCAACGATATCCGGATATTCAGGGAACATAAGTTTATAAATTTCTTTTAATTTCATAGCTTTCTCCTTTCAATTTTTATAGGTTATTCATTTCTTAGAACAATCATAGGCATCACCCCTTTCAATATTTTTGTTTTTAGACATAAAAAAATCGCCACACTATGTGACGATATAAACATTCTAAGAACTTCATAGTAAAATTCAAAATATGAATAAAACATTCTAAGTATACTTATAATAAATATTGACAAAAATAAAAGTAAGTGATATAATTCTTTCAAGAGGTGAGATGGATGGCAATCACAACCAAAGAGGGTATTTTAAAAGTATTGGCTGCATTTAATCCATGGTGGAAAACAGGTGCGGTGCATCCAAGCTTTACGAAAGATTATAAAAGATTTGCATATTTTGAAGCTATGAAGCGTCTTGAACAAACCGATATCAGAAGAACTGTGGTTCTTACCGGTACAAGGCGTGTAGGTAAAACGACAATACAATATCAGATGATCGAGACACTTTTGAAAAAAGGAATACCGCCTCAAAAAATAGTTTTTATTTCCATGGACCATCCTATGTTAAAGTTAAGTGACTTAAATGAAATCTTAGACTGCTACCACGAAAATATTTACGCGAATCAGGATGCTTATTATTTCTTTGATGAAATTCAATATGCTACAGACTGGGATAAGTGGTTAAAAACTATATATGATATTCAACCTGATACAAAAGTTGTTGCTACCGGGTCGGCAAGTCCCGCTTTAGTAAAAGGCAGTACCGAAAGCGGAGCCGGACGTTGGAGTGTTATTCAGGTTCCCACTCTATCTTTTTACGAATACTGTTCCTTAATTGGGATTAGCGACATTGAGCTTGATAAAAATTTACGTCCTACAGCATTAGCAAATTTAACACAGCAAGCACGCTCTGAAATTATGATGAAGCTATCGGCTGTGCAGAATCATTTTATACGGTATTTGCAGGTGGGCGGATTCCCTGAGTTGGCCCTATCCTCCAATGACCTTATGGCACAGCAGATTATGCGCGAGGATGTTGTTGACAAGGTCTTAAAGCGTGATTTACCGTCGCTATATAATATTCGCAACTCAACAGAGCTTGAAAGAATCTTTCTATATCTTTGTAATGTTTCTTCCAATATTGTTTCTATTGAAGCAATTGCAAAAGAATTAAATGGGGTTTCCCGACCCACAGTTGAAAATTATATCCGTTTCCTTGAAAGCGCTAACCTTATTTATCTCAGCTACCCGGTCGAAATGGGTGGCCAAAAAGTGCTGAAAGCAAGTCCGAAAATTTATATTGCGGATGCTGCAATCAGAAATGCAGTTTTAATGGATGGCGACATATTGACCGAGCCTGAGGAAATGGGTAAAATGGTTGAAACAGCTGTTTATAAGCATGTCGCTGCATTTTATTATCAAAAGGCAACCAAAATAGGTTATTATCGCGGCGGCAAAAAGGGCAAAGAAATAGATATTGTTGTTGATTACCCAAATATAAACAACATTATTATTGAAGTAAAATATCGTGAGCAGGCACCAATTGCAGTTGATGATGCCATTTGTGAATTGGCAGAGGAAGCCTGTGCTGCGATTGTTGTTACCAAGCGTTTTGATGATTATGGCGTTCACAATGCCCCAGGGGATAAAAAGCTTTTGCGTATTCCTGCGTTTGCATTTTTATATTTATTGGGACACGCGGAAAAAAACGGATATAAAGGCGTGGAATAGGCTAAATAAAGCGGTTTTGCGGAGTGGAATTAATGTGGTTGTCATAATCTCGACTCGAAAATGAGCCTGTTAGAACCACGGTGAGCTCTCGGTAAAAACCGTGTACAAAGAGATTTTTTGGTTAATAGGAGTAACAAATGAATTTGGAGGGACAAAAAATGGCAAAAAAAGTTCAAAAGATTATTGATGCGGATAAACTTCGTGATATTGAAACATATGAACATAAGGATAAAACAAGGAGCAACAATCCTCCGGTTGGTATGGCTCAATATGATACCGAAGAAGAAAAGAAAAAGACCTATGAATTTGATCCTCATTTAGACCCTACCCTTCAGTGGGCGGGCAAGACAGAAGGAATGAGCTTTTCTGTGCCGACCTCCGCTATACATATTCATGAATCCATAAAACCGCATAAGATAATAAAATCAGTTCAGACCATTGATGAAGAATCTGCAAGTATGCAGCTTAGTCTTTTTGAGGACCCGATTGAGAGGATGAAACGCCGCAGGGAGGCAATTGAATTTTATAAGCACGGCAGAGACTGGACAAATCGTATGATTGCCGGGGACAGTCTTGTAATTATGAATTCCATGCTTGAAAAAGAAGGCATGGCAGGCCAGGTGCAGATGGTCTATATTGATCCACCTTATGGTATAAAATATGGTTCTAATTTTCAACCTTTCGTCAACAAAAAAGAGGTAAAAGAAAAAGATGAAGACCTTTCTCAAGAGCCGGAAATGATTAAGGCTTTTCGAGACACATGGGAACTTGGAGTCCATTCATATTTGACTTATATCCGTAATCGTCTGCTTATAGCCAGGGACCTTCTTGCCGAAACTGGCAGCATATTTATCCAGATAAGTGATGAAAATGTACATTTATTAAGAAATCTATGCGATGAAATTTTTGGTCCAGAGAACTTTGTAAGTCAGATATCTTTTAAGACGAAAAAAATGGCTTTAGGAAGATCGTTTTTAGGAAGTGTGAACGATTACATTATTTGGTATGGAAAAGATATTAAATCCCTTAAGTTTCATTCGCTATTCATTGATAAAGACTTCGGAGCTGGTAGTCAATACACATTTGTTGAATTACCAGACGGAACCCGTAGGAGAATGAATGCTAATGAAAAAGATGATATCGATTCACTGCCCGGTAATTGAAGGTATTTAGAACATTAGACCTCCACTCTTCTGGTAGAACTGAGTCGTGCGTGTTTGACTTTGAATTTAATGGCGAAATTTGCTCACCTAAAAGAGGACGCAGTTGGAAGACAAATAAAGATGGGATGCAAACACTAATAGCAAAAAATAGGTTAATTAAATTAGGCGAAAGCCCAGAATATATCCTCTATCATGCAGATTTTCCTGTTATGGAGTTAATGAATATCTGGAATGATACTCAGGGTGCATCAGATAAAAAATATGTAGTTCAAACATCTGAAAAAGTTATTCAACGTTGTATGCTTATGACAACCGACCCTGGAGATTTGGTTGTTGACATCACCTGTGGAAGTGGAACTACTGCATATGTGGCTGAGCAATGGGGGCGAAGATGGATTACTTGTGATACATCGAGAGTTGCCATTGCCCTTGCAAAGCAAAGGCTTATGACTGCAACATTTGATTACTATAAGCTTGCTCATCCTGAACAAGGAGTTGGCAGCGGATTTGTTTATAAAACAGCTCCTCATGTAACGCTTGGCTCAATCGCCAACAATGAACCATCGGCAACTGAAACACTTTACGATCAGCCGGAGATTGACAAAACAAAAGTACGTATCACAGGGCCTTTCACTGTCGAAGCTCTCCCTGCACCAGTCGTTAAACCTCTTGATGATGTTTCCGACCTTGAGGATAACACCGCAAAGCATACTGACTGGAAAGATGAGCTATTAGCAACCGGAATTTTAGGTCGTAATGGATCCAAAATTGAGTTTTCAAGAGTCGAAACCTTACAGGGAACAAAATTCCTGCATGTGAAACAAGGAAATCAAATAAGTGACGCACAAATCGAAACCGTCGAAGTCTCCAAAACTGCCATTCCCAAAGGTACAATATCGGAGAAATCAGCAGTCATAGGGAAATATGCCGTTTCCAATCTATTTGCCGGCGATTTCTTTACTAAAACTAAATTAACCGATGAAGCAAATACCGCTGATGATATATTCAGCAAATTGAACGGAAGTCAGATGGCAATCAGCATCACCATTGATTCATTTGCCGCAGGATTATCCGGTAAACTCCAAAACGGTGATACTGTCAGTATTCTTGTAACAAATAAGGACACCAAAGATACTGTCATTCCCGGTGAGCTGAAGTATGTCAAAGTGATTACGACAACCACGGCGGGAGGGGTTGATAAGGATTCCGTAAAAGCAAACGATGATGGAAGTTATGAGCTTCCTTCCACGATTACGCTCTTAGTAAGCACTGAACAGGCAAAACAATTAGCCGGATATGAACCCGATTCAACAATGCAGGCGGCTTTGATTTATCGCGGTGATAATGCGACAGCCCAAAAGTTTTTGGATGCTGAAAACGAGTATCTTACCAAAGTAAAGGCTGGCACAGTAAAGTCGGGAACGAATGAGCCGGCTCAGATTGTTGCGGAAAACAGAACGGGAGGAACCGAACATGAGTAAAATGATCGCAGTCTGTGGTTCCCCTGACAGCGGCAAAACAACTGCCGCGCTGAAATTAGCACAGGAGTTGTATTACGGAAAAAAAGGGTCGGTACTGTTTTTGTCACCGGACATGAGTGTCCCGTCATTGGCATACATTTTTCCACACTGCAAGGAATCAGATTTATATTCCGTTGGTAAAGCACTTGACCGAACCGATATTTGCAGGGATGATCTGATGAAGCAGCTGGTCACTGTTAAAACAATGCTGAATTTTGGATTTCTCGGCTATAAGGCAGGTGAAAATCAATTTTCCTACCCACGACCCACCGAAGATAAAGTTTTATCTTTGTTTTCTGCAATGAAAGATATTGCCGATTTCACTGTGGTGGACTGCTCAGGTGACGATGATCTGATTTCACAAATGGCTGTCAAGCAGGCAGATTATGTTGTCCAGATGATTACACCCGATTTAAAGTGTATGGCATATTATTCATCCCATACCGACTTGTTTGGCTCAATTGCCGACCGTGGCATTAAGGTTATGTGCATCAGGGATAAGGATT
>MKRK01000020.1:27168-27676 GCA_001896915.1 Clostridiales bacterium 43-6
ATCGCCCAGATAAGCAACAGGGTGGTGTAATAATTATGGAGCGTACCATCGAATTTGTGCCGCTGCTCCGATTGGTGCAGGAATATATATCATCTCATTATGCAGCGGCACTCACTGAAAAATCAAAATATCCTCAAATTAAGACCTATACTGAAAAATACCTACGGGATCAGGAGTATATGGTTCCCGGCATATTCCATATTGACTTGGTAAATAAGTTGTATGGAGAAATGGCTGAATACTCGGTATTGACCCAGTTTCTCGGTCGCGATGATATTGAGGAAATCAACGTAAACGGATGGGATGATATTGCCATCACTTATGTTGACGGTCATATTGAAAAATCTGCCGAACATTTTTACAGCCCACAACATGCAATCGACATCGTAAAACGTCTGCTACATCACTCAGGGATGATCATAGATAATGCAACACCCATGTCGCAGGGTCATCTGCCGGGCAACACCAGAATCACAGCACTGAAAGAACCCATTGTTGATGATGACCG